>DATKTN010000204.1:0-12136 GCA_035531135.1 Anaerolineae bacterium
CCAGCGCCGCCTCGATCGTCTCCGTGCGCCGCGCCACGCCGACGACGGCCCGGCACCGCCCGCGCAGCGCTCCGGCCAACGAGCCGCCCATCAGCCCCAGCCCGACGACGGCGACGCGACCCTCCGCCAACTGCCTCACAGCGTCCTCCCCACGGCCTCGGCCACCGGCCGCAGGCTCTGCATCAGCGCGGCGAAACGGGCCGGCTTGAGGGACTGGACGCCGTCTGAGAGGGCCACCTCGGGGTGGGGGTGGACCTCGATGATCAGCCCATCAGCGCCGGCCGCGACGGCCGCCCGCGAGACCGGCTCCACCAGTTCCCACTTGCCCGTCCCGTGGCTGGGGTCCACGATGACCGGCAGGTGGCAGAGTTGCTTGAGCAGCGGCACGGCGCTGATGTCGAGCGTGTTGCGAGTATAGTGCTCGAACGTGCGGATGCCACGCTCGCACAGGATGACGCGCTCGTTGCCGTGAGAGAGGACGTACTCGGCGGCCATCAGCAATTCCTCTATCGTGGACATCATCCCCCGTTTGAGCAGCACCGGCCGCTGCGCCTCGCCGATGGCGTGCAGCAGGGCATAGTTGTGCATGTTCCGGGCCCCGACCTGGAGGATGTCGGCGTACGTCGTGACGAGTGGCACCATCTGGGGATCGATCACCTCGGTGACGACCGGCAGCCCGGTCTCGTCGCGGGCCTGGGCCAGAAGCCGCAACCTCTCCTCGCCCAGGCCCTGGAAACTGTAGGGGGACGTGCGCGGTTTGAAGGCCCCACCACGGAGCACGCGGCCTCCCGCCTCCTTCACGGCGCGCGCGGTCTCGAGCAGTTGCTCGCAGCTTTCGACGGCACATGGGCCGGCCATCACGACCAACTGCCTGCCGCCGATCGAAACGCCGTTCACCTTGACGACGGTGTCCTGGGGGTGAAACTCACGGCTGGCCAGCTTGAAAGGCCGCAGGATGGGCACCATCCGCTCGACCCCATCCAGCCGTTCGATCGGCTCGCGGTCCAGCGGGCGACCGTTGCCGATGACGCCGATGATGGTGCGCTCCTCCCCTTCCGAGAGGTGCACCCGGCAGCCCAACTGCTCGATGCGGGCCGTGACGTTGGCGATTTGGGCGCCCGTCGCGCCCTTCTTCATAACTACAATCATGCGATCATCTCCTGGGGCGTTACTTACCCTGACGCCGTGACCCCATTATCGGGCACGGGGGTCGTAGCGGCCGGGTACGAGCCCATCAGCTTGACGAACGAGGAACGCCGCAGCAAACCCATGATGGCCGCTTCGCACTCCGGGTCCTGGCAGTGTCCCTCAAAGTCCAGGTAAAAGATATACTGCCACGGCCGGTTGAGGCGCGGGCGCGACTCGATCTTGGCCAGGTTGATCCCCCGTATGGCAAACTCTCCGAGGCACTCGTACAGCGCCCCCGGTCGGTGAGGGGTGGTAAACGCGAGCGACGTCTTGCTTCGCTGCGCGCGGGGTGAGTCTTCGAGAGCCAGGACGAAGAACCGGGTGTAGTTGAAGGGAAAATCCTCGACGCTCCGGTCGAGGATCTGCAGGCCGTACAGCTCGGCGGCCAACTCGCTGGCGATCACACCGACGCCGGGTTCCGGGTCGGCGGCCAGGTCGCGGGCACTGCCGGCGGTATCGAACGCCGGCTCTGGCTCCAGCCCGTGGCGTTCGAGGTAGCGCTGGCATTGGGCGAGCGCCTGCGGGTGCGACCGGACGCGCTTCAACTCAGCGAGCCGAGTCCCAGGGAGGGCGAGCAACATGTGCCGCACGCGCAGGATCGCCTCGGCGTGGATGCGCAGATCGTGATCCAGCAGCAGTTCGTAAGACTGGGTCACAGATCCAGCGACGGCGTTCTCCACCGGCAGCATCCCATAGTCGGCCTCCTTCCCTTCCACGGCGAAAAAGATGTCGGCCAGCGTTCTGCAGGGGACACTCTCCACCTCGGGGCCAAAGAACTGGCGGATGGCCTCCTCCGAATAGGCCCCGGCGATGCCCTGAAATGCCACTCCCGTCATGGTTCTCCCTCCTCCACCAGGTCGGGCCGCAACGCGCGGGCCCGGCGCAGGTACACGTGTCGAACCTGGCCGGCGGGCCGGTCGGTGTTCCAGAGTACCAGCACCCGGATGCAGCGCGGCAGGCTGCCCACGACCGCCATCTCCTGCATGCACAGCAGGGGTACGTGCACCCAGCCCATCTCGCGGGCCGCGCGCGCCGGGTAGGCCGCGTCCAGGTCGGACGTGGCGGTCAAGATCACGCTGGCCACGTCTTCCGTCGCCAGGCCATTGGCGGCGACGATTCGCTCCAGCAGCTCGCGCGTCGCCGCGATGATGGGTTCCGCGTCGTTGACGTCTACGCTGGTCGCGCCACGAATACCTCGAACAGTCATCTTTGTCCTCCTCGTCCTCAAGTGTCCATCCATAGATGCAAAAAAAGACGTGGAGCGGGTTGCTCCACGTCTTTACCTCGTCCTCGGGGTTTTGCCTATCCTACACTGACCTCCACCCGTCGTGAAGCGCCCGTCCCACAGGCGGGGTAAAATAATAGTAGGTATAGGCAAAGCTGGCTGTGTGCCGCTGATACATCATCTGCGTACTTCCGTCCGGTGCAGTTCCATCCGCAAGATCCGTGAGACTCGCACGATTCGAACTCTCAATTGCACGTAATCATACCCGGCTTGGGCCGATTTGTCAAGTTGGAGCAAGTGTGTCGTCGGGGGAGCTTTCGGGAAGGTGGCTCGGCTAGCTCCAATTTCCTATTGACAAATTCAGGAAGTCGTATATAATATCAAGCAGTTTTGGAGGATCAGAGATTTCTTGATGAAAACAGTCTCTCGCACTTTGGTGGTTATCCTGTCCAGCTTGCTCCTTACCCTTATTATTGGGGAGGGGTCTTAGCCCGTTGGGCAGGTGATTACCACCGCTTACTGTGTGTAGACCAGAGCCGCCCAACGGGGCGGCTCTGATTTTTTATGTGTCACGTTCCCGCCATCGGGCGGACTGAAGGGAAAACAGCACGGTGGACGCTCACCCATACGACGACAGTGCATTCAACCCCTCCGCTTTGAGGGGTTTCTGGGCCAGCCAGCGGGCGCTGGGCTTGCTTATTATCGTCATCGTCGTGCTCCTGCGTGGCAGGAGCAGAGGTCGGTTGGGATGGCGTCGGTGAGCCAGGGCTAACGGTAAGCGCCGAACAGCAACAAGAAGTCGCCCAACTGGGCGGCTTCTTTTTTATTTCAGGCCGTTCGACGAGCAGCAGAGAGGTCAAAGGAGGAGAGATGAGACGAACAGGTGCACAAATCGTGTGGGAGATCTTGAGGCGAGAAGGCGTAGAGGTGGTCTTTGGCTTCCCTGGCGGTGCCATCATGCACACCTATCATCCCCGCCAGGAGTATGGCATCCACCACGTCCTCGTTCGCCACGAACAGTGTGCGGCCCACGCCGCTGATGGCTACGCCCGCGCCTCGGGACGGGTCGGGGTCGCCCTGGTCACATCAGGACCGGGTGCGACCAACCTGGTCACGGGCATCGCCACGGCGATGATGGATTCTGCACCCATCGTGTGCATCACGGGCCAGGTGCCCACGGCCGTGATCGGTTCCGACGCTTTTCAGGAGACAGACATCACGGGCATCACGCTGCCCATCACCAAGCACAATTACCTGGTGACCGACGTGAATGACCTGGCCTACATCATCCACGAGGCTTTCTACATCGCCCGCAGCGGCCGGCCCGGACCCGTGCTGATTGACCTGCCGAAGGATGTCCAGCAGGCGGAGACCGACCTGGTCGTGCCGAAGGAGGAGATCGAGCTGCCAGGTTATCGGCCTGTCGGGCCAGGCGATCCCGACGCCGTGCGCCAGGCAGCCGCCATGATCAACTCCGCACAGCGCCCCGTCATCCTGGCCGGACACGGCGTCCTGATGTCAGGTGCGATGGCGATTCTGCAGGGCTTGGCCGAGAAGACGCACATCCCTGTCGCACTGACGCTGCTGGGCAAGGGCGGGTTCCCCGAATCCCACCCACTCGCCCTGGGGCTGATGGGCATGCACGGCGAAGCCTTCGTGAACCAGGCGATCCAGGAGGCCGACCTGCTCCTGGCCTTTGGCATGCGGTTCGACGATCGCGTGACGGGGAAACTGGCCCACTATGCCCCCGGCGCTCGCAAGATCCACGTGGATCTGGACGCGGCCGAGCTGAACAAGATCGTGCCGGTAGACGTGGCAATCCTGGGGGACCTGCGCCAGGTCCTGGAGCAACTCATGCCCCTCGTGGAGCCAGCCTCCCACCAGGAGTGGCTGAACCGGATTGACCAATGGAGGGCCGAGACTGACGCCCGGGACATCGCGAATCGGCCTCAAAACGGCCGTCTCCTGCCTCCTCACGTCGTCAATGACATCTGGGAGGCGACCCAGGGGGAGGCCATCCTGGTCACCGACGTCGGCCAGCACCAGATGTGGGCAGCCCAGTACTACCACCAGGACGGGCCCCACCCCCTCATCACCTCTGGAGGCCTGGGGACCATGGGATTTGGACTGCCAGCAGCCATCGGCGCTCAGATCGCACGGCCCGACGAAGAGGTCTGGGCCATCGTGGGTGACGGCGGTTTCCAGATGACCGCTCAGGAGTTGGGCACCGTGGTCCAGGAGCAGTTGCCCCTGCGAATCGCTCTCTTTAACAACAGCTATCTGGGCATGGTGCGCCAATGGCAGGAGATGTTCTACGACCGGCGATACGAAGCCACGCGCCTGCTCAACCCCGACTTTGTCAAATTGGTGGAGGCATACGGGATCCAAGGTTGGCGGGTCACCAAGCCCGAGGACACTCGCCAGGCCATCGCCGAGGCCCGGAGCCACCGTGGCCCTGCCTTCATCGAGTTCCAGGTCGCACAGGAGGGGGCGGAGGGCAACGTCTACCCGATGGTTCCGGCCGGTGCAGCGCTGCACGAAATGATCCGTCGCCCGATCCCGGCCGTCGAGGCCTGATCAAGTAGGTAAGGAGGATAAAGATGGTGAGTACATTGATCACCTGGGTCGAGGACAAGCCCGGCGTGCTGAATCGGGTGGCCAGCCTTTTCCGGCGGCGGGCCTTTAATATCGAGAGCCTGACCGTCGGCCACACGGAGCAACGGGGGGTCTCCCGCATGACCATCGTCGTGGACAGCGCACGCACCGACGTGCAGAAAGTCGCCCAGAATCTCTACAAGCTGGTCAACGTCATCCGGGTCGAGGACGTGACCGACCGGCCGGCCGTGATGCGCGACCTGGCGCTCATCAGGGTGCGGGCGAACGGTGGGACCAGGTCGGAGGTCATGCAACTGGTGGACACCTTCCGGGCACGCGTGGTAGACGTGGGCCTCGATACGCTGATGATCGAGGTGACCGGCACTGAGGAGAAGGTAGAGGGCCTGGTCGAGGTGCTCCGGCCCTTTGGGATCCTGGAGATGGTCCGCACCGGGCGGGTGGCGATGGTGCGTGGGTGCAACGGCGGGAAGCCAATGGCCAATGAACAATGACCAATGACCAATGACCAATGACCAATGACCAATGGCAAAAACACATTACAAGGGGGATACACATGGCGAAAATTAGTTTTGGGGGAACAGTGGAAGAGGTCGTCACGAGAGACGAGTTTCCGCTGGAGAAGGCGCGCCAGGTTCTGAGCGAGGAAGTCGTGGCTGTTCTGGGTTATGGGGTGCAGGGCCCGGCCCAGGCGCTCAACATGAGGGACAACGGCGTCAACGTCATCGTGGGGGGAGCGCCGGAGCGGTTGCGCTCCTGGGAGAAGGCACGGGATGATGGGTGGGAGCCCGGCAAGACGCTTTTCCCCTTCGAAGAAGCCGTCGAGCGAGCCACCATCGTCCAGTACCTGGTCTCTGACGCCGCCCAGGTAATCCTGTGGCCCAGGATTGCGCCTCGCTTGAAGGAGGGCGATGCGCTGTATTTCTCGCACGGGTTCTCGATCGTGTACAGCGACCAGACGGGCATCGTCCCTCCCGAGTTCGTGGACGTGATCCTGGTGGCCCCCAAGGGGTCGGGGACCAGCGTGAGGGCCAACTTTCTCGCCGGCAGCGGCATCAACAGCAGTTACGCCGTACATCAGGATCACACCGGCCACGCTACGGAGCGGACGCTGGCCGTCGGCATTGCGATCGGCTCGGGCTATCTTTTCCCCACCACGTTCCAGAACGAGGTGTACAGCGACCTGACGGGGGAAAGAGGCGTGTTGATGGGCGCGCTCGCCGGCATTATGGAGGCCCAGTACGACGTGCTCCGCAGGAACGGGCACACCCCCAGCGAGGCGTTCAACGAGACCGTCGAGGAGCTGACCCAGAGCCTCATCCGGCTGGTCGGTGAGAATGGTATGGACTGGATGTACGCCAACTGCTCCACGACCGCGCAGCGGGGCGCGCTCGACTGGCGACACAGGTTTCGAGAGGCCGTCATGCCGGTCTTTGAGGAACTCTATCCCAGCGTCGTCTCCGGCGAGGAAACGCGGATCGTCCTCGAGGCCAACAGCGCGCCCGACTACAAGGAGAGGCTGGAGGCCGAACTGCGGGAGATGCGAGAGTCGGAGATGTGGCAGGCGGGCGCGGCGGTCCGTGCGCTTCGACCGGAGAAGAGGAAATAACCAATGACCAATGTCCAATGTCCAATGTCCAATGACAAATGACCAAAAGATGGGGGAGGGAGAGGGTTATCGTGGATGAGAGTGGGATTGGAACTGAGAGAACCGTGACGGTGTTTGACACGACGCTTCGAGACGGGGAGCAGTCACCCGGGGCAGCGCTCAACGTCAACGAAAAGATCGAGATCGCTCACGCGCTGGAAGAGATGGGGGTAGACGTCATCGAGGCCGGATTCCCCATCTCCTCGCCGGGCGATTTCCGGGCGGTGCAGCGCATCTCGCGGGAGATTCGCAGTTGCGTCATCTGCGGGCTGACGCGAGCCAACCGGGAGGACATCGAGACGGCGGCCAGAGCGTTGGAGGGCGCTGCGCGCCCGCGCATCCACACCGGAATCGGCGTCTCCGACGTTCACGTCCGATACAAGCTGCGCACCACCCGCGAGGAGGCGCTGGAGCGGGGCGTGGATGCCGTCAGACACGCCATCAAGTTCGTGGACGACGTGCAATACTACGCCGAGGATGCCGGCCGCGCCGATCCGAGCTATCTCTACCGCGTGCTGGAGGCGGTCATCGCCGCCGGGGCCACGGTCGTCAACATCCCCGACACCACCGGCTACACCTCGCCGGACGAGTTCGGCGCGCTCATCCGGTCCATTGCCGAGAACGTGCCCAACATCCACCGCGCCACGCTGTCCGTCCATTGCCACGACGACCTGGGGATGGCCACGGCCAACACGCTCGCCGGCGTGCTCAACGGCGCGCGGCAGGTAGAGGTCACGGTCAACGGCATCGGCGAACGGGCGGGCAACTGCTCGCTGGAGGAGGTGGTCATGGCACTCAGGACCCGCCAGGACCTGTTTGGCCTGGAGACCGGCATCCATGCCCGGCACATCTACCCGGTCAGCCGGCTGGTCAGCCAGTTGACCGGCATCCCGGTGCAGCCGAACAAGGCCATCGTGGGAGCCAACGCCTTCGCCCACTCCTCCGGCATCCACCAGGACGGCGTGCTGAAGGAGCGCACGACCTACGAGATCATCAACCCCCGCGACGTCGGCGTGCCCGATTCAGAGATCGTCCTGTCGGCACGGTCGGGCCGGGCCGGGCTGCGCCACCGGCTGGCCGAGCTGGGCTACACGCTGGACGAGGAACAGTTCGAAAAAGTCTATCAACGCTTCCTGGGGGTAGCCGACAAGAAAAAGACGGTGGACACCCGCGACCTGGAGGCGATTGTCGCCGACGAGGCACAGATGTTCTTCGAGGAGACCTACCACCTGGAACACGTCCAGGTCAGTTGCGGCAACACCAGTATCCCCACGGCGACCGTGCGCATTCGGGGGCCGGAGGGCCAGGTGTTCTGCGACGCCGACCACGGCGCTGGTCCGGTCGACGCCGTCTACAGGGCCATCAACCGGGTCATCGGCGAGCCGAACGAACTCATCGAGTTCTCCATCCAGGCGGTGACCGAGGGGATCGACGCCGTGGGAAGCGTGACGATCCGCATCCAGGCCGACGATCCAGTGAGAGAGAACGGGGTCGAGCGGCGGGTGTTCAGCGGTCGTGGCTCAGATACCGACATCGTGGTGGCCAGCGCCAAGGCGTACATGTTTGCCCTCAACCGGCTCATAGCCGCTCGCCGTGAGGCCGAGCTGCAAGCGAGGGCAGGACGGCCATCACCTGCTTGAGTGTTGCTTCTCCGCTCGCTCCGAAGGGATCGTCAGATCCCGTCACTGGGCCGTCGGAGTCGCTTCGCTTACGGGTGATGCGACTAGAGCGGGAATAAAAAAGTGGAAGCGCCCAGCCGATGATACCTCAAAAGGGAACCATCGGTAGGGTCGAGAAAAAAACACACGCTCGGAAAAGGAGAAAGATGGACGATCAGAATCGCGTTCAAGCATCCGCTCAGGAGGCAACTCACCAGGAGACACCGTCTCCGTCTGCTCCGGAACGCGTCCCGGCGGGCAGCTCTGGAGAGAAGTTCGCCGAGCCCCGCAGTTGGGCGCTAAAGTGGTGTGGATTCTCCCTCTTCTGCAATCGCGATGGGCAAGCCGCAGAGAATGAACCACCTGCCGCCCAGGCTCGCTAAAGGGGAAAGCGTGATCCAATGGGACACACACTGGCCGAAAAAATCATCGCTGCCCACGTGGTAGAGGGGCCAGGCAGCGCCGCGCCGGGTGACAACCGCCGGGGCGACACCGATAGCCATCCAGAAGTGTGGCCGGGTGACCTGGTGGAGGCCACGGTGGACGTGGTGCTGTCCAACGACATCACCGCCCCCATCGCCATCCGCGAGTTCGAGACGCTGGACGTAGAGCGGGTGTTCGATCCCAGCCGGGTGGTGATGGTGGCGGATCACTTTGTGCCGAACAAGGACATAAAGTCCGCCGAGCAGTGCGCACAAATGCGCCAGTTTGCGCGGGCACAGGGGCTGCCCCATCACTTTGACGTGGGGCGCATGGGCATCGAGCACGTCCTCCTGCCAGAGCAAGGGCTGGTCGTGCCCGGCGACCTCGTCGTGGGCGCCGACTCGCACACGTGCACCTACGGCGCGTTGGGGGCCTTTGCCACCGGCATGGGCTCTACCGACATCGCCGTGGCGATGGCCACGGGGTGCACCTGGCTGCGCGTGCCGGAGACGATCCGCGTCGTCTACCGGGGCCGGTTACGGCCGTGGGTCGGCGGCAAGGACCTGATCCTGTACACGATCGGGCGGATCGGCGTCAGCGGCGCGCTCTACAAGGCCATCGAGTTCGCCGGGCCGGTCATCGATCACCTCTCCATGGACGGGCGGTTCACCATGGCGAACATGGCGATCGAGGCTGGCGGCAAGGCGGGGCTCGTGGCCGTCGACGAGGTCACCCGCGCCTACGTGGAGGGCCGTGCATCGCGCGCGCCCCGCGTCTACCAGGCCGATGTCGATGCCACCTACGCCCAGGTCGTCGAGATCGACGCGGGCCAGATCGAACCACAGGTGGCGTTTCCCCACCTGCCGGAGAACGTCCGGCCGGTGGGCCAGGCCGGCGACGTCAGGATTGACCAGGTCGTCATCGGCTCCTGCACCAACGGCCGCCTGGAGGACCTGCGCGTCGCCGCCGAACTGCTGCGCGGCCGCCAGGTTCACCCCGACGTGCGCTGCATCGTCGTCCCCGGCAGCCAGCAGGTCTACCTGGACACGCTGCGCGAGGGATGGGTCGAGGCTTTCGTCGAGGCGGGCGCGGTCGTCAGCACGCCGACCTGCGGCCCCTGCCTGGGCGGTCACATGGGCGTATTGGCCGCCGGCGAGCGGGCGGTGAGCACCACCAACCGCAACTTTCGCGGGCGCATGGGCCATCCCGAGAGCGAGGTCTACCTGGCCGGGCCAGCCGTGGCAGCGGCCAGCGCCATAGCGGGCCGCATCGCACACCCTGACGATATCACGTAACACGCAGTACGCATCACGTTTTGCGTATTGCGTATTGCGTGTTCCATGTTCCGTTCACGGAGGAAGGTATGCTTATGCTTATCGAAGGCAACGTGTGGAAATACGGCGACAACGTGGACACCGACGCCATCATCCCGGCCCGCTACTTGAACGTCTCCACGCCGGAGGAACTGGCACGCCACTGCATGGAGGACATAGACGCGGGGTTTGCCGGCGCGGTGCAGCCAGGGGACGTGATCGTCGGCGGGGAGAACTTTGGCTGCGGATCATCCCGCGAGCACGCGCCGCTGGCGATCAAGGGAGCGGGCGTCGCCGTCGTCGTCGCCAGGAGTTTCGCCCGCATCTTTTACCGGAACGGTATCAACATCGGCCTGCCCATCCTGGAGTGCCCGGAGGCGGTCGAGGGGACGGAGAAGGGGGATCAGTTGACCGTCGACCTGAAGGCTGGCACGATCACCAACCTGCGGACCGGGCGCACCTACCAGACATCCCCGTTCCCAGCCTTCACCATGGAGATCATCCAGGCCGGGGGGCTGGTGCCCTACACGCGGGCGAAAATGACAAATGACAAATGACAAATCCCAAATCTCAAATCTCAAATCTCAAATCTTGCTCTACGACACGACGCTGCGCGACGGCACACAGGGGGAGGGCATCTCGCTGTCGGTAGAGGACAAATTAAAGATCACCGGCCTGCTGGACAGGCTGGGTGTGCACTACGTCGAGGGCGGCTGGCCGGGCTCCAATCCCAAGGACGCCGAATACTTCCGGCGGGTACGGGAACTCAACCTGGCGCACACCCGGCCCGCTGCCTTCGGCAGCACCTGCCGGGTGGGAGTCTCACCCGAGGATGACGCCAACATCCAGGCCCTGCTGGAGGCGGAGACGCCGGTCGTCACCGTCGTGGGCAAGAGCTGGATGCTCCACGTCCAGGACGTCCTGCGGACCACGCCGGAGGAGAACCTGCGCCTCATCCGGGAGAGCCTGGCCTGCCTGAAGGCCCACGGTCGGGAAGTCATCTACGACGCGGAGCACTTTTTCGATGGGCACAAGGCCGATCCCGGCTACGCCATGGCCACGCTCCAGGCTGCGGCAGCGGGAGGCGCGGACACGATCGTGCTGTGCGACACGAACGGCGGCTCAATGCCCTGGGAGATCACCGCCATCGTCCAGGAGGTCCGGACGGCCTTCCCCGACGTCCACCTGGGCATCCACGCGCACGACGATGGTGGGTTGTCCGTGGCGAACAGCCTGGCAGCCATCCGGGCCGGTGCCACGCACGTGCAGGGGACGATAAACGGCTACGGTGAGCGGTGTGGCAACGCCGACCTGTGTACGTTGATCCCCAACCTGGAGCTAAAGATGGGGATCGCGGCTTTGCCCCCGGACCAGCTCGCCTACCTGACGTGGGTCGCCCGCACGGTGGCCGCCATCGCCAACCAGCCTCTTCATCGCCAGGCGGCCTACGTGGGTCAGAGTGCCTTTGCCCACAAGGGGGGCATCCACGTGGCGGCCATGCGGCGTAACCTGCACAGTTACCAGCATGTCGACCCTGCCCTCGTGGGCAACCGGTTGCGCGTCCTCGTCTCGGAACTCGCGGGCCGGGGGAACCTGCTGAGCAAGGCGGAGGAGATAGGCATCCCGCACCAGGAGATCGAGGACCTGCCAGGCGTGCTCCAGGAGATCAAACAGTTGGAACACCAGGGCTTTACGTTCGAGGGTGCCGAGGCATCGGTCGAGTTGCTCCTGCATCGCGCCCGACCCGGGTATCATCCCCCCTTCGAGATGCTCGACTTTATGGTCGTCGTCGAACACCGGGAAGGGCGGGGCATCTTTGCCGAGGCGACCATCAAGCTCCACGTGGGCGACCAGGTCTTCCACACGGCGGCCGAGGGCAACGGGCCGGTGAACGCGCTGGACGCAGCGCTGCGCAAGGCGCTGACGCCCGTGTATCCCCACCTGGCGCGGTTCAACCTGGCCGACTACAAGGTGCACATCCTGGACGGGGACCACGGGACGGCGGCGACCACGCGCGTGCTGATTGACATGCAGAACGAGACGCACCGCTGGAGCACCGTGGGGGCCT
>DATKTN010000205.1:0-5443 GCA_035531135.1 Anaerolineae bacterium
GCAACACGACCGGGCAGGAGATGAGCGTGCGCTTCCGCACCGCCCCCCTCTCCCCCTGGGTGCAGATCCCCATGCCCGGCACGGTCGGCACAACTGACGCGCACCAACCGGCCCGCGTCGTCGTCGGTCACCTGAACACTCACCGGCTCGACCTGAGCCTCTACCGGCTCGGCCTGGAGGAATTCCTCCGCGCCCAGCGAGACTGGTGGGAGTACAGCCCTCCCGGCGGCCCGATCCGCCAGTGGTCGGTGCCCGTAACAGCCCCGCTGGACGAGGTCGGGTACGTGCCGGTGGACCTGGCAGAGGGCGGTGGCAAATTGCCCCCAGGCATCTACCTGCTGGACCTGCGTGCCCCTGGCGTGGAGTACGACCGCTGGGGCCATCGCAAACTGCTGGTCGTCTCGGAGTACAACCTGACGCTCAAGACGAGCCAGGGCGAAGCGTGGGCCTGGGTGACCGACCTGGCGACCGGCAGGCCCGCCGGTGGGCTCGCGCTGACGGCGCACGCCGCAAATGGCGCGGATCTTGGCGCGGCGACCAGCGACGCCGATGGCCTGGCCCGGTTCGCGCTGGGCGGTCCCGACCGCGGCGCGCTCTACGTCGTGGCGCAGGAGCCGTTCGTGTTGGGTGGGAGCACGTGGGACTGGATGGCGGGCATCGGCCCCTGGGACTTTGGCCTGGAGGAGGCACAAAGAGGCCAGGCTCACCGCGCTCACATCTACACCGACCGGCCCATCTACCGGCCCGGCCAGACCGTCTACTTCCGCGGCATCATCCGCGCCGAGGACGACGTGCACTACAGCCTCCCCGGCGCTGGCCCGATCGACGTCGTCGTCTACGACGCCGCTGGCGAGCAGGTGGTCCAGGAACAACTGGAGCTGGATGACCTGGGCACGTTCCACGGCGAACTGGCGCTGGCCGATGGCGCGGCGCTGGGCCAATACGCTCTCAACGTCGCCCTCGGTGACGAGACGTTCACCACTGACTTTACCGTCGCCGCCTACCGCCCGCCAGAGTTCGAGGTCCTCGTCGCGCCGGAACAGGCGGAACTCGCCGCCCCCTCCCCCCTCGCAGGGGGGACCGAGGGGGGTACCCGCACCGACGTCGAGGTGCGTTACTTCTTCGGCGGCCCCGTCGCCGGCGCCGCCGTCGAATGGCACGTGCTCTCTACCCCCTACCGGTTCGAGCCGGCCCAATTCGGCCGGTACGACTTTGCCGACGAGGACGACCCGTGGCTCTGTCGCTGGTGCTGGTGGTGGGAGCCTCCCGCCCCCGATCTCGTCCTCAGCGGTACCGACACGACCGGTGGCGATGGTCGCCTGACGATCGCCCTGCCGACCGAGGTGATGACCGGCGGGCAGCGGTTGACCGTCGAGGCGACCGCCTACGGCAAAGACGGGCAGACCATCTCCGGCCGGGCCGACGTCGTCGTCCACCAGGGCGAGTTCTACGTCGGGCTGGCTCCGCGGCAGGTCGTCGGCGAAGCGGGTGAGGAACTGGCGGTCGACGTCGTGACGGTGGACTGGACAGGCACACGGCTGCCGGGCCAGAAACTGGACGTCGAGGTGTACCGTCGCGAATGGATCAACACCTTTGTCGAGAACGAGTTCGGCGGCGGCACCTGGGAGTGGGAGACAGAGGACACGCGGGTAGCTACCGGGACGCTGACGACCGGCGGGGACGCCGAGGGCGTGGCGACCTTCACGCCGGCGGAAGGCGGCTCCTATCGCGTCGTCGTCAGCGGGCGCGACCGCCGCGAGCGACTGGTACGCAGCTCGACCTGGGTGTGGGTCAGCGGGGGGGAGTACGTCTCCTGGCGGCGGGAGAACAACGACCGCATCACGCTCGTCAGCGACAAATCCACCTACGTCCCCGGCGAGACCGCCGAGATCCTCATCCCCAGCCCCTTCTCCGGCGAGCAGTGGGCCTGGGTCACGGTTGAACGGGGCGGCGTGCTGCATCAGGAGGTGTTGCGGTTGGAGAGCAACTCTACCGTCTACCAGTTGCCCATCACCGCCGACCACGCGCCCAACGTCTACGTCTCCGCCGTGATCGTCAAAGGGCCAGATGTCCCCACGCACCCAACCCCTCCCCCACAGGGGGAGGGGAGCACACCCTCACCCCCGGCCCCTCTCCCAGGGGGAGAGGGGAGTAGGGAGACGGTGGCAACGCACAAGGTGGGCTACGTCCTGCTGACGGTCGAACCGGTGGCGCAGGAACTGACCGTCACGCTCACGCCCAGCGTCGAGCAGGCGGAGCCGGGCGACACCGTCTCCTTCGACGTGCGCGCGACCGATGCCGGGGGAGAGCCAGTGACGGCGGCCTTGTCGCTCGACCTGGTGGACAAGGCGGTGCTCAGCCTGAAGCCGCGCACGCCGGATGCCATCCTCGCATCGTTCTACGGGCGACGTGGGCTGGGCGTCACGACCGCCAGTGGCCTGGTCATCTCGCTCAACCGGCTGCTGCTCGAGCAGATGGAGGAGATGGCCAAAGCGCTCGCCTCGGAGAGCCGTGCGCTCGGGATGGGCGGTGGCGCCGAGGAGGTGGAGGCTCCCGCCGTAGCGCCGATGCCCCCGGCAGTTCCCGATGAGGGCGCGCGCGATGCAGCGGCGGGGCTGCCACCCGGCGTGCAACTGCGCGAGCAGTTCGCCGACACCGCCTTCTGGGACGGTGATGTCGTCACCGACCGGACCGGCCGCGCCTCTGTCTCCATCCCGCTGCCGGACAACCTGACCACCTGGGTCTTTCGCGGCGTGGGTGTGACCGCCGGCACACAGGTGGGCGAGGCGACGGTCGACCTGCTCGTCACCAAGCCACTCCTGGTGCGGCCGGTGACGCCCCGCTTCTTCGTCGTCGGCGACCGGGCCCAACTGGCCGCGCTAGCCAGCAACAACACGGACGGAACGCTCGACGCGACGGTCACGCTGAGTGCCGTCGGACTCACGCTTGACGAAACACGCAACACGCAACACGATGTCACGATCTCGATCCCGGCCGGTGGGGAGGAGAAGGTGGTTTGGTGGGTTGAGGTGGAGGATGTGGAGGCGGTGGATGTGGTGATGAGCGCGGTCGCAGGGGAGTACTCCGACGCGGCGCGTCCGCGGCTGACCACGGGGCCCGAGGGCACGCTGCTGGTCCACCGCTACACCGCGCCGGAGATCATCGGCACCGGCGGGCAACTGGTGGGCAAGGACAGCCGCACCGAGGTGGTGGCGCTGCCGCCCAAGTACGATGACCGTCGAGGTGAGCTGTCCGTCCGGCTCGACCCATCGCTGGCGGCCGGCGTCGCCTCCGGCCTGACCTACCTGGAGCATTTCCCCTACGAGTGCACGGAACAGGTGGTGTCCAGGTTTCTGCCGAACGTGTTGACGTACCAGGCGTTGCAGAGATTGGAGATCAGAGATTCGGAACTGGAGGCCAGGCTGCCCGGGCTGGTCGAGGAAGGGCTGGGCAAACTCTATCTGCGGCAGCACAGTGACGGCGGCTGGGGCTGGTGGGTCGAGGGCGAGAGCAACCCCTATCTGAGTGCCTACGCGGTCTTTGCGCTGGACCAGGCACGCGAGGCGGGTTTTGAGGTACGGGGGGACGCGATCGAGCGCGGGCTGGGCTACCTGGAGAGCGCGTTGGTGAGCGCCCGCGAACTGGGGTCCTACCGCGAGGCCAACCGGCAGGCGTTCGTCCTGTACGTGATGGCCGAGGCCGGCCAGGCCCGCCGTGCCAGCGAATACACCGATGACCTGTACCGCCACCGTGACAAGCTGAGCCACTATGGCAGGGCCTTCCTGGCGCTGACGTTGGGGCTGATTGACGCCGACGACGGACGCATCGGGACGCTCCTGTCCGACGTCCAGAACGGTGCCATCCTCAGCGCGACCGGCGCGCACTGGGAGGAGGCGGAATACGACTGGTGGGCCATGAACACCGACACCCGCTCCACCGCCGTCATCCTGGACGCGCTGGTCCGGCTTGATCCCGACAACGCCCTCATCCCCAACGTCGTGCGCTGGCTGATGGTCGCCCGCCGCGACGGGATCTGGGAGACGACGCAGGAGACCGCCTGGGCGCTGATCGCGTTCACTGACTGGATGGCCACGACCGGCGAACTGGCGGGCGCGTACGACTATGGCGTGTGGCTCAACGACGCTCCCCTGGCCGAAGGGGCCGTGACCCCGGACACGGTCGACGAGCCGGTCCAACTCCGGGTCGACGTGGCGGAGTTGCTGGCCGGTGTGGGCAACCGGCTGACGGTGGGACGCGGGCCGGGCGAGGGCCGGCTGTACTATACCGCGCACCTGAACGTGTACCTGCCGGTGGAGGAGATCGAGCCGCTCAACCGGGGCATCGTCGTCTCCCGGCAGTACTGCCGCGCTGACCAAGCCCCAAATCCCAAATCCCAAACCCCAAATGGATGCCAGCCGGTCACAGAGGCAGGGGTGGGCGACGTAATTCAAGTGCGGCTGACGGTGATTGCGCCGCACGACCTGTACTATGTCGTCGTCGAGGACCCGCTGCCGGCGGGCGCAGAGTCGATTGACGTGAGCCTGGAGACGACGAGCGAGCTGGCGCAGGAGCCCGGGCTGTATCGGGAGACGGAGAACGAGGGGTGGTACGATTTCTACCGCTGGTGGTGGCGCTGGTACAGCCGCAGCGAGATGCGGGACGACAAGACAGTGCTCTTCGCCGACTATCTACCGGCGGGTACCTACGAGTACGCCTACACCTTCCGCGCCACGCTGCCCGGCGAGTACCACGTCATCCCCACCACCGCCCGCGAGTTCTACTTCCCGGAGGTCTTTGGCCGGGCGGACGGAAGGCTGTTCACGATTGGGGAATAGAGACCCTTGCGAAGGTTGCGAGCCGCCCTACCAATAAGGGGATTCTTGGCAAGCAAGACCACTTCCGGCCTGAAACCTGCTCACTAACCTTCGCAAGGGTTTCCCGCGGGAAGCACACGTGCGAAGGTTGCGAACCATCTTGTCAACAAGGAATCTCCCGCCGGACGAGACCACTTCCGGCCTGAAACCCGTTCACTAACCTTCGCAAGGGTTTCCTGCGGGAAGCACACGTGCGAAGGTTGCGAACCACCTTGTCAACAAGGAATCTCCCGCCGGACGAGACCACCTCCGGCCTGAAACCCGTTCGCTAACCTTCGCAAGGGTTTCCCGCGGGAAGCGCACAAAGTAAGCGAGGGTGAAGAAAATGGGGGGCCAACGCCTTCTCCACAATCTTGTCGTCGCCTAACCGCTGGAGTCCTTCGTCACGCAAGTGGATGGCATCGTGTCCACGGGCACGCAGAAAGGCAACAGTGTTGCGCGCCAACCCCATGTCGGCCAAGGACTTCATACCAGGACCTCTGCAGGCAGATAGACCCTCTCCTCAGTGACCCATGCCGCATAGCGTAACGCATGTTGGACATCCTCGGGTTCCAAGTCGGGATACTCTG
>DATKTN010000206.1:0-12391 GCA_035531135.1 Anaerolineae bacterium
CGGGGAAGTGCATGTCCTGGGGGGCCTGCCACCAGGTCCACCAGAGCTCGGGATACTGTCGCTCCATATCGGTGGCCAGTTGCCCCTGCCACTCGCCAAAGTCGATGTCCATCAGCCCTGCCAGCGGTTGGGCGGTCAGTCCCTGGGCGCGGGCGACGGCCGCGGCGGTCTGTATCGCGCGCCGCATCGGGCTGGCGTAGACCGCGACGACCGGCCAGCGGGCGGCCACGTACCGCCCGGTCGCCTCCGCCTGCTCGAGTCCGAATGCATCCAATTCGACGTCGGCCCGGCCCCGGAAGCGCGCTTCCCGGTTCCAGACCGTCTGTCCGTGGCGTATCAGCACAATACGTGTCATGGTGTCTTCTCCTATGGTAGTCTTCACTCCTAACCCAGAACGACCTCGCGCAGATCGATCCGGCTAGCATCGGCCGTGCCCAACCCCAGCGCCTGGGCGGTGCCGAGGTGGCGAGCGCCCTCGATCAGAGAACTTGTGTCGAGGCCGAGGGCCTGGCGGTGACGCACCAGGATGTCGCGCCCGACGGTGTCGAGCGCCACGGGGTCGAAGGAGAGCAGCAGCGCGTTCTCCCGCTCGGGCTGGTTCCAGTTCCAAGGGCTGACGTTGAGCGCGGCGCCGACGATGAGGCGCGTCTTGTCGCGCACGTTCGGCTGAGCGTTGAGCTCGGCGATGGCCGGATCGCACCAGTTGCCGTGCAGCGAACCAGGCCGGTTCACCGAACCATAGTGGTTCTTCAGCGAGACGCTCACCCCCGCGCTGCCGTGCTGCTTGGGGATGGGGACGTTGACGATGGCGTCGCTGGCGTCGAACTCCTGGTAGAAGCGGACGCTGGCCTGGGTCAGCACGGCCTCCGCTCCGTCGCCCCGCGCACCGTGGCACTGCACGCCTGGCCCGCCCTCGTTGAGCGTGTAGCCAGCCGCGGCCAGCTCGGCGTCGGTGCGGTCAAAGATGAGGATGTTTTCGGCCGGGAGCCCGGCGTCTTGCAGCCGCCGGGCCACGGCGTAGGCGACGGCGGGTTGGGTCGGGCCGCCGTAGGAGATGCAGTTGACCTTGAGCAGCACCCGCTCGCCTGGGTCGAAGAGCGTGCACCACACGGCTGGCACGCCGGCCACGCCGGTCAGCGTGCTGATGCCAGCGTCGAGCATCTGGAGCACGATCGCCATGTCGGGCGTGCCATCCGCCATCCACACGCCGCTGTGGCGCACGACGACGACGCGGCTGGTGGGGGTGGCAGGCCAGTGGGCCACGATCGTGGGCCGGCTCAGCGCGGGCGCAGGCTCAGGGGTGGGGGACGGTGGTTGGGTGGGGGTAGACTGCACAGGGGTATAGGTGGGCGGGACGGGGCTCGGGCTTGGCGTCGGAGGTAGGGGAGAGGGAGAAGGAGGGAAGGGAGGGGAGAGAGACGGAGACGGAGACGCCTCCGTCACGGACGTGGGTGAGGGTGCGGCAGTGGGAACGGCGGCGCGACGGCATCCGGCCAGCCAGGCGGCCAGCGCCCCCAGGCCCAGTCCGAGGAAGATGCGACGCGAGACCGGCCATGCCTGGCGCGCTCTTTTCCCCGGACACTCTGGACGCTTGGACGACATCGTGGCTCTCCTCCTGCGGTGCGCCCGGCTATTCTACCACGTCCGCCTGGAGGCGCAACGAGTTCCATGCCCTGGTTGACTGACCTGCAGCCCCCGCGCCACGGGTATAGTCCTGTACCTCGAGATAGATCACCTTCGGCTCGAAATCCGCCGTCACGAAGGCGTAATAGTCCTGGTAGCTGCGGGTCGGGGCGGGGTAGCGGAAGGCCCACATCGCGACGCACGCGCACCACGGCCAGTTCTGGCGGGCCCACTCGTACGCGCCGATCGTGTACTCGATGCGCTGCCCGGGGCGGACGGCGCGGGCCCAGCGCGGGTGGTCGTTCCATCCCGCCTCGGTCACATAGACCGGCTTGTCGCCATCTCCGTGGGCGACCATGATCTCGCGCAGCAGTTCGACGCGGCGGAAGTTGATCGCGTCGGGGGCGGGGGGCTCCTCTGGGGGAAACGCCAGCCCGTAGGCGTGGACGGCGAGCGCGTCAAAGGTGGACGCAGCACCGGCCTCGTACATCCGCCGCAGGTAGGCCAGGTCGCTCAGGCCGGCCGCGCTCCCCTCCGGCTCCAGCGTCGGGGCCAGCGCGCCGGCCAGCACGACGACGTCGGGGTTGGCGGCGTGCGCGCGCGGGTAGACCGTTCGCAGCAGATCGACGTATCCCTCGGGGTCGACCGGCCGGTAGCCCCACTCGAAACTGAGATTCGGCTCGTTCCAGATGATGACGTGGCTCACGCGCCCCCGGTAGCGCGCGACGAAGGTGGCCACAAAGTCGGCAAAGTCATCGTAATGTTCGGCGTTCAGGGTGGTGAGCGTCGTCTCCTGCTCGTCCGGGTCGGGGCGCGCCCAACCCGGCACCCAGCCCAGCCGGGCGATCACGGTCAGCCCCTGGTTCACCGCGTGTTCGACCACCACGTCGCTGTGGCCCCAGGTGAACTCTCCCTCTGCGGGCTCGACGTAGGGCCAGGGAAAGTACTCGACGACCCAGGGCGCTCCCATCTCGCGCACCATCTGCAGTGTGCGCTGGATCTTCCACTCATCCACCTCGTCGGTGAGGCGGGTGTGGACGCCGACGATGGGGTTCGTGGTGACGACCTGCTGGGACGGGCCAAGGACGACGAGGACGCGGGGCGGGCGGATGGCCCACAGGATGAAGAGCGCCAGCGCTACCCGGACCAGGTGGGCCGGCCGGACGCGGCGCAGCGTGGCGGATGCCGCCTGCCTTACGGAGGCCGCCACCGCTGCCCGCGTGCGTGAGATCCAGTCCATCGCCGTGTCCCTGGTAGGGCCTGTCCGGGGGATAAACAAAAGGGGAAGCAACGCTTCCCCCGACGAGACATCCTGGCTCCTCGGGTAGGACTCGAACCTACAACCAACCGGTTAACAGCCGGCCGCTCTGCCAGTTGAGCTACCGAGGAACATCTGCGGGCGATATTATACCTCTGAGCGGCGAAATCGTCAAATTCAGGGTGCCACACTTCACGCCTTGCCAGCGACACCGGGGATGGCTATAATGACGATGATCCGAGGTGACGCATGAAAACTGAACGAGCCATCGACAAACGTGCACTCATCCACCAGATCCGCCGGGCGTACGGGCTTGACGTCGCGCGCCTCACCTTCGTCCCCAAGGGCGAGGTGAGCTATTCCTACGTGGCCGATTGTGCCGGCGGTGACCGTTACTTTCTCAAGTGCCTGGACGCATCGCGGCTGGGAAAGATCAGCGCCAGCCAGTTGGATTTCTACCTGCCCCTGACCTGGAACCTGTATTCGAAAGGGCTGTTTCGCAACCTACCGGTCCCGGTCAGGACTCGAACCGGCGGATTTTACACGTACTTCGACGGTCTGCCACTCGTCCTGTTCCATTTCATCGCGGGCAGGACGCTCGACGACGAGCATCCCCTGTCGGACACGACGCTGGTGGCGCTGGCCCGGTCGGTCGCCACCATCCACAAGAGCACGCCCGAGATTGGCGTAGAAAACCCCTGTGTGGAGCGCTTCGACATCCCGTTTGAAGACGACTTGCTGAACGGACTGGACGAACTGAAGCGTGTCACACGACGGGATCGCTGGAGCAAGCGGGCGTTGCGAGACCTTCTCCTGCCACGGAAGGACGAAATACTGGGCTACCTGGATCATCTTCGGGAACTTCAAAGTGTAGCAAGAACCATGCGCAAAGACCAGGTCCTGTGCCACACGGACCTGTGGGGCGGCAACTTGATCCAGGGTGACGATGGGAGTCTGTACATCCTGGACTGGGAGGGGGCTGTGCTCGCCCCGCCGGAGCACGACCTGTACCCGTTCACCGGGGAGCGGTTCGGTGTCTTTCTCGCCACCTATGAGCGCGAGTTCAGGCCGGTCAGCCTGGATGGAGACATCGTTCGTTTCTACCTCTACCGGCGCAACCTCGAGGACCTGACCGACTGGGTTTTCCGCATCCTGTATGAGAACACGAATGAGGAGCAGGACAGGAACGATCTCAGGGGAATCGTCGAGGACTGCATGTCTGGCTGGCCCTACCTGGAGGATGGAATCAGCGAGGTTCTGGATGCTCCCGCTTGACAAACGCCTGGAGCCGAGTAGACTGGAAGCCTCCTCACCTCAGTGGAGTAACCTTTTCATCAGGAGTTCGGCAATGTATCCCGTCGCTTTCCACATCGGCTCGCTGGTCGTATATTGGCACGGGGTGACGCTGGTGCTTGCTTACGTGGCAGGGGAGCTACTGGTGCCCTGGCTCGCCAGGCGGGAGAAGATGAAACTGGGCCGGGTCTTTCTCTGGGTGGTGTTCCTGCTGTTGGGCGGGGTCGTGGGAGCCCGTCTGGCTGGCCTGCCTGTTGGAGCGGATCACACCACGCCAGATGCGAGTACATTTGGTGGAGGAGTACGTCGTGGTACGATTAAATTGTGATGATGGTGCAACGCTGCCATGTTCGGCGACCTGTTGACCCTCGCGCAATTCTATGCTATACTGAAACTATTCCGTGAACAGCGCGTAACAAGCATTTCATGGCTCACAGAGCCCAAAGTGGTTGGCTAAAGCACCAAGAATGTCCTGGCGGTAAATGTTGATTACCACGAAGCCCACCTACCGTCGAGGTATGGTGGGCTTCTTGTTCTGGCCATGCTGAGGGAAAAAGTGCAAGGGAAAGGAGGTGTATTTGAACCAAGCGTCGCTCAACTCTCGTGAGCATTTCTGAAATCAGGCTCCACAGCAGTCACTACAGACAAGAGAAAGGAAAGGGAGAAAACTACTATGAAGACGAAGAATCTTTGGAAGCACATCAGCATAGTCATCGTCGTCCTGTCGCTGTTCGTGGCGGTTGGCACTGCGCTGGGGCAAGAGCCAGAGCCGCCTCTGTCAGGGCCAGAGGAAGAAGAAGATGTCGGAACAGAGGCCGAGATCAGTATCATGGCTTATCCCGCCAGGACGATGAATTACCAGGGCTATCTGACCGACGGCAGCGGCAACCCTTTGGACGGCGAATACGATATGGTATTTAGCCTGTGGAACACAGAGGCTCTGGGCACTGGTGCCAAGAAATGGGGGGACGAAACTCACAACGACGTGCCCGTTTCCAACGGGCTCTTCAGCGTGGCTTTGGGCGAGATCGTGCCACTGGATCCCGTCAATGATTTCAATGAGCAAGTGTACCTGGAGATCACCGTCAATACCACCACCTTGCCCCGACAGATGCTGCGAGCTGTGCCTTACGCCATGGCCATGCCTGCTGGTGCTGTGGTTCGGGGTGCAACAGACTCGCTGGGGGATTACGCTCTTCGCGTGGAAAACAAAAATGGGCGCGGCATTTTCGCCGATGGTAGCGCCGACGCTACCTACAGCCTCTACAGCGCTGATGTTACCTACTCGGACGAAGGGTATGCCGGGCCGGACACCTACGTCTTCGTGCCAACCCTGAACGCCATCCTGCCCTACAACCCCACTGGCGAACACCTTGCGCCGCAGAACGGCAACTATATGCGAGTCGATGCAGACAGCGCCGGGACCGCATCTGTTTATGTACCGATACAGATCGAACAACCCTATGGCCGGGACTACCTCCTTAGAAGCGCCAGGATCTACTACAAGGCAAATGAAGCCAGCATTACCTGGGCAGGGATCATGGGCATAAATCTTACTAACGGAACTCAGCCCACGATCGGCAGTGATAGCTCCACTCACTCAAGCGCCACGTTTGGATACTTTGACATCCAAGCTACCAACAACTACACCGTAACCACTACTATGGCCCCCACCAGTATCTGGCTTTCCATTTCCATGGACGGCAGCTTTGGCTATGTCGAGCTGTACGGGGTCAGGCTGCGACTGGACAGCACCTACTAGAGTCGAGGAGAAACGACATGGCGAAAAAGAGATTCATAGTACTGCCCATCCTGCTGGTCTGTGGCCTGTTCCTCGTAGGGAGTGTGCTGGCTTCCAACGGTGTGGCTATCGAGCGCAGCGTGATCGGCGGTGGCGGCGAGGAGGTGACGGATGGCAGCCTTTACATCCTCGTCGGTACTCTGGGTGAGCCCGTCGCCAGCGCCATCGTACGGGATACCGACTATGGCCTCGGCTCCGGGTTCTGGTGGTTCGGCGGCGAGTCCGCAATCTACCTCCCCCTCGTCCTGAGAAACTACTCGTAGCCCAGACGAACAGGCAAGGCACACAAATCGCAGACCCCCGGCTCTTCGGAGAAGCCGGGGGTCTGGCGTTGGGGCGATTCGCTTCGTCTGCCCCTCAGCTCGCTGCCGTCCCCGCCACCTTGGCCCAATCCGCCAGGAAACGCTCCAGCCCCGCATCGGTGAAGGGGCTGCGGATCATCTTCTGCAGCACGGAGAAGGGCATGGTGATGATGTCGGCCCCGGCCAGTAGCGCGTCCACGACGTGCGCCGTGTGGCGGATGCTCGCGGCCAGCACCTGGCAGTCAAAGCCATAGTTGTCGAAAATCGCGCGCGCCTGCCGCACCACCTCCATCCCATCCAGTCCCGCGTCGTCCATCCGTCCGACGAAGACGGAGGCGAAACTGGCCCCCGCCCGGGCCACCAGGTACGCCTGCGCCGGGGAAAAGATCAGCGTGGCGTTGATGCGCCCGTTGGGCCAGGAGGAGATCTCTTTCATCGCCTTCAGCCCCTCGACGGTCGTCGGGATCTTGACGTAGACGTGCTCCGACCAGGCGAGGATCTCCCGTGCCTCCTCGATCATCCCGGCGGCGGCGGTGCTGACCACCTCGGCACTCACCGGCCCGTGCACCATCTCCACGATCTTCTGCGTGTTCGCCCTGAGGTCGGCCGTGCCGGCGCGCATCATCAGCGTGGGGTTGGTCGTCACGCCGTCGAGGACGCCCCAACTCACCGCCTCGCGGATCTCGTCCAGCTTTGCCGTGTCCAAAAAGATTTTCGCCATCGCGTGCCTCCGGTGGGATTCGGTGGGTGAATGGTGCACAGTGTATCACAGGTTGGCGTGGGGACAAGCGGGACGGATGGAAAATGGAGGATGGAGAATGGAAGATGGAGAATGGAGAATGGAGAATAGAGAATAGGGGATGGAGAATGGAGAATAGGGGATGGAGAATAGAGAATAGAGATTGGAGTTTGGTATTGCAGATTGGTGGGAGAGCAAGTATAATGACCAGTGAAAATGACCAATGACCAGTGAAAATGACCAATGACCAGTGAAAATGACCAATGTCCAATGTCCAATGACCAAGGCGGAGAGGATACAGGGAGGGAGAGTGTGGAGATCATTCGAGCGGGGGTGGTGACGGTCAGCGACAAGGGATATGCGGGGGAGCGGGAGGATGCCAGCGGGCCGCTGCTGGCCGATCTGCTGCGCAAGATGGGCGCCGAGGTCGTCAGCCAGACGATCGTGCCCGACGAGCGTGGCTTGATCGAGCGCGCGCTCGTCGCGCTGGCCGACGAGGCGCACGTCGACCTGGTTTTGACGACCGGCGGCACCGGGCCAGCGCCCAGGGACGTCACGCCCGAGGCGACGCGGGCCGTCATCGAGCGGGAGGTGCCCGGGCTGGCCGAGGCACTGCGCTTCGAGGGATACCGCAAGACCCCCCTGGCGGTCATCTCGCGGGGCGTGGCGGGCATCCGGAGGCGGACACTCATCGTCAACCTGCCCGGCAGCCCCAGGGCGGTGCGCGAGGGGATGGAGACACTGGCCCCCATCCTGCCCCACGCGATCAAGATGCTCCGGGGCGTGCACACGGAGCACGAGCGGGAGGGTGCACATGCCTGACGAGCGCCGTCCGGTGTTGAGCGTCGAGGAGGCGCTGGACCACATCCTGGCGACGGTGGACGTCCTGGAGCCGGAGCGCGTGGGGCTCATGGAGGCAACCGGCCGCGTGCTAGCCGAAGCGGTGGCCGCCGACCGGGACATCCCCCCGCTGACCAACTCGGCGATGGACGGCTACGCCGTGCGGGGCAAGGACGTGGCGGGTGCGCAGGAAGGATCCCCGGTCCGGCTGCGGGTGGTGGGGGGGGTCGCCGCCGGGCGCGTGAGCCCGTTGCAGGTGGCGCCCGGGACGGCGGTGCGCATCATGACGGGCGCGCCGGTCCCGGCCGGGGCCGACACCGTCGTGCGCTTCGAGGACACGCGCCCCGACGGCGATTGGGTCGAGGTGCTGAAGGCAACCTCGACCGGCAAGAACGTCCGGCAGGCGGGCGAGGACGTGCGCGCCGGGCAGGTCGTGTTGGAGCCGGGCAAGGTGTTGCGCCCCCAGGAGATCGGCATGCTGGCGGCGGTCGGGCGCGTCGAGGTAGCGGTCGTGCGGCGGCCCCGGGTGGCGATCCTGGCCACCGGCGACGAGGTCGTGCCACCGGACCAGGTCCCCGGCCCTGGCCAGATCCGCGACGCCAATTCCTACGCCGTCGCCGCGCAGGTGCAGCAGTACGGTGGGGTGCCGCTTCTCCTCGGCGTGGCGCACGACCGGGAGGAACTGGTCCGGCGGGGGATGCGTGAGGCACTGGCCCAGCGGGCGGACCTGATCATCACCTCCGGCGGGGTCTCCGTCGGCGATTTCGACCTGGTCAAGCAGGTACTGGCGGCCGAGGGGGAAATGCATTTCTGGTCGCTGAACATGAAGCCGGGACGGCCGCTGGCCTTTGGCGTTGTCAGCGGTATACCGCTCCTGGGGCTGCCCGGCAACCCGGTCGCGGCCACGATCAGCACCGACCTCTTTGCCCGCCCGGCGCTCCTAAAGATGCAGGGGTTCACCGACTGGTCGCGCCCGACGGTGCGGGCGCGCCTGGCCCAGCCCATCCGGCGCAAGGACGGCCGCCGCCACTACCTGCGGGTGCGGTTGCGCCAGACGGACGTGGGCTGCGAGGCGACGCTGACCGGCGACCAGGGCTCGGGCATCCTCAGCTCAATGGTCCAGGCCGACGGGCTGGCGATCATCCCGGAGGAGGCGGACCACCTGCACGCGGGGACAGAGGTAGAGGTGATTTTGCTGAATTAGGTGGACTTTAGCAAAGTGGTGACTGGGCCTTTTTCGCACATCTTCGATTGGGGTTGGAAGCCGAAACTTGTTTCGGTAGTTCGGCACCGGTATCGATTGCCCAAAGGTCTTGGTACTGGACGAACAGGCTGAAGAGCGATGAATCTCGATGGAGAGGACTATCCTGCCCGAATCGACGGCCCGGCCGGCGTGCTGTGGGAACCGTTGTGGCGGCTGCGCACGGAACTGCGGCCTTTCGAGCGCGCGCTGTTGGCCTGTGCACCCGTGCGCCGGCTTCACTTTGTGCATCACGGTGGCGGCGCCTATCTCGGCACGCAACACACACACAGCCGCCTACAACATACGCTGGGCGTCTTTGCGCTGATCGCGTACTTTTGCCCGGAGGACGATCTCTTGCGTGCAGCGGCGCTGCTGCACGACGTGGGCCACGCACCGTTCAGCCACGCCCTGGAGCGACTGGACGGCGTGGATCACCATCGCTGGACCGTCGACCGCATCCTCTCGGCACCAATTGCCGACATTCTGACCCAACACAAGCTGGCCCCACGAGCGGCGCTGGCCTGTATCCGCGGCGAACCGGCGAGCCCCTTGCGCAACGATGACGGCGTGCTGCACGCTGACCATCTCGACTCCTGGGTGCGCAGCGCACGAGCGGGAGGCATCTTGCCCCTGCCGGCTCCCGAACTGCTCGCCCGGCTGCGTCTGAGCGGGTCACGCCTCGATACAGACGTCGAGACAGCCGAGCTACTGGTCGACCTCATCGTCGCCGAAGCGCGCTTCCATTGCTCTGCGGCCAACCTGGGAATCAACACCATCCTGAGATACCTGGTGCAGCAGGCGCTCGACGCGGATGGGTTGGCTACGGACGCGCTCGCCACGATGACCGACGACGAGGTCGAGCGCATCCTGTTCGCCACGCCAGCCACGGCGAAGGAGGCGACCCGGCTGTGGTACCAGCCCGGTGCGATCGTCGTGCGCCGGCTCGGGGACGGGGATACGCGACCGCATGCCCACGTCGTGCAGGTGGATCACCTGTATCTAGCGATGCCTTTGACAGACGGGCGCGTCGTGACCCAGGTTTCCCCTCGGGCCGCTGCACTGGTGGCTGCTGCGCGACAGTTGCGCGGCACATACGCTGTGTACTGGGCATCCGCCCCACCTGCTGATTCAGGCCGATGAGTTGGCGGGCATCCCGGAAAGTGATAGGTCAGGAGGCAAGCTGCAGAAACATCCACGCAATACGTAATACGCAACACGAATCCTTGATCAGCAGATAGGGTATACATAACGATGAGCCTGGACCGTATTCTAGCGATCGACGTCGGCGCCGGCACGCAGGACGTCCTGCTGTGGGAGGCCGGCCAGCCGATGGAGAACAACGTCAAGCTGGTGCTCCCCTCGTGGACGACGATTTTGGCCCGGTGGGTCAAGCAGGCCACGCGGGAGGGGCGGCCGCTGTTCCTGACTGGCAACCTGATGGGCGGCGGGCCGGTCGTCAGCGCGATGAAGCGCCACATGCGGGCCGGGTACCCGGTCTACGTCACGCCGCGCGCGGCGCTCACCGTGCGCGACAACCTCGACCAGGTGCGCGAGCGGGGATACACGATCGTCGAGGAGCCGCCGCATCTGCCGGACCTGCTCACGCTGCGCACCCGCGACGTCGACCTGGACACGCTGGCGAGCGCGCTGGCCCCCTTCGGCGTGACCGTCCCCGAGACGGTTGCCGTCGCCGTGCAGGACCACGGCGAGTGCCTGGGGGGCTCCAATCGCAAGTTCCGGTTCCACCTGTGGCGCGAGTTCGTCGAGCGCGGCGGTCACATGCTCGACCTGGCCTACCGCGAGCCACCCCCGTGCTACACGCGCATGCGGGCGGTGCAGCGCGACGCGCCCGGCGCGGTACTGATGGACACCGGGCCAGCGGCGCTGTGGGGCATGCTCGAGGACGAGTGCGCCGCGGGCCACCAGGACGAGGGGTTCACCGCCGTCAACGTGGGCAACCAACACACGCTGAGCGTCCTCCTGCGGGGGGAGCGCATCCTGGGCCTGTTCGAGCACCACACGGTCCTGATGACGCCCGGCAAACTGGCGCGGCTGGTCGACCGGCTGCGCGCCGGGACACTGACGAACGAGGAGGTGTTCGACGACAACGGCCACGGTGCATTCATTGGTCCTGATTATGTTCCCGGCACGGGGTTCGACTTTGTCGCCGTGACCGGCCCGCAGCGACACCTGGCCGCCAACCTGGGCTATCACCTGGCAGCACCCTACGGCGACATGATGCTCACCGGGTGCTTTGGGCTGGTGACGGCCACCCGACGGATAATGACCAATGACCAATGACCAATGACCAATCTCCGATCCTGAAACGGGCGTTCCGCTTTCTGGCCCGGCTGGATGTAGCGGCCGTGCTCATCGTCGTGGTGGTGCTGCTGGCAGGGCTGGGCTCCTGCTTCCCGCAGGTCTCACCAGCGGTGGCTTCTGACCCTGAGCGAATGGCACGGTGGGAGGAGGGCGCGCGCGCCAGGTACGGGGGGCTCGCGGACGCGCTGGCCGCGGGTGGGGCCTTTGGCTGGTTTCGGTCGCCGGTCTTCCTGGTGGTGCTGGCGCTGCTGGCGGTCGTCACGCTGGTGTGCACGCTGGAACGCTGGCGGGGGGTGTGGCGGCGGGCACGATACCATCCGGTGCGCTGCTCCGACGTCGCGCTTGAGCGTGCGCCCCACACGGCCAGCCTGAACGCGTCGCCGGGGGTATACCTGCCGGAAGTCGTGCGCCAGGTTCTGGAAGGGAGGGGGTTCCGGGTAAGAACGACTGAAGTCGTTACTACGAACGGGACTACGAACGGGACTACGAACGGGACCACAAACGGGACTGTGAACGGCAGAGTGGTGTACCTGCGGGGCGACCGCAACCGGCTGGCCCCGCTGGCGACGCTGGTCACCCACCTGGCGGTGGTGCTCCTGCTGCTGGGGGCGGCGCTGACCGGCGGGTTCGGCTGGCGGGAGGAGGTCACGCTCGGGCCGGGCGAGACGGTCGAGGTCGGGCACGGGAGCGGGCTGGCGCTGCGCAACGAGGAGTTCGCCGTCGAGCGCTATCCCGACGGGAGCGTCGCGGGCTACGAGGCCGGGGTCGCCGTCGTCGCCGGGGGCCGGGATGCGGCGCGTGGCAGCATACGGGTGAACGAGCCCCTGCACTATGGAGGCGTCGGGCTGCTTCTCCAGGCCTACGCGGAGACGCCGGACGGGGCGAGCGTGACGCTGCTGGCGGTGCGCGACCCGGGCTACGGGTTGGCCGTCGTGGCGGGGTTCCTGCTGCTGTTCGGAATGACGGTGAG
>DATKTN010000207.1:0-9655 GCA_035531135.1 Anaerolineae bacterium
CCCGCTTCGACGATACCGGCGCGTTTATCAACGAGACAGAGCTTTACGGAAACGCGCTGCGAGCTTTCCAGGAGTACAACCCGCTCCAGGATGAATTCTACGGGGCCACAGGCGATGGACGCACGGCCGGCAAGCGCAAGCTCTATCGCCTGAACAGGCACGGCCGCGACGCCGCCGTGTTCATCCTGGACACGCGTTCCTTCCGGGACGAGCCGTTGCCGCTGGACGATCCGACCGATCTATCCCAGATTTTGGCATTTCTGACGGACTCTTTGAATGACACCAGTCGCACCATGCTGGGGGCGCAGCAACTGGCGGATCTGAAAGCTGGCTTGCAGCAGGCCCAGGCCGACGGCGTCACCTGGAAATTCGTCCTGGTGTCCGGGCCTATCCAAAACCTGGGCATATTCCACGCTCCAGACCGGTACGAGGGGTATGCAGCAGAGCGGACCGATTTGCTCCGGTTCATCAATCAAAACAGCATTGAAAACGTGGCCTTTATCGCGGCCAGCTTCCACGGCACGATCGTGAACAACCTCACCTACCAGGAAGCACTGCTGGGGGCCCAGATCCCAACCGGGGCTTTTGAAGTGATCGTCGGCCCCGTGGCCATCGATCCTCCTTTTGGTCCTGCAGTGATTGACCTCGCCGAGGACTTTGACCTGATTACGCCACAGGAGAGAGCCACGTATGACGGCCTATCGAGGGACGGTAAGGATGAATTTGTCAGGCAGTTGATTGACGAAGAGCTGCTGGCCCCATTGGGCTACGATCCGATTGGACTGGATGGATCGGGGATTGAGGCCAGCTTGCTTCAGGGTGGTTACGTAGCCGTCCACACCTACGGTTGGACCGAGTTTGACGTTGACCAGGGCACACAGGCTCTGACCGTCACGACGTACGGCATCGCCCTCTACACCGGTGCGGAACTCGCAGCCAATCCCGACGACGTCGTCACCCGGACGCCAACCGTCGTCAGCCAGTTCACCGTCAACCCCAAGAGAGTGCTGGTACCTCTCGACGCTGTCACCATCGATGGCCCCGTTACGGGCACCATCAGCACGACGCACACCTTCACCGCCGCTGTCAGCCCGGTCAACGCGACCACGCCCATCACCTACATCTGGCAAGCCAGCGGCCAGGTGCCTGTGACTCAAACCGGTCAGGTGAGCGATACCGCCAGATTCGCCTGGCCTGTCACTGGCACAAAGACGATCAGCGTCATCGCGCACAACGGCGGCCCTCCCGTCAGCAACACGCATACCATCACCATCGTCAACCCCAAGATAGCACTGACACCTCTCGTGGCGGTCACCATCGACGGACCCGTTACAGGCACCATCAGCGTGACCCATAGCTTCACTGCCACTGTTCGCCCGATCAGCGCTACGACGCCCATCACCTATCTCTGGCAAGCCAGCGACCAGACGCCTGTGACTCAAACCGGTCATCTAAGCGATACCGCCAGATTCGCCTGGCCTGTCACTGGCACAAAGACGATCACCGTCATCGCGCACAACGGCGGCCCTCCCGTCAGCAACACGCACACCATCACCATCACAGCCAACCGGGTCAGGAAAAAGAAAATATATCTGCCGCTGATCTTGAGGAATGAGTGAATGCCGACATGATGCAGGGAGAGACGCTGGCTTATTACCCCGGCTGCCTGGTCCTGCAGCGCATGCCCGAGTACGAAGCCGCCACCCGTGCGGTGCTGCGGGAGCTAGGGATCGAGTTAGAGATCGTCCAGCAGGCGGCCTGCTGCGGCGCGCCCGTCGTCGAATCCTTCACCGCCGACTGGGTCTACCTGGCCGCGTACAACCTGGCGCTGGTGGAACGGATGGGGCACGACACGGTGGTCACGCTGTGCGGCAGTTGCACGAACGCACTCACCCGTGGTGCCCGCGCGCTGGAGGATCCCGGCGTGCGCGCCGAGGCGAATCGCCGCCTGGAGCCATGGGGCCTCGCGGTCACCGGGGAGATAGCGGTGAAACACCTGGTGCGCCTGTTGGCCGAGCGGGAGGAGGACCTGCGGGCGCGGATCGTGCGCCCGCTCTCGCTCCGCGTGGCGCTCACCAACCCGTGCCAGGTCTTTCGCCCGGGCGAGGTGATGGGCTTTGACGATTCCATGGAGCCACAGAGCCTGCGGCGGCTGGTCGAGCTGACCGGCGCGGACGTGGTCGAATACGGCGGCGAGAACGAGTGCTGCGGCGCGACGCTCTACCTGGCCGACCGAAAGCTATCGCTGGCGGCCGGGCGGCGCAAGCTGGAGGCGACACGAGGAGCCGACGTCCTGCTCCACGGTTGCGGCAACTGCCAGTTGCTGTTGCGCCATTTCCAGCACCTGATCGTCCGGGACGAGCCCGGCCTGCGCCAGCGCGCGCCCAACCTGCGCCAGCGCGCGCTGTTCCTGCCGCAACTGGTCGGGCTGGCGCTGGGGCTGCCAGCGGAGGCACTGGGCCTGCGGGAGGACGCGTGGCGATGAAACACCCGGAATCGTGCATCGAATGCGGCACCTGCGTCACCGTCTGCCCGGTCGAGATGGTGGGCGGCCACGCCATCGTCACCTTCCTGGCCGATCCCGACGCCACCGACTACTCGGTGTGGCTGTGCACGTCGTGCTGGCGCTGCCAGGAGGCCTGCCCCGCCGGGGTGAACGTCTACGAGTTGATGATGCAAGCGCGGCGCCGGGAGCAGGCTCCCGCCGGGTACCAGGCCAGCTTTGAGAGCGTCCTGGCCTGCGGGCTGGCGCTGGAGGTCGCGCAGGAGGACCTCGACCCGGTGCGTGCCGCCTGGGGGTTGGAACCGGTGCGGCTTCCCCCCCCTGGCCTGGTGCGGTCCCTCCTTCGCCGCGGCGGCTGATCGCGCCGGGTTCGTAGTGGCGACTTTCGCTTCTTCTGCCGGTTCGTAGTAGCGACTTCAGTCGCTTCTTCTGCGGGTAAAACAGGTTGGCCGGATGACGACCGACGACAGCGAAGGTGCACCGCCAGCGATGACTGGCAACTCCAGGGATCACCTAACCGACAAGGCACAGGCGCTTTACCGGCGAGCGAATGGGCTTACGGGCGGCGCTCTGGACGTTCTGGCAGACGCGGCGCGGCGCTTTGACGAGGTCCACGCGGCGCAGGCCACCGCCAGCATCGCCTATTACGCGGTCTTTTCCCTCTTCCCACTGTTGCTGGCCTTTATCGCCGCCGGGAGTTTCGTGCTGGAACGGGACCAGGTGCAGCAGCGGGTGCTGGATTTTGCAGCCGACGTCTTCCCCATCGCCCAGCCGCTGATCGAAAGGAACGTCCAACGGGTCCTCGAACTGCGCGGGACGGTGGGCGCGCTGGCGACCATCGGGCTGTTGTGGTCGGCTACGGGCGCTCTCACGGTCCTGGCGTACAACATCAACCGCGCCTGGCCGGAGGCCAAACCGCGCAACTTTGTGAAGAGACGGTTGGTGGCGCTGGGGATGGTCGTCGGCCTGGCCGGGTTGTTGGCGCTTTCGTCCATCGCCAGTGCGGTGTTCGACGTCCTGGCTCGACTCAGCGTGCCCCTATGGGGAGGACTGGCGATGTACAGGACTCCCTTGCGAGCGATCTTGTCGAGCGTTGCACCAGGGCTGCTCGCATTCCTGGCGCTCATGGGTCTCTATCGTTGGGTGCCAAACACAAAAGTCCGGTGGTGGGAGGCTTTCTGGGGGGCGTTGGTGGCGACGCTGGCCGGGGGAATCGCGACGAACGGTTTCACCTGGTACCTCAGCAGTGGGATCGCCCAGTATGAGCTGGTGTACGGCTCGGTGGGCGCGATCGTGGCGCTCATGTTGTGGATCTACATCGGCGGCCTGATCACCCTCTTTGGCGCGCACCTCAGCGCGGCAATCGCGCGACATGCGGAGCCGGGTAGCCAAAGACCCTAAGGGTTTCAGAAAACCCTTAGGGTCTAAGAGGGTCTAGACGCCCACCAGGCTCGACTCAATTACACAATCCGCCGCATCTGTGGTATCATTCCTCTACACTTGTGCACAGGCAGAGCGGAGAGGAAAAAGCGGGGCAGACGCCCCGCCTGGCAACGATGACCGGTCTACCGAACGGGATGGACGAACCAACCCTGATCGCCGCGGCCCAACGGGGCAACGTGGATACATTCAACGAGCTGGTGCTGGCCTACCAGCAGCAGGTCTATAACCTCGCCTACCGCATCATGGGGGATCCCGCCTCGGCCGCCGACGCCGCGCAGGAGGCCTTTATCTCCGCCTTCCAGAACATCGGGCGCTTCCGGGGCGGCTCGTTCAAGTCCTACCTGCTGCGCATCGTCTCCAACGGTTGCTACGACGAGCTGCGCCGCCGGAAGCGGCGTCCCGCCACGTCGTTCGAGGATTTCGGCGAGGTGGACGAGGACGCCAACCCGGCGTTGGTCAACGGGGCCGAGCGGCCGGAGGAGTACGCCGAGCGGCAGGAGATGGCACGCGTGATCCAGGCCGGGATCGAGACGCTGCCGCCCGACCAGCGGATCACGCTGGCGCTCTCCGACGTGCAGGGGTTGAGCTACCAGGAGATCGCCGAGGTGACGAGCGTCTCGCTGGGCACGGTCAAGTCGCGGCTGGCGCGGGCGCGGGGCAAGTTGCGCGATTACCTGCGAGCGCGGGGGGAACTTTTGCCCGCGCGGTATCGTCTTTAAGGAAGGGAGTAGGGAGTAAGGAGTAGGGAGTAGGGGGGGGCAGGGAGAAGGAGGCAGGAGGCGGGAGGCAAGAGGCAGGAGGCGGGAAGCAGGATAGGTCGGGCTCAGGGGAACTGCGATGGGGGGACTGTTGATACCACAAACGAGGGAGCGGGAGCGGCGGGACGAGTTGCTCTCGGCATATCTGGACGGCCAACTGAGCGCCCGGGAAGGGGCGCGGCTGGAGGCGCAGTTGGCGGCCGACCCGGCGCTGCGGGCCGAGCTCGAGGCGCTGCGCCGCACCGTCGCGCTCGTGCGCGACCTGCCTTCCGTCCCCATCCCGCGCAACTTTATCCTGGCGCAGACGATGGCCGCCCGTCCCCGCCCCGCGCGCCCGTTGCGCCCGCGCCGCGCGTGGGCCGCCCCGTTCCTGACGGCCGCGACCGCCGTCGTCAGCCTCGTGTTCGTCGTCGTCCTGGCCGGCGACCTGCTGCTCTCCGGCGTCGGCCAGGTGGGCTTCGCTCCGGCGGCCGAGCCGCTGTTGGAGGCGGAGGCCCCGCAGATGGCGCTGGCCCCCTCGCCAGTCAGCGGAACGGTCGTGGTCGAGCAAGTCGAGGTCGAGGTCGAGGCCGAGAAGGTCCTGCCTGCGCCCACTGCGGCCGGGATGCCTGTCGAGGCCCCGCGCGCAGCACCGCCCGAAGCCCCCGCTGAGGAGAAACGCTACGACGCCGAGACGCCGGAGGAGGTGGCACCCACCGAGCCCGGGATGGGCGGCGGCGGCCCGACCGAGGAGCCCCCGGCTCCGGCTGCCGTCGCGCCTGTGGCGGGGGAGGCCACTACCCTTACCCCGGCCCCTGCCCCGACTCCCAGCCCACCCGTGGTGGAGGAGGCTGCCGAAGCCCCAAAGGCCGCGGCGACGGCGACGGCCGTGCCGGAGCGGGATGAAACCCCTGCGACGCCCACGCCAGGCGAGGTGGGCGAAGCCGCACCCCAGGTGACCGGGGAGGACGAACCAGGAGCAGCGGAAGGTGAGCGGGGTGCGCCGGAGCGCGAGGCCGGTCTGCGCGCCCGGATCCCGCCGTGGCGGGTCGTGGAGACCATCCTGGGCCTGGCCGCGCTGGGGCTGGCGCTGGCGACCATCCGGGCCTGGCGCGTCCGTCGTCACTGAGGGGAGGCACCCGGTGTCACGCCCCCTCGAACTGAACTACTGTCCTCGCTGTGGCCACGCGCTGGAGGACCGGGAGGCCTTTGGGCGCGTGCGGCGCTTTTGCCCCGCCTGTGACGAGATCGTGTTCCGCGAACACAAGGTCGCCGCGGGCGTGCTCGTCGAGCACGAGGGCAAGGTGCTCCTCGTCCGCCGGCGGTTGAACCCGCGCCAGGGGCTGTGGACCTTCCCCGCCGGTTTCGTCGACTTTGACGAGGACCCAGCCCAGGCCGCGGTGCGGGAATGCCGCGAGGAAACCGGGCTGGAGGTCGAGATCGCCAGCCTACTTCACATCGCAGCCGGGCGCGAGCACGAGCGCGGTGCGGACATCGTCATCGTCTACCGTGCCCGGCTGGTGGGAGGCGAACAGCGGGCCGCCGACGACGTCGACCGGGTCGCCTTCTTCGCGCCCGACGAGCTCCCCCCACTGGCGTTCCGCGCCACCCGGGCTGCGCTCGCCAAATGGCAGGATTCCGCACCGTGTCGCCTCTAACCCGGCCGGGATGTCGGCGGGGCGAAACCGGCAGCCGCTCAAATTGACCTCGCGCCCAAGCAGAGCGTGCGATCCATTCGCCAGGATGCGCAGCAGGTTGGTGCCGCCGGGAAAGGAGACGTCGACCAGGTCGGCCCTGCCGCGCACGCTGAGCGCGCTGAAATCGGCCCAACCGGCGAAGACGGTGTTGTGAAACACCACGCGCCCGTCGCTCTGCATACCCCGGCCATCGAAATCCCCCTCGAAGACACAGTCCTCGACGAGCAAACTGGAATAAAAGTACGCATGCTTGAAGTGGGCCGTCGCGACGTGACAACCGACCAGCTCGACGATCTCGTAGAACGTGCGCCCCTCCAGGTCGAGCCCGTCCAGCACGGAATGGCGCACGACGATGGGCTGGTAAATGCCGCGCAGATCCTCGCCGCAGAGCCAACGGCTCACGACGAGAGGATCGAGGTCAAGCAGGCCAGTGACCCGCGTGTCCTGAACCGGTTCGCCGATGCTCAGGTACTCGAGCACCTGAGCGGACGATGCTACCCTCAACTTCGCTGCTGATGACATGCCCCACCCTGAATCATAAACCGCAAGCTCTTAATTACTTGAGTATAGCACGACTTAAGCACCTGACCGTTTCGATTGAGTTACAGAAACGTTGATACACGTTAATCATAGCATGTGAGCGTTTATGTCACGTCTAAAGAATGTGAGACATTCACTAGAATTTGCTGCGCCTCTATGAAGGGCCACCGACCTGAATCGCCATCTTTCGGCAAAGTCTCGCCAAAGTCTCGTTCGGGACCCTGGCGAAGACCTCAACAAGTTGAGGCATCCAGTGCGCTGGACACGCCCTACCGGCCAGTCCCCAAAGTCCTGAACTAGACCCCTGTATCATGCTCGCTTGACAGATCCCGCCGTATGGGGTATCCTCTCGCCTGCCCCCAGCGCCTTCGGGGACGTCTGAAACCATATGGACAGGAACTGGGAACCCAAACGATCCCCCAACCGTGGCGGCGCCAGCGTCAGGGCACTGGTCGTGTTCTGCTTTCTCTCGCTTGCGGTGGCCTGCAGCCTGCTCTCTACCATACCAGTGAGCGGCCGCTGGGAGGTTCCGCAGGTGGCCGAGACGGTCGAGCGATCCGACTTGCCGCCCAACGAGGCCTCGTCAGGCAACGAGGGGACCATTCCCAGCCCCTCGGCGCAGGCCGAGCTCGAGGGTGAAGGTCCCACGCCAGCCGTCCTGCCCGGCCAGGCCCGGGTGCCCATCCTGATGTACCACTATGTCTCCGAGCTCCCGCCCAACGCCGACCGTTATCGGGTCGACCTGACCGTGTCGCCGGAAAATTTCAAGGCACAGCTCCAATACCTGGCCGACGCGGGCTACCACACGATCACGCTGACCGACCTGTACCTTCACCTCACACAGGGCTACCCGCTGCCGGAGAGGCCGGTCGTGCTGACCTTTGACGACGGGTACAAGGACGCCTACGAGGTCGTGTTTCCCATGCTGTTGGATCATGGCTTCACGGGCACCTTCTTCGTGCTCGCCACCCCGGCCCACTTTGAGTCGCCCGGCTACATGACGTGGGCGCAGATGAAGGAGATGGCGGACGCGGGGATGGAGATCCAGGCCCACGGGCGGGACCACGTAGACCTGCGCGGGCGGTCGTACGACTACCTGGTCTACCAGATCCTGGGCATCCAGGAGGCGATCGAGCACCACACCGGCCGCCTGCCCCGCTTCTTCTGCTACCCCTCGGGCAAGCGGGACGCCAGCGTGGTCGCCGTGCTCAAGTCGGCCGGCTACTGGGGGGCGGTGACGACGGAATGGGGCCAGACGCAGACCCGGGAGAACATGTTCGAGATGCCGCGCGTCCGCATTCGCGGGACGGACCGGCTCGCGAGTTTCGTCGACAGGCTGGAGAACTAGTACACCTCGATTGACCTACTTCATCATCCCCGTATGCGTAATACTTTCGTATAACCCCGATTCGCAAATTTGATAGTTTTTGACAGGGCCCCGGTGGTATACTTTAGGTTAACCGCCGGGGCTCTGCTTACCGGCGGCTTACATATGTATTGGGCAGTTCACAGCTTATGCAAGGCACAGCGTTGACGACGAAATCCTCCCGCCTGGCCGGATTCTACAACCTGCCGCTGGAAAAGCGGGTTGAAGAGGTCAGCCGGTGGGCAGAACTGACGCAGGACGAGGCCGCGATTCTGCACGGCGCGATGGGGTTCGACGGCTCGGCCGGGGCTTTAGCAGAGCTCAGCCGAGCACTCGCCGGAGCCCTGGCGCGGGCCGACCAGATGATCGAGAACGTGGTCGGCCTGTACGGTCTGCCGCTGGGGATCGCGACCAACTTTACTATCAACGGGCACGACGTGCTGGTGCCGATGGCGATCGAGGAGCCCTCGGTCGTCGCCGGGGCATCCTTCGCCGCCAGGCTGGCGCGCGCCGGCGGGGGCTTCCGGGCGGTCGCGACCGCGCCGGAGATGATCGGCCAGTTGCAGGTGCTCGACGTCGCCGACCCCTGGTCGGCCCGCTTCGACCTGCTGGCCGCGCGCGACGAGCTGCTGGCGCTGGCAGACGCGACCGACCCGGTCATCGCCGGGCTAGGCGGCGGGGCACGGGACCTGGCGGTGCGCGTATTGGAGCAGACGCCGGCCGGCCCGATGCTCGTCGTGCACCTGGTCTTTGACTGCCGTGACGCGATGGGGGCCAACGCCGTCAACACCGCCTGCGAAGCGCTGGCCCCCCGGGTCGAGCAGATCACCGGCGGGCGGGTGCTGCTGCGGATCCTTTCCAACCTGGCCGACCGCCGGCTGGCGCGGGCGCGCTGCGCGGTGCTGGTGGAGGCGTTGGCGTCCGGCGATTTTCCCGGCGAGCGGGTGGCACAGGGGATCGTCGAGGCCTGGGCTTTCGCCGCCGCCGATCCCTACCGCGCTGCGACCCACAACAAGGGCATCATGAACGGCGTGGACGCGGTCGTCGTCGCCACCGGAAACGACTGGCGGGCGGTCGAGGCCGGCGCGCACGCCTACGCCGCCCGCTCGGGCCGGTACACCAGCTTGAGCACGTGGGCGCGCGACGGGGAGGGCAACCTGGCCGGCACGCTGGAGATGCCGCTGGCCGTGGGCATCGTCGGCGGCGCCACGCGGACGCACCCGGTGGCGCAGGTGGTGCACAAGATCCTGGGCGTGCACACCGCCCGCGAGCTGGCGGAGATCATCGCCTCGGTGGGGCTGGCCCAGAACATGGCGGCGCTGCGGGCGCTGGCGACGGAGGGCATCCAACGCGGCCACATGCGGCTCCA
>DATKTN010000208.1:0-8562 GCA_035531135.1 Anaerolineae bacterium
GCGATGATCTATGGCGCCAAACTCCTGCGCGACGCAGGACTGACGCTGAAGGGTGACATTGTGATGGCCTGCGTGGTCCAGGAGGAACCGTGCGAGGGATTGGGCTCACGGGTGCTGATCGAGGAAGAAGGAATACGGCCAGATTGGGTGGTGCTGGGCGAGCCGACTGGGCTGGACGTCGTGCGTGGTCAGCGGGGACGGCTGGAGATGCGCCTCGTCGCGCACGGGCGGTCGGCCCACGCCGCTTCCCCCACGCTGGGCAAAAACGCCGTCTACACCGCCGCGCGGCTGGTGTTTGGCCTGGAACTGTTGGCAGAACAGTTGGCAAACGACGACTTCCTTGGCCCGGGCTCGCTGGCAGTGACCGGTATCACGTCCAGCGCCAGCAGCCGCAACGCCGTGCCCGACCGCTGCGAGTTGATCATCGACCGCCGGCTGACGCTCGGGGAGAACGAGACCATGGCCATTGCCGAAGTGCAGCGGGTCGTCGCCCGCGAGGGGGTGCGCGCGGAGGTGGAAGTGACCGAGTACCACGCCACCAGTTACAGCGGCTACGCCTGTCACAACCGCGAGTTCTACCCCGCCTGGGTGATGGCGGAGGACCACCCGTTGGTGGTGAACACCGTGCACGCCATACGGGAGCAGTTAAAGCACCGGCCTCGAGTTGGCCACTGGGACTTTTCGACCGAGGGGGTCTACACCGCAGGGATGGCTGGCATCCCTACCGTGGGATTCGGACCGGGCGACCCCCGGCTCGCCCACACCGCAGACGAGCACGTGCAGTTGGCCGACGTCTACGCCGCTGCGGAAGTGTACGCGCGGCTGGCGGCGCAGTTGTTGGGGACGGGGACGTGAGGGGGATACACACCGCCCCCCAGATCGCCCAGGCCCTCGCCGATGGCACGCCGGTCGTCGCGCTCGAGTCAGCGCTCATCACCCACGGCTTCGCCTCCCCGGCCAACCTGGAGATGGCACGGCGGATGGAGGCAGCCGTGCGCGAGTCCGGGGCACTGCCGGCCACCGTCGCCGTCCTGGGTGGGGAAGCCCGGGTGGGGCTCGCTGAAGAGGAACTGGTGCGGCTGGCCTCCGACCAGGCAGCCCACAAGGTCAGCCTGCGGGACCTACCTCTCGTGCTGGCCACCCGACGGAGCACTTGCGAAGAAGCCCGACGCACCAACGGCGGTACGACCGTCGCCGCGACGATGCACCTGGCCCATCGGGCCGGCATCCGCGTCTTCGCCACCGGCGGCATCGGCGGCGTGCACCGGGGCCACCCCGAGGACGTCTCGGCCGACCTTCCCGCGCTGGCATCCCACCCCATCGTCGTCGTCTGCGCGGGGGCCAAGGCCATCCTCGACCTGCCACGCACGCTGGAATACCTGGAGACGCACGGCGTGCCGGTGATCGGCTATGGGACCGACGAGCTGCCTGCCTTCTACAGCCGCCACTCGGGCCTGAGGCTGGACACGCGGGTGGAGACGCCGGAGGAAGTCGCAGGCGTAGCGGAAGCCCGGACAGCGCTCGGCCTACCGATGGCCCTCCTGGTCTGCGTACCCGTGCCCGAGGCCGACGAACTCCCGGCCGCGGAAGCCGAAGCGGCGATCACGCAGGCAGTGGAGGAGGCAGAAGCGACTGGCGTGAGCGGCAAGGCGCTCACGCCGTACCTGCTGGCCAGGCTGGTCGAACTGACCGGTGGGCGGGCCCGTCGGGCCAACGAGGCACTGCTGCTCAACAACGCCCGCGTGGCCGCGCACATCGCGCAGGCGTTGGCGACCAGCGGACCGTGAATGTCAGTCAGCGACCGACAGCGACAGCCAGGGGCTGTTGACAAAGCCGCCGGAACCATCCGCACGGTACAGGGCCACGCGGACGGCCCGGGGCTCGGCACCGTCTGGCACCTCGACGAGATAGTGATCCCGCACGATCTCCCCCGCGTGCCACCGGGAGATGGGGTACCAGCCATACACAGGGTGAGCCTGGTCGGCCTGCGAGAGGCTGTCCTCCGCTCCCCGGGGCGGATCGTGGGCGACCAGGTGCACCGCGACGCTATAGTCCAGCGCAGGAGGAGCCTCGGCCTGCCAGTACACGGTCAGCACCAGGCTTCCATCCCTCCCCGGCGATAACTGCGCCGAGCGTATCCACACTCCGTCACCGAGGTCCAACTCCGGTCCCGGCGGCACGTCGGCGGGCGCGAGCGAAGGCTCCAGCGCGATCTCGACGACCCCTGGAGCCGCCGACGAGAGGCTGACGTGCCCCAGACGTCCATCCCACCACGAGAGAGGGCGACGGTAGAACGTCTCGCTGAACGTGAGCAGCCGGTTGCCGCGGGCAGAGATGGCCCGAAAATCCGCGTTGTGGTCCACGATATCCAGGCCCGGCAGCCGCGCTTCGAACGCCTGGGCGTAGGCCAGCGCCCAGTAGTCGTTGCCCCAGAGGGCCATAAAGGTCGTCGGACGATCCGCCGGCAATAGAGCGACTTGCTCTGCCGTGGCGATCACCGCCTCTGCGCTGCGGTCGCGCGTCACCGCCAACACTTGCGGACGGTTGACCACGACCAGGAAGACGACTACAGCGGCGAGCATCAGCGTGGCCAGCGATTGTCCCCACCTGGCCCGGCGGCCCAGGGAATCAGCCAGCAGCGCCAGCCCCACGGCAGCCAGGACCGTCGCAGGCAGGTGAGCCGCCAGTTGCGCGTCTCCGACGCGGCCGATCCAGATGGCGCCGGTCAACAGGATGTAGGGCACCCAGGCCAGCGTCAACCCCAGTGACTCTCGCCAGCGCTTCTCCAACGCGAGGACGAATAACCCCAGCAGTCCCAACGCCAGCAACACGAGCGAAAGGTCGGCAGCGGTTACCGCAAAGGCACGCCCGATCCTGTCCCCCCACTCGACGATACCGGCCGGCCAGGAGACGACGCGCTCGGCCCGGTTGTCCAGGAGCATCGACATCACCCGCTGCCAGGTGCCCGGCGTACCGAAAACCCACGTGGCCCCTTGACTCACCCGCCAGGGGAGATACAGAACCGTGAGCGGTGCCAACAGTGACAGCGCGATGGCCGGAATGAGCCCACGCCAAACCGCCCGCCACTGCGTGAGAATCAGCACCGCCACCGCCGGGGCCAGAAAGATCACGGCCCGTTGGTGGATCACGCCCTGGCTAAAGACCAGCGCCAGGAGGAGGAGGTCACCGCGACCGCCTGAGCGCCCGAAGCGGAGCGCGAGTAGAAGCGTGGCGACCGTGAACGCCGTGGTCATCGTGTGAACCTCGGCGAGGGAGGCGTCCATCCACACCGACGTGGAGGCAGCGGTGACGAGCGCGCCCAGCGCGGCCAGCGGGCCAGACACGTCGAATTCCTGCAGCAGCGCCACCAGCAACCCCGCCGAGACGACGCCCCACAGCGCCGAGAACAACGAGGCCCCCGCCGCCGGCGGGACGCCTGTCCAACGCAAGAGCGTGACGAACAGGGAGCCCAGGAAAGTATAGAGCGGGTATCCCGTCCAATGGATCGTCCCCCAGCGGGGAAGCGCGTTCTGGATCTCGCCCACGTCCGTCGTGTAGGGACTCTGGCTGCCGTTCACGACCGTCTGGAAGGTGGAGAGGTACAGCAGGCAGGCGATGGCCGTGGCGATTGCCACCCAGGCCCTCCTGTCGCGCTGGACGAAGCGTGTGAACTCCCCCATTGTCACTGCAGGTACCCCTTCGAGCAGGAATTGTCAAACCGGGCGGGTATTATAACACACCGGAGGACAAAAGGGCAATGCGCGAGTTTGGCCTTGTTTCGATTGGCGGATGGGTGTACAATTCGCTCGTTAGCGTGGAGGCAGCGCTAGAAGGCAACGATCTGAACGGCATCGCGCCCAGGCTAGACGCCGGTGCCAAGGGAGGGATGTCCAATGCGCAACCCCAGGTTACTTTGCACGCTCGAGGCCAGCGCGGTCCTGCTCTTTCTCGTCCAGGCGGTGCGCGTGCTTTTCTCCGTCCTCTTTGGCCTGATCTATGACTTTATCTTTGCCGAGACGCTGGCCTTTAGCACGCTCGGCGTCATCATGCTCTTCGTCGTCGCCGCGTTCCTGGCGCCGCTCGCAGCCCCGCGCCGCAACCGCCGCCCGGTGCTATTCGCCACCGCGCTCATCGCCGCCCTGGCCCGCGTCCCCCTGACGATCAACCTGCCGGCGGTACGGCTCTGGAGCAGCGTCGTCATCGTCGCAGCCAGCGGGCTCTACGCCGCGACACTGCTGCGCCACCGGCCCCACACCCTGCCGACCGGCTTGCTGCTGGCCTTCGCCGCCGACCAGTTCCTCCGCGCCGCCGGGAACACCTACGACGTGGGCCTGCGGGGTTGGTGGCTGCCCGCGCAGGCGGCGCTTTCGGTGGCGACGGGCGTCGTGGGCTGGCTGGCTTTCTCCCGCTCGCAGACCGAACCTCCGGCCGGGGAGGGTATCGGCATCGCGGGGGGCCTGGCGATTGGGATGCTGCTGTTCCTCGAGACGTCGCTGCTGGGCTTTCCCAACGCGCTGGCCCGTTGGAGCGAGGTGGGCTACGCCGTCGCCGCGCCGCTCCTGATGCTGGTCACGCTCTTACCGGTCTTCCCCTCGATACGGCAGGGAGCCTCTCGCCTTGTACGGGGCCCGCTGGGCGGCCTGAGCCTCCTGTTCCTGGCGCTGGCCGGGCTGGCGGCAGGCCGGGTGGTGGGAGGAGCGATGGGACTGACTGGAATGCTCGTGGCCCAGTTTCTGCTTCTCCTCGTCCCCTTCGGCCTGGCGGGGCCGCGTCGTCGGGAGCGAACCGGGCTCGCGCTGGCGCTGGGATCCCTCTTGTCGCTGGTGGTGAACTTTGCGTTTGCTTTCACCTTCACCTACGCCGAGACCATCCCGGCCTTTCGCGGGCTGGGGCTGCCCGTCGCCCTGGTCGCCGCTGCCATCGCCTGCCTCCCCACCCTCCGCCCAGGACTCTTGAAACCTGAAACCCTTCGGGCTGAGCCCCAGGCCGAAGCCTGGAACCTGAAACCCAAACTCTGGCACTGGAGGGCTGCCACCCTGATGATGCTCCTGACCGCTGCTTTCGCCTGGCCCCCGGCGCCCGACCTGAGGGAAGCTGGCCCCATCCGCGCCGGCACCTACAACATCCATTATGGCTACAACACCCCCTGGCAGCTCAGCCTGGAGGCACAGGCCCGCACTATCGAGGAAAGCGGCGCGGACATCGTGATACTGCAGGAGGTGGACACCTGCCGCGTCACCAGCTACGGCGTGGACGACCTGCTCTGGCTGGCGCGCCGGCTGCGCATGCAGGAGGCCTACGGCCCAGCACTGGAGGGGCTCTCCGGCGTCGCGCTGCTCACCCGTTTCCCCATCACCGAGGTGGACACCGGGTTGCTGACCAGCCACCTGGAACAGACCGCCATCGTACACGCGCGCGTGCAGGTCGGCGACCAACCGCTGGACGCCTACGGCGTCTGGCTCGGGCTGGAGCCGGAGGAGCGAGCGCGCCAGTTGGACGACGCGCTGGCCTACATCGGTGACGCCAGCCCCGCCGTGTTCGGTGCCGACTTTAACGCCACCCCGGACTCGCCCATCTACGCGCGCATCAACGCCGCCGGGTTTGACGACCCCTTCGTCGCCGGCGGCTTAAACCCGGCGCCCACCGACCCGGCCATCGAGCCCGTCAAGCGCATCGATTTCGTCTGGGCGCGCGGGCTGGACGTGAGAGACGGTCAGGTGCTCGATTCGCTGGCCTCCGACCACCGCATGGTCGTCGTCGAACTGGCGCTGCCGTGAGCACCGCCTGTCCCGGCTTCCACCTGCGGCTCGATCGATGTACAATAGGCCCACGATGCACATCCGCTACCTCAGCCTGACCAACTTTCGCAACTACGCCCGGCTGGAACTGGCGCTGCCCGAGCGTCCGCTGCTCCTATGCGGCGCGAACGCCCAGGGCAAGACCAGCCTGCTGGAGGCGATCTACCTTCTCGCCACCGGTTCCTCGCCCCTCACCCCGCTCGACCGCCAGCTCATCCAGTGGGAGGCCGAGGCAAAAGGGCTGCCCTACGCCCGCGTGTGGTCCGAGGTCGTGCGCCGTGACCGCATCCAGGAGGTGGAGATCGTCCTGGAGAAAAAAACGCTGGCGAACGGCACGGCACGGCTGCAGAAGACGATTCGCGTGGATCGGGCGCGCAAGCGCCGCGCTGACCTGACCGGGCGGCTGAACGTCGTGCTCTTTATGCCCCAGGACGTGGAGTTGGTCGCCGGCCCGCCCGCCGGCCGCCGCCGCTACCTGGACGAGACGCTGTGCCAGGTGGACGGGGCCTACTGCGCGGCGCTGGAACGGTACACCGAGGCCCTGCGCCAGCGCAACGCGGCGCTGCGCCACCTGCGCGACGAGGGCGGAGATCCGGGCCAACTGGCCCCCTTCGAGGAAGTGCTGGCCTGCGAGGGAGTCATCGTCGCCAACGGCCGTCGTGAACTGGTGGCCGCGCTGTCACAGCGCGCCGACGTCATCCATCGGCAACTGACCGGTGGAGCGGAGTGGTTGCGGCTGGAATATCACCCCAACTTTGACCCGGCCGCGCCGCCTGCACTCAAGTACCAGATGGGGCTGGGCCTGCACCCCTACGAAGGTCCTCCGCCGGGGGTCGGGGCCGCGGGACTGGTGGATGCTTTCCGGCGGGCGCTCGTGGCGCGGCGGGCGGACGACATCGCGCGCGGGGCAACGCTCACCGGCCCGCACCGGGATGAGATGCGCTTCGTCGCCGGCAACCCTGCCCAGGGCACACACGAGGTAGACCTGGGCACCTACGGTTCGCGGGGGCAGCAGCGGACGGCGGTGCTCTCGCTCAAACTGGCGCAACTGGAATGGATGCAGGAGCGGACGGGCGAGGCACCGGTGCTCTTACTGGACGAGGTGCTGGCCGAACTAGACGCAGCGCGGCGGCGCTACCTCCTGGCGCAGGTGGATCACGTCGAGCAGGCACTGCTCACGGCCACCGACCCGGAGATGTTCAGCGCCGAGTTCCGGGAGCGGGCCGCGCTGTGGGAGGTGCGGGGGGGGATTGTGAAGGAGGTAAAGGGAGTAGATGAGTAGATGAGTAGATGAGTCACCCCAGGGGCCGCTTCTGCGGCACACCCGGCCGCCGGGGATATTTCTCCGGCGTGGCAGCCACCTTATCCACCACCACCAGGTAGCGCGTTTCGGCCAGGCCGCGCAGTTCCACCGGCACCAGTTGGCGCACCCGCCCTCCCAGCGTGACGATGGCCGCGTCGGCTCCGTGCACCTCGGCGGCGGCTTCCTCTCCCTTCTGGGCCAACGCCGCGCCTCCCACCCGCACGAGTGGCAGCAGATACTCCGCCAGCGTTGGCATCTCGGCCACGGCGCGGGCCAGCGCCCAGTCGTACCGCTCGCGGTGGGCCGGGTCCCGCCCCAGTTCCTCCGCCCGCCCGTGGATCACCTCGACCCCCTTGAGCCCGAGCACACCCACCACGTTCTCCAGGAAAGTCACCTTCTTGCGCGTCGCCTCCAGCAACGTCAGCCGCATCCCCGGGCAGACCATCTTGAGCGGCAATCCCGGAAACCCCGCCCCGGTGCCCACATCGATCACCCGCGCCCCGGCCTCCAACTCCTTCCGTGGGAGCGCCTTGAGGCAGGAGAGGGAATCGAGAAAGTGGCGCACGAGTACTCCCTCCCGATCAGTGATGGCAGTCAGGTTGAAACGCTGGTTCCAGGCCGTCAGTTCCCGGTAACAGGTCTCGAAGGCGGCCAGGTGGCGATCGGCGAGGGTGATATCCAGTTCACGAGCGCCTGCGGTCAGTGGCTCCATGCGGTCGCTGATCCCAGATCCTCCATCCATTATCGAGCATCCAGCCGTAGCAGTGTGAATTATATCACGTTCTGTCGATCAACGCACGTCGAAGGCAGCGGGGGTTCTCAAAGCAGGTGCCAGGCACTTATCAAAGCTATTGTGAGGCCAGAGAAATCCCGACCAACGGCCGTTTCGGGTCCTGGATTGGCTACGACGAAAGTGCCTGGCACCTGACAAACGATCGAGCCGCCCGAACCATAATCAGGTCGGGCGGCTCCAGATTCCAGAACGCCAATCGTCAGTCCGGCTCACGCCCCATACTTGGTGAGCCTCCCCGCGTAGGCCATCGCCAGGGGCATCAGGTCCGTGTGCTGGATGTGCCCCAGCCCACCGGCCATGCAGGGCCGTTCCCCGAACGCCTTCACACCGTCGGGCCGGATGTATTTCGACCACAGCAGAACCGGCAGATCGTGCCAACTGTGCGCCTTCCACAGCGCTGGCGTCGAGTGATCGCCCGTGACGATGACCACGTCCGGCTCGAACGCCAGGATGTCGGGCAGCAGTGCATCAAAGTGCTCGATCACCTGCGCCTTCGCGTAAAAGTCCCCATCCTCCCCCCGGCTGTCGGTCTTTTTGACGTGGAAGAAAAAATAGTCATAGCCGGCCCAGTGTCGCCCAAGCGTCTCGACCTCCGCCTCGATGGTCTCGCCCGTGGGCAGCACGTCCATCCCGGCAAGCTTGGCCACGCCGCGGTACATCGGATAGGT
>DATKTN010000209.1:0-7129 GCA_035531135.1 Anaerolineae bacterium
ACCGGCTCTTCGATGTTCATGTGGAACGTGTCCAGCAGCAGGCCGAAGTTGTCGGCGCCGACGCGCTCGATGAGGTCCAGCCCCTCGGCGACCGTGTGGACGAGGTCCGTCTCGTAGCGGTTGAGCGGCTCGAGTGCAAAGCGTACCCCTGTCTGGGCAGCCACCGCCGCGCACTCCTGGAGGGCTGCGACGAGATAGTCCATCGACCGCTCGTGCGTCTGCCCTGCGGGCGTGATGCCCCGAATCAGGCCCAGGATGATGACTGCGTCGAAGCACGCGGCCAGTGGCACGTGGCTCTTGATCCGTTCAACGGCCGCGGCGCGCACGGCCGCGTCGGCGCTGGTGAACGACAGTCCCTCTTCGCCCCAGGCCTGCCCCGTACCGATGGCCGGCACGACCAGCCCGTGCGCCGACACGACGCGCGCCAGCTCGTCACTGTCCACCAGCCGGGGATCACGGATGGCCAGCTCGACGCCGTCGTAGCCCCAACGTGCGATCTTGGCGACGTTCGCCTGTAAGTCCCCCTTGAACGCCACGGCCTGGAATTGAGCGCTGTGGGTGGAAAGAACGATACTGAGTTTCATAGGATTTCTAGGCCAAACCTTGCGAAGGTTACGAAGGGGCTCAGCCATTGAGCTATCCTGGGATAGAACAGGCGCTGTGGGCTTGGGAGTCCCTGTGAAACCTTCGCAAGGTTCACTGGACCTCTAGGCCAAACCTTGCGAAGGTTACGAAGAGCCTCAGTCATTGAGGTATCCTGGGACAGAACAGGCGCTGCGGGCTTTGGAGTCCCTGTGAAACCTTCGCAAGGTTTACCAGGTTCATTGGATTTGACAAGTGATCTTGCATTCGGTCCGGTTCGTCTGTAGCTCGATGATGTTTTCGGGCACTTTTTCCAGCTTGATCTTTTTCGTGATCATGCGCGTCATGTCCATGCCACTGGCCATGCAGTCGATGACCCTGGGGAACGTACCGTGCCCGGAATGGCCCTGGGCGCCGACGATGCGCGCTCGCCGGACCTGCAACACCTCGCCGGTGACGGGCATCTTGGCCTCCGCCCGGGCCGTCACGACGACCGTGCTGTTCAGCGTGCGGCCTTCCCAGATGATGCGCTCGATGTCCGGGTAGACGACCTCGGGCAGCCCGGTCGCCTCCATGAACAGATTGGCCCCCATGCCATCGGTGAGCTCCAGAACCCGGTCCGCAAAGTTCTCCTTGAGCGGGTTGATGGCGAAATCGGCGCCTACGTTCAACGCCAGTTTGGCGCGCGCTTCCTGGGGCTCGGAGATGATGACCTGGGAGGCGCCAGCCTGCTTGAGGACCGCGCAGGCGGCGATCCCGACCGGCCCGCCGCCCAGGATGACGACCCGATCGCCCGGCCGGATGCCGCCGCCCCGCTCGATCACGGCGTTGTAGGCCACGCTCGTGGGTTCCACCAGGCTGCCGGCCAGGAAGAGATCGTCGCCCTCGTAAATGTGGGCCAACGGCTCCAGGCTCCACAGGGTCCTGGACGGCACGACGATGTACTGGGCGAACGCGCCCTTGACGTTGAACCCGACCTCGTCCAGCCGTTCGCAGTGGTTGGGATACCCATCTGCACACGGTTTGCACATGCCGCACCACAGCATCTCCTCCGAGGTGACTCGCTCGCCACCCTTGAAGGGCTTGTTCGTGCGCTTGTCGAAAGCCTTCTCGCCAGCTTTTATGACGATTCCGGAGAACTCGTGTCCCAGAATGCAGGGGAACCCCGTGAGCCCCGGATAAAAGATATAGCCTTCGTCGTCGGCCTGGGCCATGTGGACGTCTGAGCCGCAGATGCCGCAGGCCTTGACCTGCATCAACACTTCATAGGGTCCAGGCGTAGGGACGTCATACTCCCTGATCTCAATCCGGGGATTCCTCCACACCAGGCTGCCCAGGTACGTCTGGCGACCATCGACGTCCTTCGAACCCAGCTTGAAGCCCGGTTTAGGGTCCCACTCCGCAACCAGCGTCACACCCTGCATCTTGCCGTTCATCGCATCGCCTCCTGAAGTAAGATATGGAAACTGCGCAATAAGCTCCAGTACTATTGGGCACGTGTTGCGTGTTACGTGTTGCGTATTCTTCACGCATCACGTTTCACGTTTCACGCATCACGTTTCACGCAACACGAAATACGTTACACCAGCGTGTTCTGGCCGATGGCCGGCAACCCATAGACCGGTTTCCAACCCTCGCTCAGCGGCTCGCGGAGGTAGGGTTCCATCTCCTCGGCCGTTCGGAGCGTGACCTCCTCGACCGGCGGCACCTCACCCGGCGGGAAGGCCTCCAGGATCTGGTCGTTGAGCAGCGTCAGGTAGCGCAGGATCGCTGCCACGGGGCGCTTGGCCTTCTCGGCCGAGCCGTGCGTGGCCAGGCCCACGACACCCTCAGGCGTGGCCGCGATCTCGATGGCAAAGTGCCCCTCGCCCTCCGACCAGCGGCTGGGCCGGCCAAAGGGGTCTACCGACTTGTCAAAGTGGCCATCGGGCAGATAGCTCTTGCCCTCGGTGTCCACGGCATAGTCCATGTCGACCATCTCGGGGTGGAGCAGGAGCCCCAGCGAGGTCTCCGACTCGTCGGCGTGGACAAAGTTGGTGTCCCACTTGCCGCCCTTGTCGGTGGTGCGGAAGAACTCGCGCACGGCGCGGTGCCAGTCGATGACGCGAAAGATACCCGGCAGTTGATACCGCTTCTGGAACTGCTGGATGGCCGACTCCAGCATCCACAGATGGCCGTGGTTGTTGATGATGATCTGCTTGCGGAAGCCGTCGTTCCACAGGCCCAACATGACGTCCAGCAGCAGCTCGCGGGCCACGTTCTCGCGGACCGGGATGGTACCCGGCATGCCCATGTGATGGTAGGGGTGGGACCCGTACATCAGGGGGGGCAAGGCCAGGTTGGCCGGCGCGCCGCGCCTGGCCGTGTAGCGGCGCACGCCCTCCAGGATCTGGCTGACGTAGAGCGTGTCGGACGCGCTCGGCAGGTGCCGCCCGTGCAGCTCGGTGCAGCCGACGGGGATAAAGACGACGTCGTTCTTGCGGCGGTTCTCCTCGACCTGGTAGCGAGTCGTGGTCTGGATGTAGGAGCCGGGCTTGCCCCACTCGACGGGTGAGGGAACCCCATACTCTGCCAGAATGGCGTCGATCTGCTCGTCGCTGGCGTCCCACACTTCTTTCTTCAGGCGACCAACGGTGTTATCCTCGAAGAAGAGGTCTGGTTGGTCGGTGGCGAGTAATCCTGCTGGTGCTTCTTTAGACATATCACAGTTCCTTTCGTTTTTGTGTACCTGGCCAATTCCTCCCAATCCACCAGTCCCCAATTTGCCAGTTTACCGGATCGGCTTGACCATGATCTTGCCGTCCATCCGCCTGGTGGATTTGGCGATGGCGTCCACAGTCTCGTCGAGCGTGTAGCGGGCGGTGATGATGGGACTCAGGTCGAGCCGACCGGCGGCGACCAGGCGGATGACGTTGGGGAACGTCTCGTGGCCGGAGTGCCCCTGCGCGCCAAAGACCTGGAAGCGGCGAACCTGGAGGGCCTCCAGGTATATGGGCACCCGCTGGGCCGCCCGGCCGATCTGGACCATCTTGCCGTTGATGGCCAGCGCCTTCTCCATCTCCGGGATGGTCAGTTGGGGAGCGCCGGCGGCCTCGACGTGAAAGTCGAATCCCGCGCCACCGCTCAACTCCATCAAGACCTCGCCGGCGCTGGCCTCGCGCGGGTCGACCACGTAGTCGGCGCCGACCTGCCTGGCCAGCTCACGTCGCTGCGGCGAGGGCTCAAAGGCGGCGATGGTGCCGGCGCCGGCCGCCTTCGCCAGGCCGATAGCCGCCAGCCCGATCGGCCCCGCGCCAAAGACACTGACATAGTGCCCCGGCCGGAAGCCGCCCGCGCGCTCGAACATGGCGTTGTACGAGACGGAGGTCGGCTCGGTGAGGGCACCTACTTCGTAGGCCCTTTCCTCGTCGCCGAACCGCTCGGCGATGGCGTCGATCTTCCAGCAGTACTTGGCGTCGACGGCGATGTAGTTGGCGTAGGCTCCGGGGATGGTGAAACCGATCTCCTCCAGGTTGGCGCAGTGGTTGGGGTAGCCGTTGCGGCAGGGAATGCAGCGACCACACCAGATCATCTCCTCCACCGTCACCATGTCGCCCACCCTGAGATCGGTGACTTCCTTGCCCGTGTCCACCACCTTGCCGGAGAATTCGTGGCCCAGGATAGTGGGAAATTTGGTCAGGCCGGGGTACAGGACGTAGTCGTCCTCGTCAGTCTCGTAAAAGTGCATGTCGGAGCCGCAGACACCGCAGGCCTGCACCTCGAGCAGGACATCCTGGGGGCCGGGCTGGGGATCGGGCCAGTCGCGCACCTCCAACGTGGGGTGCCGCCAGATGCTGTTGCCAGTGATCGCCTTGCCCGTCTGTTTCTCCCATTCGGAGACCTCGTAGTCTGGTTTGGGGTCCCACTTGGCGTCGAGTACTAGGCCTTTCATGAGCAACCTCCTGATGGTGATGGTCGCAGGAACTAGGGGATGCTCCCGCGTGTACGCACACGTTTGCAAAGAGTTTGCAAAAGATGTGTGCAACAGATGACCAGAGAAAAGCGCCCCTGATGTGGCGCGCTGGATCGCTTGCAGTGGGTTTGCAAACGTGTGCAAAAGCGAATATACCACACTTGATGGCCCTTGTCAAGCATCTGCGGGTTTAGGGGGTGCATTTCAATCTAGGGGCAGGCTTGCACAAGCCGCACCGGCCTGGAAGAGCCGGTGCTGGGTAGAGTTCAAGGCCGGCAGGTCGCCCAGCACCGCCTGTTCCACGGCGGTGCGGCCCATCGCGAGACCTGTTGCCCTCGAGGTGAAATGCACCCGGGTTCAGGGGGACGCGGAACAGCCCTGACGGACAGCCGTCTTGGGTTTTAGATGGGTTGGAAAAGTGCCTGGCACCTAAACTACACATGACGCCTGCCTGCCAGCACAGCCTCGACGTCGTCCACGGTGCCGTGCCAGGGACCGGGCTGTTCCTGCTTGAGCGTGGTGACGGCGGCGGCGAAGTGGCAGGCTTGCTCAGCGGGCGCGCTCAGCCGCCGGCCCACGTACGTGGCGAAGCAGGTGTCGCCCCGGCCGGTGCGCCCGGTCAGCGAGCGGGGGGTGAAGGGCGCTTCGTAGAACCGGCCATCGGCGTAGACGGTGACGCCGGACGACTGGGTGACGACGACCTCGCGCGGGCCGCAACCGGCCAGTTGGCGGGCGGCGGCGCGCACGCCGGCTTGGCCGGTGAGGAGTTCCGCCTCCGCGCGGTCGACCTTGAGGTAGGTGACCACCGCCAGACCCTCGGCCATCTCGGGCCACCGGCGCGAGACGAGGCGGCCACTTTCGCGAAAACGGGTAAAGCCCTGCACGTCCAAGCCCAACGGGCCGCCGACCGGACCCCGCTCCGCCAGCCAGCGGAGGAGCGGCAGGTCGACCTCGCCCGCGATGATCGGCACGACCAGGATCACGCGGGCCGACAGGTCGGGGATCTCCTCCCGCCGGAAGGGGCCGGCAAAGCCCAGCGGCCGGCAGGTCCGCCGGTCCATGTCGTCCGGGTCGTAGACGTTTTCGATCCCAGAGGTCTCTGGCGCGGCCGTGGCGTAGACCTGCACGCCCTCCTGCCTGATTTCGTCGAGCCGGGAAAAGTCGCCGGGATGGAGGCGGGTGACGACGGCCACGCGGAGGCCGATGCGCCGCAGCGCGACGCTGCCAGAGTAGACGCCGCCGCCGGAGGCGACCTGGCTGGTGTCGCCCACCACGATCTCGTCTTTGGCAAAGTGGCCGATCATCAGGATGTCGACGTCGGGCATGGTGGTTTGACCTCTGGGAAACGTGATGCGTAATACGTAATACGTAATGCGTGATGCGTAATGCGTGTTGCGTGTTGCGTGAATCTGTGAACTCCAAGAAACCGGGTTTTTCCCGTCTGAGCGAGCAGGTGCTCGCTTGAAGGGTGCCCCGGGACCCTGAGAGTGCTACCTCATCAACCCCAAAAACCCGGTTTCTCGATCGGTTGGCTACACCAACGGTGCAGGATGTCGACGACGCCATCGCCGTTCGCGTGGGGCGAGACGTAGCGGACACTGGCTGTGACCTCGGCGGTCGCGTTGGCCGGGGCGGCGGGATGGCCCACGAGGCGCAGGAACTTGAGGTCGCTGGTCGAGTCACCGATGCCGCCCAGGCCTGCCAGCGGGATCCCGACCTCCTCGGACAGCCAACGCACACCGGTGCCCTTGTCGATGCCCGCCGGCGTCACGTCCACGCAGGTCACGGACGCCTGGACGGCGACGAGGTCCGCCACGTCGTGGCCTGCGAGCGCCCCGGCGACGGCCTCGTGCAGGCGATGGACGCTCGTCCCGGGCAGCGGGTAGAGCGTCAGTGACGCCTCTTTACCCGGCTGAAAGTACCCCAGTCCCGGCGCGACGACCTGGCGATAGAGCGCTGCTTTGGCGGCGGCCAGCGCCTCCCGCAGCGACGGCGTGATGGACGGGTGTTCGATGAAGCGGTATCCGTCCGGAAAATACAGCCCGCACCCGTTCTCGTAGATGCCCGGAAAGAAAGCCCCGATGGCCTGCATAAGCACTTCGACGTAGGGCTCCTGCCGCCCGGTGCACAAGGTGACGGCGGGCACGGGCTCGCCCTGCCGGGCACGGCGGTTGAAGGCGTGGATGGCTTGCAGCGCCGTCCAGTTCCAGTCGCGGGCCTCGCCGGGGGTAAGGCAGCCGTCTATGTCGACGACGGCGAGACGAACCGGGTGGTCCATTGCCAAAGACTCTCCTACCCGCCGTATTTGTCCCGGATCAGGCGCTCGACCTCGCGGACGTTCCGGCGGAAGGGGCCCTCGGCCTCCATCTTGAGGCTGGCCACGGCCGCCGCCCAGATCGTGGCCTCGGCGGGCGACCCTATTCTTGGGTGTTGGATGCCCGAACTTGTTCGGGTCTTGCCCACCGCCTCACGTGTTCCAACGAGGTCTTCCACAGCCGCCAATCGCCGCGCCACGTAGGCGGCGACGCAGGTGTCGCCCCGGCCGCTGCGGCCGACGAGTGCGCGGGGGAAAAAGCCCGCCTCGTGGAACTGGCC
>DATKTN010000210.1:0-2333 GCA_035531135.1 Anaerolineae bacterium
CGGGGCGCGATCCACCAGGATGAGGAAAAAGCGTGGGTGGACGGGCGCTTTTTCCTGGACACGATCGCCGGGAAAGAGACCTACCAGACGGTGAAAAACCTCGAGGAGCTGCAGGAATGGAGCTATGGATACGACATCGAGCAAAGCGACCCGGGCCAGTTCGAGGGCCAGGACGTCCAGTTCCTGCGCCGGTTGGAGGTGCATGAGATCTCGCCGGTCATGTTAGGTGCCGGAATCGGCACGCACACAGAGACGATCAAGGGGAAGGACGCCGGGGATCCGAACAACGCCGGCGATTCCGATAACGCGGGGAATGAAGAAGGGCAGACCGGTGCCGGTTCCGATGGCGACGGGGACCCGAGCGGACCTCCACCGCGCGTTGTATCCACTCTGATAGAGATCGACCTTTTGGAGGTGTAAGGTGAAAGACAAACTGCGGAAACTCTTGCTGGATGCGCGAGCGATCGCGGATCTGGCAGAGAAAGAGGGGCGGGATTTCACCGCCGAGGAACGGGAGCAGATCGAGAAACTGCTCAAAGCGGCCGGGGACCTCAAGGCGGAGCTCGCGGAGGCAGAGAAGGACGTCCAGCTACGGAAGAACATCCTGGCCCTGGACGCCGAGTTCGCTGCAGTACCCAAAAAGGAACTGCCAGCCGGGCAGCCGGGCCGGGGCAAAAGCATCGGCGAGCGATTCGTCGAGAGCGAGCAGTTCAAGCGCTGGATGGAGCAGATCGCGCCGGGCGGGCACGTGCCCGAGTCGACGCGCGGCATCCACTCGCCACCGGTGGAATACAAGTCGCTGTTCAAGGACTTGATCACCGGCGTGGACGACGAGAGCGCGGGCGCGTTCGTGGAGACGGATTACACCCGGATCTATGAGGCGCTGGGGCGATACCCGCTCAACGTGCTGCAGTTGATCAACCGGCGCACGACCACGAGCGACCTGGTGCATTTTGTGCGCCAGACGCAGCTGGTGCAGGAGGCCACGCCGGTGCCCGAGGCCAACGTGACCGACTACAGCGGGGCGACGGGCGAGATCAGCGGCGAAAAGCCGGAAGGGGCGACGGCGTTCGAGCAGGTGACCACGCCGGTGAAAACCATCGCGGTGTGGATCCCGGCGACGAAGCGCGCGCTGAGCGACGCAGCCCAGATCCGAGGGCTGATCGACCAGGAGCTGCGCGACGACCTGGCCGAGGAACTCGAGGACCAGCTGATCAACGGGGATGGGGTCGGCGAGAATTTCACCGGCTTGGCCATCACGGCGGGCATCCTGACCCAGGCGTGGAACACGGACATCCTGACCACGAGCCGGCAGGCGATCACGAACCTGCAGGTCAACGGCAGGGCCCGGGCCACGGCGTGGGTGATCCATCCCGAGGACTGGGAGACGATCGAGCTGCTGCAGGACACCACTGGCCGCTACTACTGGGGCGGGCCGCTGTCACGCGGTGCACCGCAGCTGTGGGGCGTGCCGGTCGTGACCTCGCAGACGCTCACGCAGGGGACGGGCTACCTGGGCGACTGGCGCAAGATGGTGCTGTGGGACCGCGAGCAGGCCAACATCCAGGTCAGCGACAGCCACGCGGATTTCTTTATCCGCAACATGGTGGCCATCCTGGCCGAGATGCGGGCTGCGATGGGCGTCATCCGCCCGACGGGGTTCGTAGAAGTCGCGTTCGAGAGCGGCAGCTAGTCGGGAGTGAGTGAATGATGGGGCTGCGGGTCAACGTCGTGTGCCGGAACTATCAGGAGGATCGGGTGATCCCGCGTTTCTCGCGGTATCTGTCCGATCGCCTGGGCTGGACGGTGACCCGCAGCCCCGACCCGGAGGCCGAGGTCGTGTATCTATCGGCCTATTTCGAATCCCAACGGTGCAAGCCGTGGCCCAGCGTGCCGGTGGCGGCGTATTTTACGCACCGCGAGGAGGAACCGCCGGGAAACGGCAAGGCGAAGCTGTTCGACCAGGTCGCCAAGCGGGTGCAGCTGCGGATCGCCACAGCCAAGATGTACGCGGACGTGCTTTCCCCATATGGGGAAACGGTGCAGATGCCGCCGCCGGTGGAGCGAGAGCGGTTCGTGATCCCGAAGAAGAGCCGGCAGGATGCCGGCGGTCCAGGTCGTCGAGTGGTGGCGGGGTTCTCGGGGTACACCTACGCCAACCAACGGAAGGGCGAGGACCTGGTGCGCGGGATCCTGGCTTCGAAGCCGGGACAGCAGGTGGAGTGGCGCGCCAGCGGGCGGGGCTGGCCGGTGCCGACGCGACGGTATGCGTGGGCAGATATGCCGGCATTCTACCAGGGCCTGGACATCCTGGTGGTCACGAGCCGCGTGGA
>DATKTN010000211.1:0-19676 GCA_035531135.1 Anaerolineae bacterium
CGGTTGATGTCCTACAACGTGCAGACCGCAGCCGAGACCGTGGTTCACGACTTTGACGCCGACTTTCCCGGTCAGAGCCTGGTTGCCGTGTGGACGCGCCACGAGGGCCGGCCCTCCCGCGATCGCCGCTACTGGGGCCTGATGGCGCAGGACGCTGATTGGAATCCCGTCGCCTTCCTGGTATACGATCGGCAGACAGATCAGGTGACCAAACGCGACATGCGTGGCGTGCCCGGCGTGGAGGAAGGCGTCGACCACGTGACGATCAGTCCCCTGGGAACCTACTTACTGGCCTCCTTCGACCGCTACTGCGAGCCGGGAGAACTGGGCGACGACGCGCACCCCTGTGGCCTGATGGTCTACGGCCGCGATCTGACGAACGGGCGGAGCCTACTGCGCACCATCGGACACTATGACGTGGCGCTGGACGCTCAATGGCGCGAAGTGGTCATCTACCAGGACAATGACACCGACCACATCTCGATGCTCGACCTGGAAACCGGCGCGGTGACCGCGCTGTGGGAGATAGACTTTTCGCACACGGCGATTGGCCTGCACTTTTCGGGGCTCGCCTACGACCGGCCTGGCTGGGCCCTGGTCTCCACTCACGACGTCGACCCGGCTATCTACACCTGGATGGACGACCAGGCTTTCGCCGTCGAACTCGAGTCGGGCGGGCGCGTGGTGCGGCTGGCGCACACCCACTCGGTGGTGAACGACGAGCTGGAACTGGACTACTGGGCCGAACCGCAAGCCAGTGTCAACCACGATTTCACGCGCGTCGTCTTTACCACGGACTGGGGCCGGACGGGCACAGGTGCGGTGGAGATGTTCATGGTCGCGCTGCCGTCCGACTGGCCCGACCGGCTGCCGTGATGGGGCCGGTTCGGTACGGTACGGTCAGAAAAAAGAGCCCGCCTACACCCTGACGGTGGGCGGGCTCAGCGATGAAAGTGTTGTCCCCAAGGCGGTCTAGCTGCCTCGGCCAGCTTGGTCGGGCACACATATGTCTACCGGCTGCCGTCTGCCGTCTACCGTCTACCGGTTGATAATCCGCACGATGATATTCAGCAGGATCGTCAACAAAATGCTGATGACGATCGAGCTGGCCAGCGGGACCAGGCAGGTGACGCCGGGCCGCTCAATGCGGATGTCGCCCGGCAGGCGGCCCAGGAAGGGCACCTTTGAGAGGAGCCAGACCAGTCCGCCCAGCAGCGCCAGCCCGGCGCCGATCACGACTAATGACTTGCCAATCGTCTCCAATCCACCCATGTCAACCTCTCCAGGTGCGCACCAGACCTGACAGGTTTTAGCGCGAACGGATCAGTGCAGTAGAGCTACCCACACAGAGTAGAAGCACCGAAGGATCGCGAACCCTAAAACCTGTCAGGTTTTCCCCTCATAACAGTGCCGGCTGCTCCGGCCGCCTGTAGGGCAGGTCCAGGTGCTCGTAGGCCCGCGCCGTCGCGACGCGCCCCCGGGGCGTGCGGTCCAGGAAGCCGAGTTGCAGCAGGTACGGCTCGACCACGTCCATGATCGTGTCGGATTCCTCGCTCACGGCGGCCGCGACGGTGTCCAACCCCACTGGCCCGCCGTCGAACTTTTCGATGATCGTGCGCAGCACGCGCCGGTCCAGGTCGTCCAGCCCGCGCTCGTCGACGTCGAGCAGTTCCAGCGCGTCGCGGGCTACCTCGGCGGTGATGTGCCCGTCCGCGCGCACCTGGGCAAAGTCGCGCACGCGCCTGAGCAGCCGTAGCGCCACCCGGGGTGTGCCTCGACCGCGCCGGGCGACCTCGGCTGTTCCCGCGTCGTCTATCTCCACGCTCAGCACCCACGCGGCCCGGCGCACAACCGCCTCCATCGCCTCCTGGTCGTAGAAATCCACGCGGAAGATCGCGCCAAAGCGCGACCGCAGCGGGGCGGTGAGCAGCGCCAACCGGGTGGTGGCCCCCACGACGGTAAAGTGTGGCAACTTGAGCCGGATCGAGCGGGCGCTCGGTCCCTTCCCGATGACAAAGTCGAGCGCGTAATCCTCCATCGCCGGGTAGAGGATCTCCTCGACCACCCGGCCCAGGCGGTGCACCTCGTCGATGAAGAGCACCTCCTTCTCGCGCAGGTTGCTCAGGATGGCGGCCAGGTCGCCGGCCCGCTCGATGGCCGGACCGGACGTGATCCGGATCGGCACGTCCATCTCCTTGGCGGTGATGTGGGCCAGAGTCGTCTTGCCGAGGCCCGGGGGCCCATAGATCAGCACGTGCTCGAGCGCTTCGTCGCGCTGCTTGGCTGCCTCGATCAGGATCGCCAGGTTCTCCCGCACGCGGTCCTGGTTGATCAGGTCGGCCAGGCGCTGCGGGCGGATGACCCGGTCGAGCGCGATCTCATCTTCCTGGGGTTGGGGGGAAATGATCCGTTTGTCCATTCTGGAAGTGATTATACAACAAAAGTGCCCAAGAGGGGAATCGCTGCCATTGACAAGCCGCAAGCTCGGGAGTACAATTCAAATCCCAAATCCCAAATCCCAAATGCCAAAAGCCAGGTCCCCGGGAGGTGAACAATGACGTCACAGGTACAGGTATACGTTTCGACCCATCCGCTCGTGCAGCACAAGCTGGCGCTGCTGCGAGACCATCGCACGGACCCCAAGATGTTCCGCGAACTGCTGCGGGAGCTGGCCGTCCTGATCGCCTACGAGGCCACGGCCGACCTGGCGACGGAAGAGGTGACGGTGATGACGCCGATGGGGCAGGCCAGCGGCCGTCGCCTGCAAGAGCGGGTGGGGCTCGTCCCTATTCTGCGCGCCGGGCTGGGGATGGTGGAGGGGATCTGGAACATGATGCCCAACACCGAGGTGTGGCACATCGGCCTCTTCCGCGACGAGCAGACGTTGGAGCCGGTCGAGTACTACAACCGGCTGCCGGTCAGCCCGACCGTGGACGTCTGCCTGATCCTCGATCCCATGCTCGCCACGGGCGGGTCGGCGGTGGCGGCGGTCGACATCCTCAAGTCCTGGGGGGCCAAGCGCATCAAATTCGCGGGGGTCATCGCGGCCCCTGAGGGCGTCGAACGCCTCACGGCAGCCCATCCGGACGTGCCGCTGTACCTGGCTGCCGTGGACGAGCGTCTGAACGAGATCGGCTACATCGTGCCGGGCCTGGGAGACGCGGGAGATCGGCTGTTTGGTACGGGGTAGTCAACAGGTGGTCATCCGTTTATCCGTTAATAATCCGTTGACGTCTTACCTGCTCATCTCTATCATCGCCCTCGCCCTGGCGCTCCTCCTCACCCCGCTCGCCAGTCGCCTCGGTCGCCGGTTGAACATCGTGGACCGGCCTGGCGGGCGCCGGGCGCACAAGGGCGCGGTGCCCCGCCTGGGCGGCGTGGCGCTGTTTGCGGCGTTCGTCGTCGCCGTCGGCGTCGCGGCGTGGCGCGGTGCCCTCACCGCGGGCTACAGCGCTGGCGATCTCACGCGGCTGAGGGGGCTCCTGATCGGCGGGCTGGGCGCTTTTCTGTTCGGGCTGATCGACGACTGCTTCGACCTGCGGCCGGGCCCCCAGCTTGCCCTCCAGTTTGTCCTCTCGTTGATCGCGCTCGCCACGTTGTTGTGGCTCGAGCGCTTCACGCTGCCCTTCTTCGGCCTCGTGGCGTTGGACACGTATCCGTGGGGGCCCTGGGTCTACGTCCCGCTGACGGTTCTGTGGATGATGGGGATGATGAACACGGTCAACTGGCTGGATGGGCTCGATGGGCTGGCTGCCGGCGTGGGCGCGATCCTCTGCCTCGTGCTGGCGATCCACATGCATGGCGTCGGCCAGCCCAGCGTGGCGCTGCTGCCGCTGGCGCTCCTGGGCGCGCTGATGGGTTTCCTGCCCTACAACGTCGCGCCCGCGCGGGTCTTTTTGGGGAGCGCCGGGGCGCTTTTTCTGGGGTACGCGCTGGCTGGCCTGGGGCTGATCGCCGGTGGGCGGGTGGCCACCGCGCTGATGGTGCTGGGGCTGCCCGTCGTCGACGTGGCCTGGCAGATCGTTGACCGCGTGCGTCACCACCATTCCCCGGCCCAGGCTGACCGGGGCCATCTTCACTTTCGCCTGCTCGACCTGGGGCTGTCCCAGCGGGCGATCGTACTGCTCTATTGGGGCTTTTGCGCGCTGTTTGGCCTGCTGGCGCTGACCGTCTCCTCCCGCCTCTACAAACTGCTGGCGTTGGTGGGAATCGGCGTGGTGGTGGTCGTCGTGCTGGCCTGGCTTTCCCGGCGAAGTGAGACGTGAAGCGTGAAACGTGATGCGTGAAACGTGAAACGTGAAACGTGAAACGTGAAACGTGAAACGTGAAACGTGAAACGTGAAACGTGAAACGTGATGCGTGATCACGTCACGCATCACGCACCACGTCCTCAGTACTCTACCTGTATGCCCTTTGCCCGCTCCAACAGTCTCTCGCCTAGCGCGATAGCCAGCATGAACGGCCCGTCTATCGCGATCGTGAGGGCGCATATCGTACCCAGCCAGCGCAGCGCCGTGGCCAGCGGCTCGGCCAGTCCCTGGACGATCGCCGGCCATAGCCCCGTCACCCAGATCAACACCCCGATCAGGAGCAGGAACAGGAGCACGGGCGTCCAGGCCTGCCGGTCGGCCCGGCTGGGCAACATCGTGTTGCTCACGGCGAAAATCACATAGGCCCACAGCCAGGCGTCGGGCGCCCTCAGCGCCCTCTGGAGTCCTGTGGCCAGGTTGGCCCAGTCCCCGGCGGCGAACGCCGCCCCCATCCCACCGGCGTCGAAGACAAGGTACCCGATCAGCAGGATGACACCGCTTGCTGCCAGGAGCGGGGCCAGCCCAATCAGGCTGGCCCGCACGACGTCGGTTTTCTCGACGGGAACGAAACCGAGCTGGACGCGCCGCCCGGACAATTGGGGCCGGATGGACATGCGGCCCACCCGCACCCCCAGCAGGATCGCTGCCAGCGCGTGGCTCAACTCGTGCAGGATAATGCCCGGCAGCAGGGGCAGTGCGTACAGCAACACCGCGACCTGGGAGTCACCGGTGAGCAGCAGCATGACCCCCTGCAGATGGCGGTGAATCCAGCGCTCGACGAGCAGCAGGAGCGCCAGAGTCACCGCCAGCCAGAGGAGTGGCGTCCAGTTCATCTCGTTGGGATCGGGAGGTGCTACTGGTGCTTGGCCTCCAGCCCGATGCGCACGATTGCGGCAAAGTCCGCAGCGCGCAGGCTTGCCCCGCCTACGAGCGCGCCGTCGATCTCTGGCTGCGCCATGAACTCGGCGATGTTGGCGGGTTTGGCGCTCCCGCCGTACTGGATGCGCAGACCAACTGCCAGGTCATCGCCGTATAGCGCGGCCAGCGTCCCGCGCACCGTCCCCCCGACGATGGCGTTGGCTCCCTCTCCGGTTGCCGGCACCCCCGTGCCGATGGCCCAGATCGGTTCGTAGGCCACCGTGATGACCCGGGCCTGCTCGGCGGCGATGCCCGCGAAAGCGGCGCGTACCTGGCCGCCGACGAACGGTTCCGTCTCCCCGGCCTGGTTCTGGTGGAGGTTCTCGCCCACGCACAGGATGGGCTTGAGCCCGTGGGCCAGCGCGGCGTGCAGTTTCTTGTTGACCATCTCGTCGGTCTCGCCAAAGAGGTTCCGGCGCTCCGAGTGGCCGATGATGACATAGTCGCACAGGCCCTGGAGCATGAGCGGGCTCACCGCGCCGGTAAAAGCCCCCTGCTCCTCCCAGTGCATGTTCTGCGCGCCCAGCCCGATGGCCGAACCGGCCAGGGCCTCGCGCACGGCGGCCAGCGCCGGGAAGGGGGGACAGACGGCCACGTCACAGCCGGCGACGCCCTCCAGCGCGCCGCAGAGTTCCCGGACCAGCGCGACCGCCTCCTCGATAGTCTTGTGCATCTTCCAGTTGCCGGCGATGAATGGTGTGCGCATGGCTCCTCCTACTTGTCCGCCAAGACGGCCACGCCGGGCAGCGTCTTGCCTTCCAGGAATTCCAGGCTGGCCCCGCCGCCGGTCGAGACGTGGGTCATCTTGTCCACCAGGCCCGCCTGGCGCACCGCTGCCGCCGAGTCGCCGCCGCCGATGACCGTCACCGCGTCCAAACCGGCGAGCAACTGGGCCACGGCGAACGTGCCCTGCGCAAAGTTGGGCATCTCAAACACGCCCAGCGGCCCGTTCCACACGACCGTCTTGGCCCCGCTCAGCGCCGATTCGAACGTGGCGATCGTCTTGGGGCCGATGTCGAGGATGCGCCAGCCGGCAGTGACCTCGTTCGGGGCCACGACCTGGGTGTCGGCGTCGTTGTCGAACGCGTCGGCGACGACCACGTCCACGGGCAGGATCAACTGGCCAGCGGCGTGATCCAGGAGTGACTTGGCCGTCGACACCGCGTCTTCCTCAACCAGGCTGTCGCCCACCTCGAACCCCATGCCCTTGAAGAAGGTGTTGGCCATCCCGCCGCCGACGAGCAGCCGGTCGCATTGCTGCAGCAGGCTCTCGATGACGCCGATCTTGTCGGATATCTTGGCCCCGCCCAGGATGGCGACGTAGGGATGCTCCGGGTTCTCGGTCGCCCGGCCGAGGAACTCGAGCTCCTTCTCCATCAGGAAGCCGGCCACGGCCGGCAGATAGTGCGCCACTCCCTCGGTCGAACTGTGCGCGCGGTGCGCCGAGCCGAAGGCGTCGTCGACGTATACCTCGGCCAGCCCGGCCAGTTGTCGAGCGAACTCGGGGTCGTTGGCCTTCTCCTCTGGATGGAAGCGGGTGTTCTCCAGCAGGATGACGTCGCCGGGCTGCATGGCTGCGGCCTTCGCCTCGACCTCCGGGCCAACACAGTCGTCGAGCTTGGTGACCGGAACGCCCAGCAGGTCCGACAATCGCTCCGCCACCGGGTCCATCTTTAGCTCCGGCACGACTTTCCCCTTGGGCCGGCCCAGGTGCGAGCACAGGATCAGCGCTGCGCCGTGCTCCAGCAGGTATTCCAGCGTGGGCAGCGCGGCCTGGATACGGGTGTCGTCGGCCACCGCGCCGTCCTTGAGCGGCACGTTAAAGTCCACGCGCACGAGCACGCGCTTGCCCTGTACGTCAATATCTCGGATGGTTTTCTTGTTCATTAAATTCTAGAGCCCCTTGTCCGCCATCAGCTTCGCCAGGTCGCAGACGCGCACCGAGTAGGCCCACTCGTTGTCGTACCACGCCACGACCTTGACCATGTTGCCGGCGATCATCATCGTGGACAGCCCGTCGACGATGCTGGAGCGCGGGTCGCCCTTGTAGTCCATGGAGACGAGTGGCTCGTCGGAGAAGCCCAGGATGCCCTTCATCGGTCCTTCGGCGGCGACTTTGAAGGCGGCGTTGACCTCCTCGACGGTAGCATCCTTCTCCAACACGGCGACAAAGTCGACGATTGAGACGGTCGGGGTGGGCACGCGCAGTGCAAAGCCGTCGAACTTGCCCTTCAGCTCGGGGATGACGAGCGCCAGCGCCTTGGCCGCGCCGGTCGTGGTGGGGATGATGTTCAGGGCTGCCGCCCGGGCGCGCCGCAGGTCCTTGTGGGCAAAGTCCAGGACATTCTGGTCGTTGGTGTAGGAGTGGATGGTGGTCATCAGCCCCTTGACGATGCCAAAGTTGTCAAAGACGACCTTGGTGGCGGGGGCCAGGCAGTTGGTCGTGCAGGAGGCGTTGGACAGGATGTGGTGTTGGGCCGGGTCGTACATCTCGTCGTTCACGCCGAGCACGATGGTCAGGTCCACGCTGTCGGCCGGCTTGGCTGGGGCGCTGATGATGACTTTCTTGGCCCCGGCGCTGACGTGAGCGGCTGCCTTCTTCCCGTCGCGGAAGACGCCGGTGGATTCGACCACGATCTCGACGCCCAGGTCGCCCCAGGGCAGTTTCGCCGGGTCGCGCTCGGCGAAAACCTTGATGCGGTCACCGTCCACGACGATGTCGTCCCCGACCACCTCGACGGTGCCATCATACATGCCAAAGTTGGAATCGTACTTGAACAGGTGGGCGTTGGTCTTGGTGTCGAAGAGATCGTTGATGGCGACGACGTCGAAATCGTCGCGATAGTTCTCCTTCAGCGCCTTGAGGACCTGCCGTCCGATGCGTCCGAAACCGTTGATACCGACTTTCGCTGCCATTGTCTTACTCCTTTCACTGGGAAATGTGTAGAATTTGAGCTGTACCTACAGCAAGTTCAACAACGCTCGCGCCAGCTTGTCGCTGTCGTGTCGCCAGGGGCGAGCGCGATCGACCAGATCTCTGGTGATCACCCGGTACGCTGCGCCGGGTGGAAAGTCCACCACCACCAGCTCGACGCCGGGGGGGGCGTCAAAGTCCACGTCCAGGTTGTCGTTGGCGAGCACGACCGGGAAGAAACCGGCTCCCAGGTGTGTCTCCAACATGGTGACGTGATCGCCTGTGTTGTATCCATCTGTCTCGCCGCGCTGGGTGGCGACGTTGCAGACGTATACCTTGAGTGCCCGGCTGGCCGTGACCGCCCGTGCCACGTCCGGCACGAGCAGATTGGGGAGGACGCTGGTACAGAGGCTGCCAGGGCCGGCCACGATCAGGTCCGCCTCCAGCAGCGCCCGTACTGCCTCGGGGTACGCTGGGGCGTCGTTGGGCTCCAGGTAGACCCGTTCGATGGTTCCGCACGCCTCGGTGATGCTCGACTCGCCGGCCACGCGGCTGACCCCGACTGGCTCTGCCCGCAGATCGGCTGTCAGTGTTACGTCGCACAACGTGCTGGGCAGCACGCGGCCCTGGACCGCCAATACCCGTCCTGACTCCACGATCGCCCGGTCAAAGCTCCCGGTCACCTGCGCCATTGCGGTGATAAAGAGGTTGCCAAAGCTGTGGCCATTGAGCCCTTTGCCGTTGCCAAAGCGATACTGGAACAACTGGGTCATCAGCGCCTCGTCGTCGGCCAGCGCGGCGATGCAATTGCGGATGTCACCCGGCGGCAACACGCCCAGCTCGCGTCGCAGCCGTCCCGAACTGCCCCCGTCGTCGGCGACGGTGACGATGGCGGTGACGTTGGAGGTGTGCCGTTTGAGACCGCGCAGGAGGACGGAAAGGCCGTGTCCTCCGCCGATGGCGACGACCTTGGGACCGCGCTCCCGCTGGCGATAGCGATACACGGCGTCCACCAACGTCTCCGGATCAGCTTCGATGAAGGGCGCGAGCAGTGCCCGGTTGAGGCCGAGCAGCGCGATCACCAGCGCGGCCACGCCGGCCAGCATAAAGAGCCCGGCCCGCAGGCCGCGTGGGATGAACTGGAAGGTGATGTAGTAAAAGACGTCCGGCAGGGGATACAGATGTCGAAGCAGAAAACTAAAGCCCAGGCTCAGGAGTGCGATGCCGCACGCCAGGAGCAGCAGCCAGCGCTTGACCCCCATGCCAGGCTTTAGCCACTTGAGGCCAGTTCGGATATGTCTGCGGAGTCCCATCGTGCCCCTTAGCCGTTTCTGTGTGCTTCGTCCCGTATCTGCACCAGCAACGGCTATTATAACCGAACGCAGCATAGTCGTCAACGGTGGGCGTCGCGGGGGCAAACCTTCCCGGAAGCTAAAACAGCGATCAGCAATGCCGGAGATATCGTCGAGAAGCGCCGGAATGTCGGCCGGGTCGCTCGTGCAAACTTTCGGGAAGGTGGCTTGCCCCAGAACGGACCTGTTGTCCGCTGCCTGGGCGCAGGCCATAGGACGTGGATGGAAGCGCTAACCTGTCGGCGTCGTGGTAAGAGTGTTAGCCACCTATGGGCTGCGCGGTCTGCCGCTGCGCTGCGCGCTCAAGCTGCCACAGGATAAAACGCACCCGCTGGGACATTGCCGTGGCGATGTTCCACAGCAGCCGGGTGCCCAACACGGCGTCGTCCTCGCACAGCGCCAGCAGCCGCTGCCGCTCCAACGCCAATATCGTGGCTCCTTCCGGGCCGGCGATCAGGTCAGCGCTGCGCAGCCCCTGGTCCAGCATGGCGAGTTCCCCTGTGATCTGCCCGGGCCTCAAGGTTGCCACGCAGCGCGATTTCCCGGACGCCCGTCCGGGATTCTCGGGGTCGCTCCACACCTCAACTGTGCCGCCCTGTACGATGTATAACTCGCTGCCAGCCTCGTCGGCACTGACGATGTTGGTGTGGGGAGGATAAACCCGCTGTCGGCACTGGGCTGCCAGCCGGGTGCGCTGCGGCAGGTTCAGGTTGCTCCCAACGTCAGAGTGGGCCAGGAACTGGGCCACCTCCCGGATCCTCATGAATTCCTCGTCGCCCACGGGCGTGTGGAGGTCATCGCTGAACAGCGGCAGTCCGAGGAAGGAGGCGATCTGGCGGCGGGTGATGTCCGGTGCCTCAAAGTGGGGCCAGTGTCCGGCCTTGGGGATGATGCGCAGGTCGGCCTCGGGCCATTCATCGGCCACCACACCGGCGTCTCGCAGGGGGACCGTGTTGTCTTCCGCCCCCCACAGAACCAGCGAGGGAGTTTCGACCTGGTGCAGGCGGCCGCGCAGGTCGTTCTCGCGCATGGCGAGGAAGCATTCGGCTCGCGCCCGGCCCTGGCCTGGCTGGCGAGCGTCGGTCCGCAACCGCTTATAGTCCTCCTCGGTGATCCCGGTGCGTTCAGCGAAGGAGACCGGGCGCATCATGCGGTCCGTGATTCCTACAAACATCCGTTCGGCGGCGGACACGATCAGACTGCCCAATCCAAAACGTTCCAGAAGTGTGATCGGCGAGATCATCAGGTTAATGGTCCGAGATAGGTGCCCGCTGATAGTGGGGGCGATCAGGACCATACGCTCGATCAGGGCGGGGTAGCGCAGCGCCAGCGTCAGGCCGGTCATGCCCCCCATCGAGTGACCTATGAGCACCACCGGGCCATCGGTCACTTCCTCGATGAGATCAGCCAGCAGATCTGCATAGGCGGGGATCGTCGTGCGGTTGGGCAGAGGCGGCGATTTGCCGTAGCCGGGCAGGTCGATGGAAATTGCCCGGAAGCGTTGGCTGACCAGACCGAGCAAGGGGGACATCGCATACCACGAGCTTGACCAGCCGTGGATCAAGAGCGCCACCTGGCGGTTGGGGTGGCCTTCCTCAGTGGCATAGATTTGCTGGCCGTTGATGGTATAAAACGCCACAGGTTCCCCCGCTGTATCGTCCCATCGAAAAGAGGATCTGTGGCTGATTGTAGCACATGGTGCGTCACTGTTGAGTTACGAATCTGTTACAATGGACCGAGAAATTCCAGGTCGACTACTTTCCTCCCGAGAGGTAATCCCCTGCCACCCAGCCTTCCATCTGGTCCGCGGCCGAGAACACCCGGTACCACGTCTGGCCCATCAGCGTCACAGGACCGTTCGTCACGACAACCGCTGTCCCCTCCCGCAGGTGGCCCACCACGACGCCGCCCGGCGAATACCGCACCCGCAAACCCCCTGCCTCCACCCGGGTCACGACGAGCACCCAGGGCGTGGGCGTGGGCGTGGGCGTGGCTGTGGGTGTGGAGGTCGGTGGCGGTGTGGGTGTCGAGGTCGGCGTGAGCGTCGGTGTGGGCGAGGGGGTCGGTGTCTCGGTCGGTGTGGCCGTCGGCGTGGCAGTGGGGACGCCCGTCGGCGTGGGCGTGGGTGGGACGTAGGCTTGCAGCCGCGTCGTCGGCACGATGTAAAGCGAAAGCGCTACTGGACGGCTCAAATCCCTGGCCAGTTGTTCCTGGAAGTCACGCGCGTCCTCGTAGGCCAGCGTCCGGGGCACGCGAATGGTGACGTCAAGCTGCAGGGCACCGCTGTCGTCCTCGCCTGCGATCTGCCAGCGCACCAGCTCGGCCCCTGGCACCTGGCCCAGGTCCGCAAGCAGGGCCGATTCGATCGACTGGTGGAGACGCGCTTCCCGCAGTGACCGGCTGGTGAGCGCGCCCAGGGGGATCGTCACCAGCAAGAGGAGCACCGCGACGCTGCGCAGGCCCCGCCGCAGGATCGCGGCCCGGCCGGGTTGATCCGGCTCGGGGCGGAACCCCAGCAGAAAGAACGTGAGGCCACCGGAGGCCACAATCGAGACCATGTTTGTCAGGAAGAGCAGCAATGCACCTCCGGCGATCCACCACCGTTGTAACCTGAGCCCGATCCCCACGGTCGTGAGCGGCGGGGCCAACGCGGCGGCGATCGCCACGCCGGCCAGCGCAGCGGAGACGTCCCGGCGGCTGACGGCGTAGGCGGCCGCTGCACCCGAGATCAGCGCCACGCCCAGGTCCAAAAGCGTCGGATTGGCGCGGCTCAGGATCTCTTGTGTGGCCGATGCCCCCGGCACCGCCATCCCAACCGCAAATCCAGTCAATATCGCCAGGAGCACGCCGCGCACGGTCGTGCTCAGCGCGCGCCAGAAAAAACGCTGGTCTCCCTTCACGATGCTCAGGCCCATCCCCAGAATGGCGGTCATCAGCGGCGCGACCAACATCGCTCCGATGATCACGGCGGGACTGTTGAGCAGCAGTCCCAGCGAGGCAATCGCCGCGGCCAGCGTGATCAACACGAAAAAGTCGGCGCTCGGCTGCGACCCACGCCGCACGGCCTTGTAGACCCTGGCCTGCTCTTGGACTGTGAGCGTGGGTACCAACCCGAAGACGTGTGTCCACATGCGCTGCACGAACGAGCGCATGGTTGTGAGGCGATAGCGCACCACCATCACCGGGATGGGGGAGTTCAACAGGATCGCCTGGGGGATGTCGCCGACGAGGAAGCGATCCACCACGCCTCCACCGCTCGCCCCCAGGATCAGCACATCGTACTCCCGCGCGGCCTCGTCCAGGATGCCCTCCACAGGGCTTTCGCTCTGGACGACGCGGGTGTGGACGTGAGAGGGGGTGTGCAGATCCTTCATCAGCGCGTCGAGCACGTCCTGGCCTAACCGCACCTCCGGTGGGCCGTATCGTTCCGGCGCGACGTAGAGCGCGGTGAGCCCGGCCTGGGGCGCGAGCGCGTGGGCGATGTAGAAGGCGCGCGGCGCGTTGGGCCCACCCACCACGGGGATGAGGATCTGCTGTGGATCATCCACGCACTCACCGCGCAGGACCACCACGTCGCAAGATGCCCGCTGGATCACCGGGTCGAGCGTGCGGCCCAGGAAGTAGCGCCCGTGGTTGGGGTGGCCGCTCCAGCCGAGAATCAGCGTGTCGGGTTTGAGCTGCCGAAACTCTTGCAGGGTGACCTCGCTGACGTTCTTACCGGACCGGACGGCGATGGTCACGGGGACGTCGTGACAGTCATCGGTCAGCTTCAGCCAGGAGGGTCGCGCGCCACTGGGCGTCACTGTGAGCAGGTGCACCTCGCCGCCGTGGGCGCGTGCCAGCGCACAGGCCAAGCGCAGCAGGGGACACAGATTGTGCTCGTCGTGCAGCGCCACCAGCACCCGGTATGGAACTGCGTCGGGACCGATGGTGCGACTTTCGTTCATCGCTCGTCGTTCAGGTGCGAACCAGTCGTTTTTTGGCCATGGTCACCATCCCTTGATGCTCCGCACCACCCGGCGGACGGTGGAGATGCCGGTAGGCTCGTAGCGCCGCACCATCAACACCGAGCAGGGGGCCCGGTCGGCTATGGCGTCGGGGACAGCGCCGACGAGGAGGCTCTTGACCGCCCACTCGTTGGAAGCACCGATGACCAGGAGATCATATCCGCCCTTCCGCGCCTCTGCGAGAATGCCCTCTACGACCGCGTCGTGGCACACGACGCGTGTTCGCACCCGAGGGTCTGGGCCACCGAGGACCTCGTCCGCCAGGCGGCGCAGGCCGCGCATTTCGGCCTCCACGTCGAGATCGTCGGCCGGTCGGGCGACGCGCAGCACTGTCAGCTCGGCCTCGTCGCTGCGCGCGATGTCGGCGGCGAGCCGCAGCCCCAGGCGTGCGTGGGGGCCGCCACCGGCCGGCACGAGCACCCGCCGCACCTCGCCCAGGCCGCGCTCGCGCAACACCGCGACGTCACAGTGGGCCTCCTCCAGCACGGCCTTGCTGGGGCTGCCATAGATCCGGCCGGCCGAGAGAGGCCCGTGCCAACTGAGGAGAATCAGCCCGATCGTCGGGCGTGCCTCGGCTACAGCCAGGACGCCCGAGGCAACGGCGTGCGCAGCCCGGCACATAGGCCGGACAGGGACGCCTATAGCTGCACCCTGCTGGGCGATCCGCCCCAGCGGCGTATCCCCCAGCGTCGTGCTGCGTCGAGCCAGGTATGCCTCAGAAGATTCCAGCGGCGTCTGCGGAGGGACGACGATGACCTCCAGCGCGACGATGACGCGCCGGTCGTCGGCTTGCGCCAGCGCAGCGGCCAGGTTCAGGAGAGGCTCCGTCTTGGTGGCAGGCAAGAGGGGGATGAGGATATCGTGCCCGTCGGCCCGCGTCACCGCCTGCGCAGCCTCGATCATCCCCTCGAGGGGGCGCTCTCGTTCCCAGAGCGGCCCGAACTCGCCGATGACTGTGGCCTGTCGTCGTACCCAGACCAGGTACCACACCAGGCTGATCCCCACCAGTCCCAACCCCGCCGTGCGTGACTCGGGGGCCATGGTGAGGATGACCGCCAGGCAGAGAAGGCCCGCCACTGCGGGCAGCACCGGGTAAAACGGCACGCGAAAGGAGGGCCGATACCAGCGTGGACGGGAACCGCGCATGACGATCACCGAGAGGCAGAGCAGGGCATAGGAGACCATAAAGAGCGCGCTGGAGATCTCTGCCAGTGTCTCGGCCTGGCCGGTCAGCGAGAGCAGCATGGCCAGGCCACCGGTGACGAGTATGGCGTGTGAGGGGGTGCTGTGTCCGGGATGGATGTAGCTGAACCAGCCAGGCAACACGCGGTCACGCCCCATGCCGTAACTGATGCGCGAAGAGGCCAGGATGGCCGCGTTGGCCGAAGACAAGGTGGCCAACAATGCGGCCGCCAGCATCACGCCCGTGCCGACTGGCCCGGCGACGTGACCGGCGGCTTCTACCAGCGGGGCCTCCCGTTGGCCCAGTTCCGTGTAGGGAAAGATGCCGGTCATCACGAGCAAGATCAAGGCGTAGAGGGTCGTGGCCATAATCACCGAACCGACGATGGCCAGCGGCAAGTTGCGCTCGGGCTGCCTCATCTCCTCGGCTACCGTGGAGATCTTTTCGAACCCGGTGAAAGAGACAATGATCAGACCGACGAGACCTACGACGGCTCCCCAGCCCTGGGGGGCGAGAGGCTGATACAACGCCGGGTCGACGTTGATGAAGCCGACGATGACGAACAAGATCAGGATCGCCACCAGCACCACAACCACCAGGTTCTGGATACTTCCGGTGACTTTGGCCCCCCGGTAGTTCAAACCGCTGAACAGGAGCCCGGCCAGCAGGGAGCCGGCCCACGGTGGTATGGGTACGATCAAGGAGAGATACTCGCCGAAGGCGAGCAGGTAGAAGCCCGTCGCAAAGGTCAGACCCAGCCAGTTGCCCGGCCCCACGATGGACCCGGCCAGGGGCCCCAATGCCTGGGTGATAAAGGTATAACTGCCACCGGCCCTGGGCATCCCCGTCGCCAGTTCCGACACGACGAGCGCGATCGGGAGGCAGATGGCGCCGGCGAGGACGTAAGATATGGCGGATGCCGGGCCAGCCCGTTCGGCGGCGAGGGCTGAGAGCACAAAGATGCCGGCGCCGATCATCGTGCCCAGCCCGATGGCTATCCCCTCCTTCAGGCCCAGTTCGCGCAGCAGGCCGTGGGCGTCGGCGCAAGGTTCGCTCTGATGCATAGTTCTCCCTCCTGGGTTCCGGCGGTTGTCCCTCGCACACCTGCGTCAGGGCACGAATGCATATTCCACGACTCAACGGGCAGGCAATCGTTGCTCAATCCTCTTCGGGTGGAGCGAGCATGTACCCAAAGCCGCGCACCGAGCGGATGTAGGGGTGTTCTTCCGGGTCCAGCCCCAGGCGGCGGCGGATCTGGCGGATGTGGACCTTGAGCAACTCGCGGGCTTCGTTGTCGTCCCCATCGTACCCCCAAACCGCGCGGAGCAGATCCCGGTAGCTGACGACTTCGCCGGCTCGTTTGGCCAGTGTCAACAGCAGACGGTACTGCAGGGGAGGCAAGGTGACCCAGCGCTCGCCAATCCCTGCCCGCTTCTTGCGGGTATCGATGCAGAGTTCCCCAATTTGATAAGTTGGGGGTGGTGTTTGGGTGAGCCGTTTGGTCAGCACGATTCCAGCGCTGGCATAGGTGGCCGGCACATCTACGAACATCAAGGGGGGCCAGCAACCAGGCTCTGTCAGGTTAAGCAGGGTGGTGGGTTCGAGCCGAGCCAGGGCCGCGCGCTCAACCAGGATCAGGTCGGGAGGGTCATTTTTGACGGAAGCCAGGACGTCCGGCCAGATGGCAGCAACGGTGTATCGGTCCGCTGTGTCACCGAGTGTGGCCTGCATCTCCTCCCCAGCGCTCAGGGTCGGCGCGAAAATGAGGACGTGCATTATGGTTACCTCCATAACCCGGCCCACCAGGCCCGTTTCCCCACGTGGGGGTATGATAACACCGGGTGTATGAAAAGTCAACGGAGCGCAGCGACGAGGAAACTCGTGCGCTCAGCGCGAAGCGGCAGATTCTTGGCTTCCTTCGGCTCCGCTCAGGACAAGCTCCTCCGGTCGCTCAGAATGACGAGTTGGGGCGAAATAAGGTCAGAGTTCGTCAGGAATGGCGTGGTTTTCGCCCTCAGGAGCCAGGTTGCGGTCTTTCGAGACCCGGTCGGGAGGTGCCAGGCACCTTGGCTTGGTGTGATTGTCCTGGACGCCTACGTGCACCAAAGTGCGCGTTTAGGCCTTAAATCGCGCAGAATCGCGCGCATGGTATTGACAAATCGCGCACAATGTGATAAAATGGCAACTGTGAACCAGCGTCCGTTGCCCGCCCTGACTGCCGAGAGGCGCGCCGCCATCGCCCGGATGGTGGCGCAGGATGGCGCTGCTCGTGTGGCGGAGTTGATAGACCGATTCGGCGTGCACGCTGCGACGATCCGGCGGGACCTAAAGACGCTGGAAGCGCAGGGGAAGGTGCGGCGCGTGCACGGCGGGGCCGTCGCTGTCGAGGACGGTTCGCTAGCCAGCGCCTGTGCCCTGCCCGGGACCCCCGAGGCCCGCATCGGCCAGGCCGTGGCTGAGGCGATCGCCGATGGTGAGACGGTCTTCCTGGGCCCGGGACGGCTCACGTTAGCGGTAGCACGCTGTCTGACCGGGCGCTCGCGCCTGACCATCGTCACCAGTGGTCTCGAGGTGGCCCACTGGGTCGCCGTCCACACACCGCACACGCTGATCGTCACGGGCGGTCAAGCCGAAGGGCATGACCTGGGGTTGGTGGGCCAACTGGCCATGGCAGCGTTTTCCAGCCTGCGGGCCGACCACGTGATCATGGAGTTGGGTGGCATCAGCGTTGTGGGAGGCCTGACCGACGACAGCCTTCCGCAGGCGGAGATCGCGCGGACGTTGTTGGATATCGGGTCTCAGGTCGTCGTCCTGGTGCCGGCTGGGCGGGTGGGGCGGGTGGCGGCTGCGTACATCGGCCCTGCTTCCGACGCAGACGTCGTCGTCACTGCCCGCGAGGCCCCCTCGTCGTTCCTGTGGGACCTGAGCGAGTCAGGCGTGCGGATCGTCCTGGCATAGTTTTCTCAGAAGAGGATATGCTGGAACCAGCAATCGCAAGATCACATCAATTGAAAGGAGAACCGTAGCATGGCAAGCGTAACGTATGAGCATGTGAGCAAAGAGTTCGGTGACGTCGTCGCGGTCAGCGACCTCGACATCCAGATCCCCGACAAAGAGTTCCTAGTCTTTGTTGGCCCCTCGGGCTGCGGCAAGACCACGTCCCTGCGCCTGCTGGCAGGCCTGGAGGAGGTCACGGAGGGCGACATCTACATCGGTGACCGGCTGGTCAACGATGTGCCGCCCAAGGACCGGGACATCGCGATGGTCTTCCAGTCCTACGCGCTGTACCCCCACATGTCGGTCTACGACAATATGGCGTTCGGCCTAAAGCTGCGCAAGACGCCCAAGAAGGAGATCGAACGGCGCGTGCACGAGGCCGCCAAGATCCTGGGCATCGAGGAGCTGCTGGACCGCAAGCCCAAGCAACTGTCGGGCGGTCAGCGACAGCGTGTGGCGGTGGGCCGGGCCATCGTCCGCGAACCATACGTGTTCCTGATGGACGAGCCACTCTCCAACCTGGATGCCAAACTGCGCGTGCAGGCCCGCGCCGAGATCAGCAAGCTCCATCAGCGACTGGGGACGACCTTTATCTACGTGACCCATGACCAGGTCGAGGCCATGACGATGGGCACCCGCATCGCCGTGATGAGGGACGGGATCTTGCAGCAGGTGGATAGCCCGCAGGTACTCTACGACACCCCCAACAACATCTTTGTCGCTGGCTTCATCGGCAGCCCTGCCATGAACTTTTTGGACGCCACGGTGGTGGAGCGGGATGGCAAGGTGGCCATGGACTGCGGGGATTACCTGCTGGAGATCCCCGAGGACAAGGCGAGCACCTTCCGCCAGCACCTGGGCAAGGAGATCATCTTTGGTGTCCGCCCCGAGGACACGCATGACCCCGAGTACGCCCCGCCGGGCTTCTCGAGTGCGTCGGTGGATGCCAAGGTGGACGTGACCGAGCTGATGGGTAACGAGATCATCGTCTATCTGGTGACGGAGCGGACCCAGTTCCTCGGCCGCTTCGACCCGCGCACGGGGGCACGGGTGGGAAACACGGTGCAGGTCTCGTTCAACATGGATCGCATGCACGCCTTCGACAAGCAGACAGAGATGGCGATCCGATAGGAAGCACGTAGCAAAACGAGGCGACAAGTAGACAAGGGTACACGACCCTTGTCTACTTATGTGCTTTCAGATGGGTTCTCATACCCTTCAAAGGGAGCAACGATGGCTGACCTGAGTTTGATGCGTGAGCTGGCGATCGCGGGCCAGACCAAGATCCTCTTGCTCGTGCTGGATGGGTTGGGTGGGCTGCCCATGACGCCTGACGGGCCTACAGAGCTGGAGGCGGCGCGCACGCCCAACCTGGACGCGCTGGCGGCACGCTCCATCTGTGGGTTGAGCACGCCCGTCGCGCCGGGCATCTCCCCGGGCAGTGGGCCTGGGCACCTGTCCCTCTTTGGCTACGACCCGCTGCGGAACGAGATCGGGCGCGGTGTGCTGGAGGCGCTGGGCATCGGTTTTGATCTGCAGCCCGACGATCTCGCGGCGCGCGGCAACTTTTGCACGCTCGACCCCGAGACGGGCCTGATCACCGACCGCCGGGCGGGCCGTATCCCGACGGAGGTGGGCGCCCGACTGTGTGAGAAGCTGCGCCAGATTCGCCTGCCGGGCGTGGAGACGTTCGTCGAGCCGGTCAAGGAGTACCGCTTCATGTTGGTGCTGCGGGGGGAGGGGCTGTACGACGGCCTGACCGAGACCGATCCGCAGCAGGTGGGCAAGCCGCCGCTGCCGGTCGAGCCGTTGCGGCCCGAGGCGACCCACACGGCCGAACTCCTCAATCAATGGATGGCTGAGGCGCGCAAGCTCCTGGCCGACGAACGCCCGGCCAACGGCTGTAACCTGCGCGGCATCGCCAAGGACCCGGGGCTGCCCCAGATGCCAGAGATCTATAAGCTGCGCTGTGGGGCCATCGCCACCTATCCGATG
>DATKTN010000212.1:0-22539 GCA_035531135.1 Anaerolineae bacterium
GGAGGTGACAGCCGGGAACCGGGATGGGATGGCAGAGCGGGTGGCACGCTGGTTGGATAACTGGGCAAGCCACCTTGATTGGACTGATGAAAAATAGTCCAATTGGCCCTTTACAAACACGAAAATACGAATATAATGCATTTGGAGCAGTCCAATAGAGGGAAAGAGATGCGCCTCCAACTGGATGCAACGAACAAATTGCCGGTATACGTGCAGATCCGGAACCAACTGCGCGAGCAGATCCTGCACGGCGACCTGCCCGCCGGCACCCAATTGCCGCCCGAGCGGGCGCTGGCCCGGTCGCTGGGGATATCCCGGGCGACGGTGGTGAACGCCTACGACGAGTTGGAGGCGGATGGGCTGGTGAAGGGGTACGTCGGTCGGGGCACCATCGTCGTCGAGGGGGCAGCCTGGATCGACGCCCACCCCATCGCCTGGTCGGCCCACTTCAGTGGCCAGGGACGACGTCTTGCCCAGCACGCGCAATCCCCCGAGTTGCTCACGCTCCATCGCCTGAGCGCCCAGCCGGGCGTCATCTCGCTGGCCCTGGGCCTGCCCGATCCCACGCTGCTATCGCCAGGGCGGCTCCAGCAGGCATGGGAGGCGATCATCGGGCGGATGGGGACGGCCGCCGTGGGCGTGTGCCCGGTGCAGGGAACGGCGGCCGTGCGGGAGGTGATCGCGGCTCAGATGCGTGAGCGCGGAGCGACGGTCAGCCCGGAGGGGGTGGTGGTCGCCAGCGGCTCCCAGCACGGGCTGGACATGGTGCTCCGCCTGCTGGCCGAGCCGGGGGACGCGGTGCTGGTCGAGGTCCCCACGTACTATGGCGCGCTGCAGTGCTTCCAGAGTTGGGGCGTGCGCCTGATCACCATTCCAGTGGACGAAGAAGGGATGGACGTCGAGCGGGTAGAATTTCTGCTGGCCCGCTATCACCCTCGATTCATCTACACGGTCCCCACCTACCAGAACCCCACCGGCGCGACGATGAGCCTGGAGCGGCGTGAGCGGCTCCTGGCGCTGGCCCAACGGTATCAGGTCCCGATCGTTGAGGACGACCCCTTCGGCGACTTGCACTTTCACCAGCCGCCCCCGCCCCCCATCAAGGCGCTCGACCGGCACGGACACGTGCTCTACCTGAGCACGTTCTCCAAGAGCCTGGCGCCTGGCCTGCGCGTGGGCTGGCTGGCGGCTCCTGGCCCCCTGGTCGAGCGGGCCGTCCTGCTCAACCGGGTGACGGAACTGCAGCCGAACACCATCGGCCAGCACCTGGTGGTCGAGTTCGCCCGGCAGGGATGGCTGGAGGACCAGATCAGGTCGGCACGCGCCACCTACAGCGCCCGGTGCCAGGCCATGGACGCAGCGCTTCGGCGTCACCGGCTGTCCGACGTGCACTGGGCGGTTCCGGAAGGGGGGATGTTTCTGTGGCTGCGCCTGCCAGAGCAGGTGGACGCGCACGACCTGCTGGTCGAGACGGGCCAGCAGGGCGTCGTCTTCCTGCCGGGCTCGCTCATGTACCCCGCCGGCGGTCCTGGCAACGTCTGCCGGCTCAACTTTAGCGTGCCTGACGAGGCAGCCATCGAACAGGGGATCGCGACGATCACCGCCGCCTTGAGCCGCCTGCTGCGCCGGCCAGCGGCTGCATCGGACGAGCAGGTGGCTGCCGGCCCAATCGTGTGAAGGCACTGAACGGAGAAGCTAGGAATGGGACGACCTGGTCGGGCAGCGGTGAGGCCGTGGATCATCGGATGGTCATCGAAGGGAGGTGAGACGGGCAAGTGAAACCAGAGTGGCTTTGACGGTTCGTCCAATCGGCGGTAGAATACACGGAAATCTGGAAACCCACGGAACGGGTTTGGGACTATGATGGAGGTTATTGCGTTGGATAAGCAAGTTAGTACCGAGAAAGTCAAACGCGGCCTGGCGCAGATGCTCAAAGGCGGCGTGATCATGGACGTCACCAGCGCCGAGCAGGCGCGCATCGCCGAGGAGGCGGGAGCGTGCGCGGTGATGGCGCTGGAACGGATCCCGGCGGACATCCGCGCCCAGGGCGGCGTGGCCCGCATGGCCGACCCGGAAAAGATCCTAGAGATCATGGAGGCGGTCTCCATCCCGGTCATGGCCAAGTGCCGCATCGGCCACTTTGTCGAGGCGCAGATCCTCGAGGCACTGGGGGCGGACTATATCGACGAGAGCGAGGTGCTCACCCCTGCCGACGAGGAACACCACATCGACAAATGGCAGTTCAAGGTACCCTTCGTCTGCGGCTGCCGCAACCTGGGAGAGGCGCTGCGGCGCATCGGCGAGGGAGCGGCGATGATCCGCACGAAGGGGGAGGCCGGCACCGGCAACGTCGTCGAGGCGGTGCGCCACGCCCGGGCCGTGCTGGGGGAGATCCGTCGCCTGACGACGATGGCCCCCGAAGAGATGATGGCCTACGCCAAAGAGATCGGCGCGCCCTACGACCTGGTGGTTGAGACGGCACAGTTGGGCCGGATGCCGGTGGTCAACTTTGCCGCCGGCGGCGTCGCCACGCCGGCCGACGCCGCGCTGATGATGCAACTGGGAGTGGACGGTGTATTCGTCGGCAGCGGTATCTTCAAGTCCGGCGACCCTGCCAGGCGGGCCCACGCCATCGTCCAGGCGGTGACGCATTACAGCGATCCACAGATCCTGGCGCAGGTAAGCCGAAACCTGGGCGAGCCGATGGTCGGCATCGACATCAGCGAGATTCCGCAGGTGGAGCGGTTGGCCGTACGGGGATGGTAGACGAAATATCGAGAGACCAGCGAGGCTTGGCCATGCGAATAGGGGTATTGGCACTTCAGGGTGACTTTAGCGAGCACGCCAAGATCCTGGCACACATCGGTGCGGAGCCGGTCGAAGTGCGACTGCCCCAGCACCTGGAGGGGCTGGACGGCCTGATCATCCCCGGCGGGGAATCGACCACGATCGGCAAGGTAGCCCAACAGTGGAACCTGCTGGAGCCGATCCGCGCCTTCGCGGGGTCCGGCCGGCCCCTCTGGGGCACCTGCGCGGGCATGATCATGCTGGCGAAAGAGGTGGTGGACGGCGTTCCGGGCCAACCCTTGCTGGAACTGATGGACATCTCGGTCCGTCGCAACGCCTTTGGGCGCCAGGTGGACAGTTTCGAGGCCGACCTGGATGTACCCGCGCTGGGTGATCCGCCCTTCCACGCCGTCTTGATCCGCGCGCCACTGATCGAGCGCGTGGGGAAAGGGGTAGAGGTATTGGCCCGGCTGGAAGACGAGACGGTGGTGGCGGTCCGGCAGGGGAACCTGCTGGCGACCGCCTTCCACCCCGAACTGACGGAGGACGATCGGTTCCATAGGTACTTTCTAGAAATCACGGGGACGGAGTAGGACATGTCAGTTCGTCTACACCCGCATGCCCGCGAGCGAATGGAAGAGCGTGGCGCTATCGAAGATGAGGTGATAGCCACAGTATGAGATTTACATATGATCCCCGTTATAACATTGCCTATATTCGCTTCCAGGAAAAGCAGGCTGACGTGGAGACCATTCGAGTAAGTGACGAACTGATTGTGGACATGGCCCCCGATGGAACCGTCTACGGCATCGAGCTATTGAACGCGAACGAACAACTTGGGCATGAGGACAGCGGTAAACTCTTGCTCATCAACGAGGCCACCAACGACTGTGCCGAGTTGCCGCTGGCCATCAGTTGAGTGAGAGGTTCGTGAGATGATCTGGAGGAGTTTGCAGCAGAAGTGAGTTACTACAACCACATCACCGATGACCTGGACGCCATGATGTCCGTCCTGCCGGATGACATCCGGGCTGCGCTGCGGGGGATCGGCCGGCGGGACGAACTGCTGGAGGTGATCCTGGACCTGGGGCGGGTGCCCACGGCTCGCTACACCGACGGGGAGGTCGTGCTGCGGGAGACGGAGGTCATCCAGGACGAGGTTCAGTACGTGGTAGATCGGGTCGGAGAGTTCGACGCCGACAACCGGGCCGGCATCGCCCGCACGCTGCACCGCATCGCCGCGATCCGCAACCGGAAGGGTGAAATCGTCGGCCTCACCTGCCGGGTGGGCCGCGCCGTGTACGGCACCATCGCCATCATTCAGGATATCATCGAGAGCGGGAAGAGTGTGCTCCTGCTGGGGCGGCCCGGCGTGGGCAAGACGACGATGCTGCGGGAGGCGGCCCGGGTCCTGGCGGAGAAGAAGCGCGTCATCGTCGTGGACACCTCGAACGAGATCGGCGGGGACGGGGACATCCCGCACCCCGCCGTCGGCCGTGCCCGCCGCATGCAGGTGGAGATGCCCTCGCTCCAACACGAGGTGATGATCGAGGCGGTGGAGAACCACAACCCCGAGGTCATCATCATCGACGAGATCGGACGAGAGCTTGAGGCGGACGCGGCACGGACGATCGCCGAGCGGGGCGTGCAGTTGATCGCCACAGCGCACGGCAACACGCTGGACAATCTCCTGCTCAACCCCACGCTCTCCGACCTGCTGGGCGGCGTCGAGAGCGTGACGCTGTCCGACGAGGAGGCCCGCCGCCGGGGGACCCAGAAAACGATCCTGGAGCGGCGCGCACCGCCCACCTTCGACGTGCTGATCGAGATCCAGGACCGGCAGCGACTCCTCACGCACCCCAGCGTGGCCGAGTCGGTGGATGGGCTGCTCCGGGGCCGGCCGCTGCAGGCGGAGCTGCGCTATCGGGACCCCAGTGGGAAGATCCACAAGGAGCACGCCACCCCATCCTCGCTGGAGGAACGGGAGAGCGGGCGGCCCGGCGTCGTGCCTCCCAGCCCTGCGCACGTGGTCTCGGAGGCACTGGAGCCACTGCGGATCTTTCCCTACGGCATCGCCCGCAACCGGCTGGAGCGGGCGGCCCAGCGCATGCACGTGCCGGTTTACCTGGCAAAAGACCTGGGACAGGCCCAGGTATTGATCACGACCAAGGGCTTCTACCGCAAGCGGCCCCGTATAGTCGTTGACGCAGAGCGGCGAGGGATGCCCATCTACGTCCTGAGGGCCAACACCGTCACGCAGATAGAGGCTTGCCTGACCGACGTCTTCGAACTCGAAAGCCGTCCCTCCACCTCGTTGGACCAGGCGCTGCGCGAGGCGGAGGAAGCGATTCGGCAGGTGCAGGGGGGCGTGCCGGAGGTAGAACTCTCCCCCCAGAGCGCGTACATCCGCCGTCGCCAGCACGAACTGGTCCGCGCCGCCGACCTGGTATCAGAGTCACGGGGAAAAGAGCCCGGCCGCCGGGTGTACATATACCGCGAGGAGCCATCCGGGCCATGATGGGATGTCTGATGAGCATGTTCATCACGCTCGAAGGTCCCGAAGGGAGTGGCAAGACCACGCAGGCACGCCTGCTGGCAGCGTGGTTGCGCGATCAGGGCTACCAGGTGACGCTGACCCGTGAGCCAGGCGGCACCGACATCGGCGACCAGATCCGCGCCGTGCTGCACGACCCGGAGAACAGCGCGATCGACGCCCGCACAGAGATCCTACTCTACTCCGCCTCACGGGCCCAGCACGTGGCCCAGCGGGTCCGGCCGGCACTGGCGGCCGGCGAGATCGTCGTCAGCGACCGCTACGCCGACAGCACCTTGGCCTACCAGGGATACGGCCGGGGGCTCGACCTGGAGGCGCTGCGAAGGATCACCGGCTTCGCGACCGGTGGCCTCACGCCCGACCTGACGCTCTACCTCGACATCCCGGCCGAGGACGGTTTGCAGCGCCGGCAGTTGGGCGGGGGCGAGTGGAACCGCCTGGACGCAGAGTCGCTAGAGTTCCACCAGCGCGTGCGGGCCGGCTACCTGGAACTGGTCAAACAGGAACCGGAGCGATGGGCCGTGATCCACGCCGCCCGCTCGGTGGAGGAGGTGCAAGCCGAGATACGAGACGTGGTGCAGGGAAGGCTGAATCGCGTGAAACGTGATGCGTGATGCGTGATTTGGTCTGTCGGCCAACTGTTTCACGCTTCGCGGCTTATGCTGTGTCCAGGCCGCTGCCGAAATCGTCGCCGCCTTCGCCCATCAGGTCTGGCATGGACTTTTCGATATCCTCTGGGTTTTCGCCAGCCTCCAGCCGCCCCACGACTTCGTCGAACTCGGGCCCCAGGTCCTCTCCGGTCTCTGCGCTCATCTTGCGCATCCAGCGTCCCAGACTCCGGGGATCGTTCTCGTCCAAGTCCGGCAGATCGCTCAAGTTAGCCACGTCGTCAAGGCGGCTTTCCTCGGAGTGGACGACGCGCACGCGGGAGACCAGGCGGGTGAGGTTGGGCCCGCCACAGCGGGGACAGACCAGCGCCCCACCCTCCGCGTCGGAGAAGGTGCGCCAGAAAATTGAGACACGGCGTCTGCAGTCGTGACAACGGTACTCGTAGATCGGCACGTCAACCTCCGGTTGTGGTATACCGGTAGACTGGGAAATGATATGTTGGTAGATTGGGGCAGTGCCCTCCCAGTTTACTAACCCATCAATGTGCCAGCCTACCCATATACCAGTATACCAATTTACCAGCTTATCGCAAGTGGGAGCAACCTGTGGAGCAACGCAACCTGTACAGTTTCGAGCCCCAGCCCCTGTTGGTCGTCGTCTCTGGCCCGGCGGGCGTGGGAAAGGACAGCCTGATCCAGTGCTTGAAGGAGCGTGGTTGTACCCTTCACTCCGTCGTCACCGCCACCGACCGCGCGCCGCGTCCGGGTGAGGTCCACGGCGCGGACTATTTCTTCCTCCGCACCGAAGAGTTCCTGCGGATGAAGCGGGAAGGAGAGCTCTTGGAACACGCGATCGTCTACGGGCAGCACAAGGGCATCCCCAAGCAACAGGTACGGGAGGCACTGGCGTCCGGCAAAGACGTCATCATGCGGGTAGACGTCCAGGGGGCGACCACTGTCCGTCGCCTGGTGCCGGAGGCGCTGTTGATCTTTTTGACCGCGTCCTCGGAGAAAGAGCTGGAGCAACGGCTGCGCGATCGGGGAGGCGATTCGCCCGAACAACTGGAGAAACGGATCGCCACCGCCCGCGAGGAGATGAGGCAGTTGCCCGAGTTCGACTACGTCGTCGTCAATCGCGACGGGGAACTGGCCCAGACCGCGGACGACGTGGTCGCGATCATCCAGGCAGAGCACTGCCGCGTGAAGCCGCGGGTGGTGAAATTATGAACAGAAATACACCACTGGATATACGCGCCGGCGACAGGGTCCGCATGCGCAAGCCCCACCCCTGTGGCGGGTACGAGTGGGAGGTGACCCGGACGGGCGCGGACATCGGCATGCGCTGTCTGACCTGCGGCCGGCGGGTGATGCTCCCACGCAGCAAATTCGAGAAGCGGGTAAAAGCGATACTGAGCACAGAAGACGATGAACCCACAGGGTAGGTGGGACTATACAATCGCCTGCTCGCGCTCCGGTCCCACGCCGATAAACGTCACCGGCACGCCGACCCACTCCTCGATCAGTGCCACGTACGCGCGCGCGGCGGGCGGCAGATCCCTGCGACTGCGCGCCTCGCTGATGTCCTCCTCCCAGCCAGGCAGTTCCTCGTAGACCGGTTTCCACTGCGCCAGTGATTCGACGCCGAACTCGGCCGGGAAAGCCCCGGTCCGCTCCCCGTCCCGCTCGTAGGCCACCGCGACCTTGAGCCGCTCCAACCCGCTCAACACGTCCAGCTTGGTCAGCGCTAACTCATCCAGGCCGTTGACCTGCACGGCGTAGCGCAGGATGACGAGGTCGAGCCAGCCGCATCTCCGCGGCCTCCCCGTCGTCGTCCCATACTCGTCGCCGACCTCCCGGATCCGGTCACCGACCTCATCCAACAGCTCGGTCGGGAACGGGCCCGCGCCCACCCGGGTGGTGTACGCCTTGGCGACACCGACGACGCGGGAGACGTGCCGGGGTCCGAAACCCAGCCCGGTCAGCGCGCCACCGGCCACGGTCGAGGAACTAGTGACGTACGGATAGGTGCCGTGATCCAGGTCCAGCAGCAGTCCCTGGGCGCCCTCGCAGAGCACCGTCTCGCCGGATATCAGCGCCTCTCCCACCAGAGCCGATCCATCGGCCAGGTGGGGTGCAAGCCGTCGGGCGTACGCGCAGTACTCGGCCGCGACCTGCTCCGGCGAGAGCGGCTCCGCGCCGTACCGCTCTTGCAGGCTGTGGTTGTGGGCCTGAACGTTCTCGGCCACGCGCTCGGCAAACTGTTCGGGCCTGGCCATGTCACCCGCGCGCAGACTGACGCGGGCCGCCTTGTCGGCGTAGACGGGGCCGATGCCCCGCCGCGTCGTCCCGATGAACGCCTCGCCCCGGGCCACATCCCGTGCGCCATCAAGGGCCCGGTGCGTGGGCAGGATGACGTGCGCGGCCGCGCTCAGCTTGAGCCGCGACGGCCCCACGTCGACGCCGAGCGCCGCCAACTCGTCCATCTCCGTCACCAGCCGCTGTGGGTTGACCACCACCCCCGCGCCGATGAGACAGACCAGGCCCGGGTGGAGAATGCCCGAAGGCACCAGGTGCAACTTGAGCGTGCGTCCCTCCGCGACTACGGTGTGACCCGCGTTGTCGCCACCGTTGAAACGAGCGACGAGGTGAACCTGGCGTGCCAGCCCGTCCACCACGCGTCCCTTGCCCTCATCTCCCCACTGCGTGCCCACGACGATAATTGCAGACATTGCGCCTCCTCCTGATACAGTCTCCTGACACAACACAAGGCGGTCCGGGGAAACCGGCACCGCCTTCCCCATTAATCATACACCCGAATGGGGCAGGTGTCAATTCTACCCTTGACCTGACAGGAGATTGGGTTTATAATTTCCTGGCCCCTGAGGATGGCACAGCAGACCGGTGTTTCCCGCTGGCGCAGCGGTTCAACGGCTGGCGCCAGCGGTGTTATGCCTACCCAGGTTGATCGTAAAGCCCAGGAGCAGATCAGACGGAGGCGACCTGACGCGATGATCCAACGAACCAAACGCATAGTTGCGCTACTTGTGATCCTGATTGCGGTGGTGGGGTGTGGAAGTGCGCCCTCTAGGACTGAGGACGCAACGCCTACCCCCATCCCCACGCCGATCGTACCAATCAAGCCCACGTACGAGGTGCAGCGTGGGGAAGTGGTCGAGTCGATCGAGTTCACGGGACGGATCGCGCCCGTCGTCGAGGAAGAGCTTTTCTTCCGCACCGCTGGCTACGTCGAGGCCGTCTACGTGAAAAGGGATGATCTGGTTCAGGCTGGCGACATTCTGGCCGAACTGGAGACGACCGATCTACAGAACCAACTGGCCCAGGCCAGGGCCGACCTGGAGGCGATCGAGCTCAACGCCGCACAGCGGATCGCCGAGGCCAAGGCCAACCTGAACACCGCCGAATTGCAGTTGGCCAGGACCAAGGCCGACAACCCCGAGGCAGAAGTGACCGTCGCCCGGGTGAACCTGGAACGGGCACAGCTTGCCCTGGAGGACGCACAGGAAGCCCGCCAGGACGTGCTGGATCAACCGTGGTTGCGAGATCCGGTGAAGGCGCTGGAGGCCGTCGACCGCCAGGTGCACCAGGCGGAGCTGAGCCTGGAGGTGGCCGAGGCCCAGTACGAGCAAGCCCTCCAGGCCCGCCTGATGCACAATTACACGGTCCAGATACAGGAGCAGGAGGTGGCGCTGGCCCGCCTGCGGCTGGAGGAGATCGAGGCCGGGTTGGACCTCAAAAGGGCTCAATTGACCGTCGATCGGCTGGAGGACCAGCTCACGGACGCCCGGGTGATCGCGCCCTTTGACGGGCTGTTGCTCTCGCTCAGTCTGACGGAGGGCCGCATGGTGGACGGCTACAAGACCGTCGCGGTCATCGCCAAGCCCAGCGACCTGGAGGTGAGCGCGGAGCCAACGGACAAGAACCTGCAGGAACTGTACGAGGGGATGCCGGTCACGGTCGCGCCCGTCAGCCGACCCGGCGACGAGATCAAGGGCTACATCCGGCGTCTGCCGTACCCTTACGGCGGCGGCGGCCGCAGCACCGGGGCCGAGGAAGAGGACACATCCACCCGCGTGACGTTGGAGGTGACAGTTGACGAGGCCGGACTTGAGCGGGGCGACCTGGTACGTGTGACGGTGGTGTTGGAACGCAAGGACGACGTGCTCTGGCTGCCACCGCAGGCGGTGCGTACGTTTGAAGGTAGAGAATTCGTCGTGGTACAAGACGGCGAAGCCCAGTTGCGCGTAGACGTCAAGGTCGGCATCGAAAGCGAGGACCGCGTCGAGATCGAAGAAGCTCTGACCGAGGGCCAGATTGTGATCGGGCAATAGAGGGTACGATCGAATGAACGTACTGCTTCGCACCTGGGCGACCTTTGTCGTAGCCGCCAAACGCCTCCTGTCCCAGCCTTGGCTGGCGCTGGCGACCGCACTGGGACTGGTGACATCCGTAGCACTGACCATGGGGACCCCCCTGTACGCCGATGCGGTCTACTACCGCGTGTTGCGTGAGGAGCTCTCCGGCAGAGAGGCGTCTGAAGCGAAGGCTCATCCCCCGTTCGCGTTCATGTTCCGCTACATAGGGGCCTGGGGCGGTCCAGTCGAATGGGAGGACGTGCAGCAGGTGGATGCGTACCTCTCAGAGACAGGGGGCTCCGCTCTGGGTCTGCCCCAGAAGCTCCTGGTACGCTATTTTAAGACCGACAACTTTCAGCTCTTCCCCGAGGAAGATGTCGCCTATGCGGACATCACAGATCCGCTAGCCTGGGTAAGTTTCGCCTTCGCAAGCAACCTGGAGGACCACATCACGGTGCTGGAAGGTAGCTTCCCGGCCGTAGCGCGCTCTGCCCAGGACAGCACCGTCGAGGTGCTGCTGAGCGAGCCTCTCGCTCTGGAACTGGGCCTACAGGTCGGCGAGGCATACACCGCCTTCGCCAGCCGTAAGACGGATGAGGGGAAACAGATCACGCAGATCCCCGTGCGCATCGCCGGCGTGTGGAGAGCGACGGACCCCCAGGATGAATTCTGGTTTTACGATCCAAAGGCCTTGGATGATATCATGCTCGTGCCAGAGGAGACCTTTATGAGCCGGATCAGCCCCTATCTGGACGACGAGGTCTACCTGGGAATGTGGTATCTGGTCATGGATGGCTCCGATGTCCACGTCAACGACGCCGGCCCGCTTCTCGTCCGGACGACTGCGGTGCAGCAGAGAGCGGCCGCGCTCCTGCCAAACACCAGGCTGGACGTGTCACCGGTAGACGCTCTGCAGAGATACCGGCGCGCCGCCCGGCTGCTCACCGTCCTGCTCTACGCCTTCAGCGTGCCGATCACCGGCCTGATCCTGGCGTTCATCGGCCTGGTGGTGGGATTGTCAGTGGGACGGCAGCGCAACGAGATCGCCGTGCTGCGCAGCCGGGGGGCCACGGCGACCCAGGTCGTAGGCATCGCGGCGCTGGAGGGCCTGATGCTGGGAGCACTCGCGCTGGCCATCGGCTCACCCGCCGGCGAGATGATCGCCCACCTCATCGGCCGGGCGCGCAGTTTTCTCGACTTTAGCGCCCGGTCCGACCTGCGCGTGGGGATGACGATGGCCACGCTGCGCATGGGCCTGGCGGCAATCGGCCTGGCGCTGTTGGCACAGATAGGCCCTACGATCGGTGCCGCCCGCCATACGATCGTCACCTACAAGCAGGAACGTGCACGTGCGCTGCGGCCGCCGTGGTGGCAACGCGCCTGGCTAGACTTCCTGTTGCTCATACCAGCGGCTTACGGCACATACTTGCTGCGGCAGCAGGGGAGCATCGTCCTGCCCGTGGCCGGCGGGGAGATGGTCAACGATCCCTTCCAGAACCCGCTGCTCTTCCTGGTGCCAGCGCTGGGCATCTTTGCGCTCACACTCTTCATCCTGCGTATCCTGCCAGTGGCTATGGCCGGCATATCCTGGATCGCCTCGCACATGGGCGGCATCGGCATCCTGCTGGCGGGCCGTCACCTCTCGCGCACGCCTGGGTTCTACACCGCGCCGCTGATGCTCCTGGTGCTCACACTCAGCCTGTCCGCCTTCACCGCCTCGCTGGCGCAGACGTTGGACCAGCATCTGTATGACCAGATGTACTATCAGGTCGGCGCAGACGTGCGCCTGGTGGAGATGGGTGAGAGCACGGAGACAACGGGGCTCGGTCAGGCGTTTGGTGGCGCGGCAGGACCTGCTACCGAAGAGGAAGAGGAAGAAGAAGGCCCCAGTTGGCTTTTCCTGCCGGTATCTGAGCACCTCAAGGTGCCAGAGGTGCAGGCGGCCGCCCGGGTCGGGCGTTACAAGGCGATCACCCGGCTGAGCGGCGGGTCGCAGGAAGGCACGTTCGTCGGCATCGACCGGGTTGACTTTGCCCAGGTCGCTTTCTGGCGACCGGATTTCTCCCCGGTCAGCCTGGGCGAGCTGATGAATGCGCTGGCCGTCACCTGGAACGGCGTGCTGGTGCCCCGCAGTTTTATGAGCCAGCATGCGCTCAACGTCGGCGACACCTTCCGCGTGCGGGTCCACACGTACGGGCAGGCGAATGAACTCGACGTAAAAATCGCAGGGGCCTTCGACCTGTTCCCTACCTGGTATCCAGAAGACGGGCCGCTCTTTGTGGGCAATCTGGACTACCTCTTCGAACAGGCAGGAGGACAGTTTCCATACAACGTATGGCTGAAGGCCGATCCGGACGTGGACCATGATCAGATCGTGGAGGGCGTGCGCGATCTGCGCCTGCGCGTGCTGGACTGGGATGCACCGCTTCTCAAAGTCGACGCAGAACAACGGCGCCCAGAGCGCCAGGGGCTGTTCGGACTGCTTTCCGTGGGATTCGTGGCCGCCGCCCTTTTGACGGTGCTGGGCTTTCTGCTCTACGCGCTCTTCTCCTTCCGTCGCCGCTTCATCGAACTGGGGATCCTGCGGGCCATCGGGCTGTCATCCAGGCAAATGACGGCGTTCCTGGCCTGGGAACTGGCTTTCCTCATCCTGGTCGGGGTGGTTGCCGGCACGGGCCTGGGCGCCTGGGTCAGTGAGATGTTCATTCCCTACCTGCAGGTGGGCACTGGACCGTCGGCTCAAACCCCACCCTTCGTAGTGAAGATCGCCTGGTCGGCCATCTTTCGCATCTATGCCCTGTTCGGATTGCTGTTTGTGGGTGCACTGGGTGGGTTGGCAGCGCTGCTCCTGCGTATGAAGATCTTCCAGGCAGTCAAATTGGGAGAAACGGCGTGACATGGCACAAGAAGCGTTTATCGTCTGCGATAACCTGGTAAAGATCTACAAGATCGCCGATTTAGAGTCCGTGGCTTTGCAAGGTCTGGACCTGGTCGTGGCCCCCGGAGAGCTGCTGGGCATCGTCGGCCCTAGTGGCAGCGGCAAGTCTACGCTGATGAACATATTGGGCGGCATCGACCGCCCCTCAGCCGGGCGCGTGTGGGTGGATGGGCAAGATCTGCTCAAGATGTCAGATGCGGCGCTGAACCGTTATCGTCGGTCCAAGGTGGGGTTCGTCTGGCAGCAAGGCAGCCGTAACCTCGTCCCCTACCTGAGCGCGCTGGAGAACGTCGAGTTGCCGATGACGCTGGCGGGCCAGGCAGGGCCTCCGAAACGCCAGCGCGCCCAGGAACTGCTCGAGGCGGTGGGGCTGGCCGAACGGCGGCATCACCGCCTGGCGCAGATGTCGGGTGGTGAGCAGCAACGGGTCGCCATCGCCGTCGCACTGGCCAATAATCCCATCCTACTCCTGGCGGACGAGCCGACCGGCGAGGTCGATTCGGTCACAGCGCTGACCATCTACCAGACGTTCCAGCGTCTCAATCGCGAGCATGGGTTGACAACGTTGATCGTCAGCCACGACCCGGGCATCGCTCGCCACATGGACCGGGTGGTCGCCATTCGCGACGGCAAGACAGCCACGGAGACGGTACGCCAGTCTGTGTTGAACCACGCACCCGAGGGCAACTTGACAGCGGAGGGCGGCGCTGAGGAAGGGGAAGTGGAGGAGGTCTTTGAGGAACTGGTGGTTTTGGATTCGGCCGGCCGCCTCCAGGTGCCGAAAGAGCACCTGGAACACTTTGACATCAAAGGACGCGCCCGGCTGGAGTTGACCGAGGAGGGCATCCTGATCCGGCCAGCACCTCAGTCTGTCCACGCACAGGCGGCTGAGACGTCGGTCATCGACCTGGTGCCAGGGCCAGGGACACGCGGAGCGCACGGCGCCAGCGTCCTTTCATCTGCGCTCCAAGCGGTGCGGAATCGCGTCCATCGGTACGCGGTTGGCCTGCGCGGGCGAATTCCGCAGGCACTCACGCGGCTTCCGTTTGCCAGCCAGCCCAAAACGAAGAAGCCCAGGCGCGGCATCCTCGGCCGTGGGCGACACAGCGATGGAGATGGGAGGAAAATGTGATGGCGAGAGACCCGAGCCCCAATGGCACCGCCATCGAGACCGAAGAACTGTGGCGCATATACAAGGCTGGCGCGCAGGAGGTGCCGGCCTTGCGTGGCATCAATCTCGAGGTCGAATCCGGCAGGTTCGTCGCCGTGAAAGGGCGCTCAGGCAGTGGCAAGACGACGTTGCTCAACTGCATCGGCGGGCTCGATCACCCCACGTCCGGCGTTGTACGCGTGTTCGGGCGTGATCTTGCAGAGTTGCACGGGGAGCAGCTCACGCGATGGCGCCGGGAACAAGTGGGGTTCGTCTTTCAGTCATTCGGACTGCTGCCCACGCTCTCCGCGTATGAGAACGTGGAGCTCATGCTGCGTATCGTCGGCGTGCACGGCAAAGAGCGCCGCGAGCGGGCGCTCCACTGCCTGGACCTGGTGGGCCTCGCCAACTGGGCTCAGCACCGTCCCTACGAGATGTCGGGCGGTCAGCAACAGCGGGTGGGGATCGCCCGGGCCCTGGCCAACAGCCCCCAACTGGTCCTGGCCGACGAGCCGACGGGTGAACTGGACAGCACGACAGCCCGGGAGACGCTCACCCTCTTCCGGCGCATCGTGGAGGAAGAGCACGTGACGGTGCTGATGGCCTCGCACGACGCACTCGTCGACGAATACGTGGATGAGGTTCTGCAACTGAAAGACGGCCAGATCTTGGAGTGAGCAGGCCACACGTCACCCGCTCCTACCCCTCCGGCGTTTCCGGCCCTTTCAACTCGTACTCTCCCTCGATCACGACGGACGACTCGCCCTCCTCATCTTCCACCGCGCGCCACTCCTTGATGCGCGCTCCGAGCGCCCGTAGGTGCTCGTGCACCACGTCCGGTGGGGATAGCTCGATGAAGAGCTTGACCCCGATCAGCAGCACGGCGACGTCGTCCAACTGACCCAGGCCCGGCACTACGTCGGGGATAATGTCTAGAGGGAAAAGAACATAACCCAGCGCTACCGGTGGGATCAACTTGGTCCACAGTGGCACGCGCTGGTCCCAAAACAGCCGCCAGGCCAGGCGCGCCTGGCGGGCAACATCCTTAATCCATACCAGCAGCGCACTGGTGTCATCCGGCGGAACCTGGATTGGACCCCCTTCTTTCATCTTTCCACTCCTTTGCAGGCACTGTAACTTTAATTATAACCCCTTCATCTGAATACGCAACTTGCGTGCGGCGAGTTGTACGCGGGGAGCCAGCGTTCCATCATCGGCCCGTCACCTGTGCATCTCTCGTCCTTGCATTTGTTCGTCATCCGTCATTGGACATTGGTCATTGTTCATTGGACATTGGTCATTGTTCATTGTTCATTGGACATTGGTCATTGTTCATTGGTCATTGGTCATTGGTCATTGGTCATTGTTCATTCTCCCTCTTGTGATCTCATCCTGGTCAGGCTATAATAGACCTGCTATGCGCCCGCTCGATCAATGCCTGCTCGATGTCGACATGGTCCGGCTACGAGCCATCGCCCGCTTCTGGGACGTGGAGCTGATGACGAGCCGCCAGCAGGAAGCGGCGGCCCAACTGGCAGAGGCGATGGCCCGGCCCGAGACGATCGCCGACGCCTGGGAGGTGCTTCCCGACGACCAGCGCCGGGGACTGGAGGCGTTGCTCGCCGCCGGTGGACGGATGCCACTGCGGGTCTTTGCCCGTCAATGGGGAGAAATACGCACCATGGGGCCAGGCCGGCTGGAGCGGGAGCAGCCCTGGCAGGCACCCATCTCCCCCGCCGAAGGGCTGTGGTACAGAGGCTTCATCTCGCGTGCCTTTGAACAGGGCACTGAGGGAAGCTACGAGGTCGTCTTCGTCCCGCCAGAACTGCGGGCACATCTGGCAGCTCCCCCCACCCCACCGCCCGTCGTCGTGCTCGAGCCATCGTCCGAGCCCGCCGCAGCACGCCTGGTCGGCGACGCGCTGCTCGACGACGCCTGTACACTGCTGGTCTACCTCCAGAACGAGCGGGTGCGCCCAAGTTCTGACGGCGGTTGGCCTGCCCGCCACGAGGCCCGCCTGGCCCGTCGCCTGCACGATCCGGACCGCGCGCGGCTGGCCTTCCTGCGACACCTGGTCCAGCACCTGGGGTGGCTGCGCCTGACCGATTCCGGCCACCTGCGCCCCGATCCCAGCCCCGTGGCTGCCTGGCTCCAATCAGCGACCGGCGAGCAGCGGCGCGCGCTCGTGTCGGCCTGGCGGGACGATCCGACGTGGAACGACCTGTTTCACGTCCCCACGCTCCACCCTGAGGATACCGGGGCCTGGCGCAATGACCCGCTCCTGGCGCGCAAGGCCATTCTCCGCCACCTGACGGCGTGTGCGCCGGACAAATGGTACAAACTCGACGGCTTTGTCCGTGCCGTCAAAGAGGCTGACCCAGACTTTCAGCGGCCTGACGGGGACTATACGAGCTGGTACATCCGCGACACGGCCACGGGCGCGTATCTCTCGGGCTTTGAAAGCTGGGACACCGTCGAGGGGGCACTCATCCGGCACCTGATCGCAGGGCCGCTGACCTGGCTGGGGCTGACCGACCTGGGCGCAGCCGCGCCTGATGGACCACCGATCGTCTTCCGCTTGACCCCGGTGGGGGCGGCTTCCCTCGGGCTGGCCAAGCTCCCATCCGAGCCCGAACCAGCGCCGCTGGCGCTGCGGCCCGATTTCACCGTGCTCGCACCGCCAGCCAGGCGCTACGAACGCTTCCAACTGGCCCGCATCGCCGAATGGGTGCGCACCGGCGACCCTTTCGTCTACCGGCTGACCCCCACTTCGCTGACGCATGCACGGCAGCAGGGCATTCCCGTGGCGCGTGTGCTCGAGTTCCTGGGCCGCACGACCAGCGCGCCCGTGCCCCAATTCGTCGAAGCCGCGCTGACGCGCTGGGAGGCTCGCGGGGCGGAGGCCCGGCTGGAGCGGGCGGTGCTGCTGCGCCTCTCCAGCGAGGGACTGATGGCACAGGTCGTATCCTCCCCACTGACCCGCCACCTCATCAACGAGCAGGTCGGGCCGACGGCCGCCGTCGTGCGCGAGCGAGACTGGGCGCGCCTCGTCGTCGCGCTGGGCAAGATGGGACTGCTGCCCGATGTGATCCGTCTAGAGGAGGACGGTGTAGACTGAGCAGGCGCACCAATTGGATCCACCATCGAGAGACTGTGGGTGGCTGGAACGCCATGGGCTTTTCTGCTGTTCGACACTGGAAGCTGGAGCCGTCAACTGGCAGTTGGCAGACTTGACAGATTAGGGTAAAATATCCGCGTTCGTTGTAGCTGGCACATACTCAAAGGATTAAGGAGGTTAACTATGCTCGTAGGAGATCGAATGACCAAGCGTCCGATCACCATCACCGAGGACACCGGCATCGACAAAGCGCTGGAGTTGATGCACAGCGAAAAGGTCCGGCGTCTGCCCGTACTGAACAAACACGGGCAGCTCGTGGGCATCGTATCGGAATTGGACCTGTTAAAAGCTTCACCCTCGCCGGCCACGTCGCTGAGCATCTATGAGCTTCCCTACCTGCTCTCGAGAATCAAGATGCGCGACATCATGACGAAAGACGTGGTCACCGCCACCGAAGACATGCCGCTGGAAGAGGCTGCGCTGATCATGGCCGAAAACAAAATCGGCGGCCTGCCGGTGATGCGGGGCGACAAGCTGGTGGGCATTATCACCGAGACAGACCTGTTCAAGATCTTCCTGGAGATGCTGGGAGCACGGGAGGAGGGGGTGCGCCTCAGCATGTTGGTCCCGGAGAAGAAGGGCATGCTGGCCAAGATCGCTGGCAAGGTCGCTGAGATGGGCGGCAACTTTGTCGCTCAGGGCACGATCATGGGTGAGGATCCGACCAACCGCCAGCTCACGATCAAAGTTACGGACGTCCCCGAGGAACAGCTCGTCTCGGCGATGGAGGAACTGGGCCTCAAGATCCTCGACGCCCGGTATTGCACGCTGCCAGGGTGCGCGGATTAGCGCCTGGCATCCCGTGAGCGCCTCGTCCACCCAGACGGGGCGCTTCTTGGTGTCTCTGGGGACTGTATGTTGATGAATTCCTCCCGCGCGGGACTATAGGATTCGATTGTCAGGGGGATCGCATGTCCAAGAAGGCACTGGTCCCAATCGCCAATGGGACTGAAGAAATAGAAGCCGTGTGCATCATCGATGTTCTCAGGCGAGCGGGGGTATCTGTAACCGTCGCTTCCGTCGAAGAACTGCAGGTCACCGCATCTCGGGGAGTGAAACTGGTTGCTGACCAACTCATCGGTGACTGTGTGGACGAAACGTACGATCTGATCGCCTTACCGGGGGGGATGCCCGGAGCAGAGCACCTGCGTAACGCGGAGGATCTGGAGGAGATGCTCAAGCGCCAACGGCGGGAGGGACGGTTGTACGCGGCCATCTGCGCCTCCCCGGTTGTCGTGCTCCAGCACCACGGCCTCCTGAAAGGATATCGAGCCACCTGTCACCCGGATTTTGTCGATCAGCTCGAAAACGCCGATGCGGCAGAGACACGCATCGTCGTGGATGGGCCGTGCATCACGAGCCGTGGGCCAGGAACCGCGATAGAATTTGCGCTCAAGCTGGTAAAAGTGCTCTATGGCGAGCGGAAAGCGGAGGAGGTTGGCCGCCGTATGCTGGCTGCTTGAATGGATAGGGAGGGCGCGTTGATCGACCCAAGAAGACCCGGTCGCTACGAACGCATCTACGCACAGTTGGAGGGCCTGATCGCGGGCAAGTCGCCCAACCTGGTGGCGGCGATGGCGACGATTTGCGCCGTGCTGCACCACAAAATGGGCCATCACTTCTGGACAGGCTTTTACTTTTTGTCCCGCGATCAAGAGAACGAACTGCACGTAGGGCCGTACCAAGGGCCGGTCGCCTGCCTGGTGCTGCGCGATCGCGGCGTCTGCCTGCACTGCGTCCGGACTCGGGCGGCAGTGGACGTGCCAGACGTCGAGCAGTTCCCCGGTCACATCGCCTGCGATTCCCGCTCCAGGAGCGAGATCGCGCTGCCGGTGATGAAAGGGGACAGAGTCATCGCCGTGCTGGACGTGGACTCGGACAAGCTGGCCCAGTTTGACGAGGACGACGTCGCGCCGCTGACCAGAATCCTGACCCTGTTGCAACCGTATCTCTAGACCTCCTGAACCTTGCGAAGGTTTGATGGGATTTTTAAGCCCAACGGGCCCCTGTCAGCCGGGAACGTCCCAACTGCCAGGGCTGGCACGTAACCTTCGCAAGGTTCAAAGGGTCCCATCAAAGGAGTAACACCATGTGCTCAATTCGCCCCGGGGTCCTGGAAAATCTGCGCACCTTTGACACCCCGACGATCTGCAACCTGATCGAGCTGTTCGACGTGCGCCCCCGCAGCACGGGGTACATGGACGCTCGAATTCAGTGCTGCTTCCCCGAGCTGCGCCCGATGGTGGGCTTTGCGGCGACAGCGACGTTTCGCGCGGCGGCTCCTCCCCGAGAGGGAGACGCCTACGCCAGCACGGCAGTCCAGGTGGAGCGGTTCGGCGAGCTGTCGGGTCCGCCCGTGGTCGTGTTTCAGGATTTGGACGACCCCCCTGTGGCAGCGACGTTCGGGGAAGTCATGTGCACGACGTACCAATCGTTTGGCGCGGTCGGGCTGATCACCAGCGGTGCCGGACGCGACCTCGAACAGGTGCGCGCGCTGAACTTGCCTGTTTTCACCAGCAGCACCATCTGCGCGCATGGATATTGTCACATTCCACACGTTCACGTGCCGGTCCACGTAGGGGGGCTGGTCGTCTATCCCGATGACCTGCTCCACGGGGACGTCAATGGCGTCACGACCATCCCTCGCGAGATTGCCTCGGAACTGGCAGACATCGGAGATGCGTTCGTCGCCGCCGAGGGGGTGATCCTCGATGCCTTGCGCGACGGGACGCCATCAGTCAGGCGGCTGAAAGAAGCCCGGGGCGAGGCTGCGGCGCGCATCGCCGAGCTTCGCGCCCAGGTTTCCCGCGCCCAGCAGTCCGTCTAGGGCCTGTCCACAAACAGGCGCATCTCCCGCTCGTCCCTGGTGACCGGCCGGCCATAGATTCCCCCATACCTGTTTATGGTATCCCGGGCCTGAGTCAGGTGCATATCTAGATTGGAGTCGGTGTAGGCTTCGGGATAGTCAGGGTGGTCATCGGGGTCCCCGCTGACGGGGTAGAAGATATACTTGCTGGCCCAGAAATCGAGCGCCACCGGATCAACGCTGGCCATCAGCTGGTTCAGCCGCGAGGTGTTGGACGCCGGATAGCCGCAATGATGATGCAGGGAGATCCAGGTGCAATCCAGGATGTTGAGTACCGGCGCTTGCACCCGGGCGATCATCTCGCCCCAGACGGTCCCAGCCTCCCCATAGTGGTAGTCTCGCGGAGGGTGCCCCATGGACAGGACACCGTAAAAGTTCTTCAGGCAGGCGGTCACTCCACACCCTTCGTGGGTCTTTAGCACCGGCATGTTGACCAGCTTGATCCGGTCCACGAACCCGGTGCCGTCCCACACCCCCTCCTTCAGCTCCACCCGGTGACCCCCCGCCGTAGTAAAGCAGGGATAGGACACCCCCTCCCAGATTCGGTAGCCATCCGTCTGGTGATCCGTCGCCGCGATAAAGACGTCGCGGATGTCGTCGAGGAGGCAGGTGGACACCCCTCGCCCAGCGAAGACGCCGTCAGCCAGGTAGGAGAAGGAGTGCGAGGGGTTCTCCGCATTGGCCTGGATGGAATCGTCGGAATAACGGCCCCAGCCCCGGGCATCGCCATCCATGCTCCCCTGCCCCTGCCCGTTGTCGAACATGACCACCTCGCCCCTGAAGCCATCGGGATGTTCCAGGATGCGCTGGACCAGTCCCCTGACCACGTCGCTATTGGTGCATCCCCGGTACTTCCACTGGGCGTTGACCTTGAGCAACACGACGTCGTCAGGGGAAATGAGACCCTCTGGCCCAGCCAGGGGGCCTTCTTGAGCCGACTGGTACAGCTTGAGCCCGTGGCGGGCCATGAGGTTCAGCAGGCAATCCATGCCCGCATGGTCGTTTCCTGCCGAAAAGTCAGGGACAGGAATATCGGTGACCAGGAATAGATCAGAACTCATGTTTTCCTCCCAAGTGCTTATCTGAGAAACGCTCTCGCCGGACTCCGACCGCCCCAAGGACAGGCCAGAGATCAGCCCCAGGTCCTAACCTCAGGGCTTGACGATGGTGCGTTCCAGGTAGACCTCGGCCGCCTCACGGACGAAGGCGGCGTTCAGCGGCGCGTCGAGATCGTTCTCCAGGCGGTCTGCCAGCTCGATCAGTTGGCCGTACGTGGTGCGTCCAGGCCGCAGCGCGTTGTAGATGTCGAGCACCTCCTGATTGGAGATGCGCGTCAACTCGGCGGCGCGGCGCAGGTTCTCTGCAAGTTGCCGGTAGCCAGCGGCCTCGGCCACGTCGGCCTGACGGCGCAGCGTGTCACCGCTGATACTAAAGTCCTCGGCGGTCAATTCGCCGGCAAGAACAGCCTCGATAGTGAGTTCATCCAGCGTGCGTCCACTCGGGGTGCGCACCGGTTCACCCATCATACGACCTCCTCTCTGAGAACACGTATCTCCGTGGGTACGCGATCGCGCTCAACCTGTTGCGTCTCACGCAGGTGCATCAGCGTGGTCTGCACGATCAATCGCAACCGTGCGGTGTTGTCGATCTTGACCGGCACGGGGGCGGTTGGCTTGCCGATGGCGTAGCGCGCTGCGTTGCAGCCGATCTGACGGTAGGTGTCCAGGTCGAGGTTGGGGGCCTGCGGGAAGAGCTCCAGGTTCTCGAGAGGGGCCAGATCGCGCCGGTGGATGACGGTCGTCCCTTTGGACTGGACCCCGATGGCAACGCCGGAGCCGCTCAATTGCGCGCCCGCGTGGCCGATGAAGGCGCAATCTGACGTGTGGCAGACGCGCACCACACGGGCAGGCACACCTTCCTCTTGAACGCCCTGCAATATAGCGGACAGCACATCACGGTGATCCAACCCGCCGATGGTTCGGCCAATCTCGACGCCAAAGGCCGGGCCAACCGCGACGACGACCTCGGGCTGGTCGCCCCGCCTGGCCGGGCCGATCTCCTCCAGCCAGGCCTCGCGCCGGGAAA
>DATKTN010000213.1:0-5754 GCA_035531135.1 Anaerolineae bacterium
AGCACGCCGCCTCACCGACGTCATCCGTCCGGCCGAAGCCCCCTATCGGCCCGACGGGGGGATCGCCATCCTGTGGGGCAACCTGGCCCCTGACGGGGCGGTGGTCAAGGCGGCCGCAGTCCTGCCAGAGATGATGCGACATCGCGGGCCCGCCCGCGTCTTCGAGGGCGAGGAGTCGGCGCTGGATGCCATCCTCAACGGTCGCGTCCGCGCCGGCGACGTGGTCGTCATCCGCCACGAGGGACCGCGAGGCGGACCGGGGATGCGGGAGATGCTGATGTCCACCTCTGCGCTGGCCGGGATGGGGTTAGACGACAAGGTGGCCCTTCTGACCGACGGGCGTTTCTCCGGGGCGACGCGGGGAGCCGCCGTCTGCCACGTCTCGCCGGAGGCGGCTGTCGGCGGCCCGATCGCGCTGGTGCAGGAGGGGGACGAGATCGAGTTGGACATTCCCGGCAAGCGGCTGGCCCTCCTCGTGCCCGAGGAGGAGATGACCCGGCGGCGGGAGGGCTGGACGCCACCAGCGCCCAGAGTGACCCGGGGCTACCTGGCCCGTTACGCGGGGATGGTCACCTCGGCCAGTGAGGGGGCCATCTTGAGAAGTTGACACGGATCGGCAGGATTAAGACGGATTAGGAGGGCGTCTTGAGATGCGCCTGACGCTTCGCGTGAAAGCAAACATCAAGGAGGAAGAATCATGACCATCAGCAAGACCGACACCATCTGGTTCGACGGCCGCCTGGTTCCCTGGGACCAGGCGCAGGTGCACGTCTCCGTCCACGCGCTGCACTATGGCTCCAGCGTGTTCGAGGGCATCCGGGCCTACGAGACAGCCAGCGGCCCGGCCGTCTTCTGCCTGGGCCCGCACGTTGACCGCCTGTTCAACTCGGCCAAGGTCTATCGCATGGAGATCCCCTACACGAAAGAGGAGATCAAGCAAGCCATCGTGGACACGATCAAGGCCAACAGGCACAGCGCGTGCTATATCCGTCCCCTGGTCTTTCGGGGGTTTGACACCCTCAGCGTGAACCCACAGACATGCCCGGTGCAGGTAGCGATCATCACCATCGAGTGGGGGCGGTACCTGGGGCCGGAGGCGATTGAGCAGGGGGTGGACGTGGGCGTGAGCTCCTGGCGACGCATGGCTCCCGGCACCTTCCCCGCTGCGGCCAAGATTGGCGGGCAGTACATCAACTCGCAGTTGATCACCATGGAGGCCGCCGAGCACGGTTATACGGAGGGAATCGCGCTGGACATCAACGGCTTTGTCAGCGAGGGAAGCGGCGAGAACCTCTTCCTCGTCAGCGGCGGCGACGTCCTCACACCGCCGCTGGCCTCCTCCATCCTGCCGGGGGTGACCAGGCGCTGCGTCATCACGCTGGCCGGAGATCTGGGCTACCAGGTGCGGGAGGAATTGATCCCCCGCGAGCTGCTGTACATAGCCGACGAGGTGTTTTTCACCGGCACGGCGGCCGAGATCAGCCCCATCCGCTCCGTGGATGGCATCACGGTCGGCGCCGGCCACCGTGGTCCGGTCACCGAGCAGTTGCAAGTCGAGTTCTTCGGCATCACCAGCGGGCAGCTTCCCGACCGTCACGACTGGCTCACGCCGGTATAAGACCTGACAGGTTTCCAAGACCTTGTTGAGGCGGTTTACAGTCCCCCGGTGGGGAAGACCCGAACAAGTTCGGGCATCCAGAGCGCCTGTGGTCTGTGAAACCTGTCAGGTCTGGGATGGCCCCCTCGCCAACCGCGAGCGTCTCCAGGTGATGCAGGGGGCTCATCCCCGCCTGGGCCTGGGCCTCGTTTGGTAGCGATGCCTCGTCGGGCTTGTCCGAGACGCCGAAAATCAGCGCCCCGTGGTCACGCAGCAGGGCGGCGGTCTTCCGCACCTCCTGCGTGATCACGATGCGCTGTGCGAGCACCTCCTCGACCGCCGCTCCGGCCAGGTCGCCAAAACGGGAGACCGTCGTCAGGTATTCGTTGTAGCGAAACGCTTTGAACGGCGTGGGATCCCCGGCCTGGACGCGACCCCACACGTCAGCGTGGATCGACGCCAACCCTGTCTGGGCCAGCTCGGAGCGGCGGTCTTCCACCCGGGCGATAAAGTCCGTGAAACGCTGCATGGACCCGGCCCCTATCTCGTGGACCAGCGCGTCGAGCTCAAAGAGACCGGCGCCCAGCACCAGGCAGATGTACGCCAGATAGTCCTGGTTGTCGGCCGTAAAGGCGTGGTACGCGGACTGGTTCAGTTCGTCGTACGCGGCGCGGAAAGCCCCCTCGTCGAAACCCGGCCCCAGCAGGTCGGCGACCGTGCGCTGGACGCCCTCCACCCGCGCTTCGTTGATCACCTGGTCGTTGCGCCCCCGCGCGCCGATGGCGGTCTTGTCGACGTCGATCACCACCGCCGTTGCTTCGTCCAGCACAAACCCTCTACCCTCCAGGAAGCGCACGAAATCGGGCAACGCCGACCAGCGATTCGCCACGTAGAGCGCGCCCTCCACCTCCACCTGGGGGGGACGGTGCGCCTCGTCCCGCCCGATAAAGGCCCAGCCGGGCCACTCCCCGGCCGCACACAGGTTGCGAAACGCCGTGCCGTCGTTCATCCGCGTGTCGCCGACGTAGATCAACCGCCTGATCGCCGTCCCGGGCAGGTCGAGCCTGCGCGCGCGCCGCAGCATCTCCGCGACGACGCGCCCGTACGCGGGCTCCGCCTTGCGGGGTAGCCTGCCCTCAGCCAGGCCGAGGTGGTCTCGTATCCCGGCGAGCGAGGGCAGGCGATCGTCCGCCGGGACCAGGTTGCGATAGACGACCAGGTTCCCCAGGATCTCGTGCAACGAGGTCAAGCCGTGTGTGGTGTAGGTCATGGTTGTGTCCATTTGAGCAATTGTCTTGTCGGTTGAGTGAGGGTGCATGAAACGTGAAACGTGATCCGTGATGCGTGAAACGTGATGCGCGCCGTTTCGGGCTCTGATTTGTCCTGGCTACGGTGGGGTGATCCACTCTTGGGCGACCAGGAGCTCGGCGTTGTGGATCGATCCACCGGCGGCGCCACGGAGCGTGTTGTGTCCCAGCACGACGAACCTGGCGTCGGCCACGGGGCATGGGCGGACGCGGCCCACGCTGACCGACATCCCGTTCCCCGCGTCCCGGTCGAGCACGGGCTGTGGGCGGTCGGCTTCCCGCCGGACGACGATCGGGCGGGCGGGAGAGCTGGGCAGGTTCGCCACCTCTGGAGGAGCGCGGAATCCCTCCAGGACGGCGATCACTTCGTCGATCGGCGCCTCGCGCTCAAATGCGACGGACATGCACTGGGTGTGCCCGTCGCGCACGGGAACGCGGTTGCACTGCGCGCTGACGACGAAAGGCGCGCCGGCCACCCGTTCGCCCTGCAGCGTGCCCAGCAGCTTGAGCGGTTCGCGCTCCACCTTGTCCTCTTCGCCGCTGATGAAGGGAATCACGTTGTCCAGAATGTCCATCGCCGGCACGCCGGGATACCCGGCGCCGGAGATGGCCTGCATCGTGACCACGGATACCTGGCGCAGGCCGAAGGCGTCGTGCAGAGGTTTGAGCGCCAGCGCCAGTTGCGTGGCCGAGCAGTTGGCGCTGGTGACGACGAATCCCTTCCATCCCCGCCGCCGCCGCTGGACGTGAATCAGCGCCGTGTGGTCGGGGTTGACCTCGGGGATGAGCAGCGGCACGTCCGCGTCCAGCCGGTGGGAGGCGGAATTGGAGCAGACCACGCACCCCGCCTGGGCACAGCGTTCCTCGACCGGCCCGGCGACCGCCGAGGGTAGCGCGGAAAAGACGACCTGGCAATCGAGCGCTGGCCCGATGGGGCGCACGACGAGGTCGCGCACCGCGTCGGGTATGGGCGTGGGCAGCAGCCAGTGGCAGGCGTCCGCGTACCGCCGTCCAGCCGAGCGATCCGATGCGCCCAGCACGGTCACCCTGAACCAGGGGTGATCGGCCAGCAACTGGACGAACCGTTGCCCCACCGTGCCTGTCGCACCCAGGATGCCCACCGGGATTCTACTCATCTCCACCCTCCAGTCCCAACTCGCGGTGCAAAAAACGCACCGTATCCGCCACCTGCTCCTCGGGGATGCAGAAAGAGACGCTGTACTCGGTCGCCGCCTGGGCGACGGCGATGACGCGCGTGCTGCGCTTGCCCAGCGCGGAGAAAGCGTGCGAGACGATGCCGGTCTCGTTCCAGCCGGGCACGCCCACCACAGAGATGGTCGCCACCTTTTCCTTGGTCCCCAGGCTACAGGCGCTGCCCTGCCGCTCGTTCTCGAACTCACGGCTGAGCGTCTTCAGGCAATGCGCCTGATCCTGCTCGCGCACCACCAGGTTCAGGCTGTGCTCGGAGAACGATTGCGAGAACATCAGGACGTCGAGGCCCGCTTCGCTCAGGTGCTGCAGTGCGCGAGCGGCCATCTGCAGCGTCCACGCGTCGTCCTGGCTGCCCACGGCGATCAGGCTCAGGCCGGTGGTCGAGATAATCGCCGGCAGCCGTTCCCGGTCGGGATTGGGCGTCTCGACGATCAGCGTGCCGGGATGCGTGGGGTTTAAGCTGTTGACGATGCGCAGGGGAATGCCGCTCTCGGTGACGGGGCGGATCGTCCTGGGATGGAGCACGTCCGCGCCGAAATAGGCCAGATCGGCAGCTTCGGCGTACGAAAGCTCGGCCAGTGTGCGCGCCTGGGGAACGATATTGGGATCGGCCGTGAGGATGCCATCCACGTCGCTCCAGATCCATACCTCATCGGCGTCCAGCCCCGCGCCGACGATGGCGGCCGAGAAATCGCTGCCACCCCGCCCCAGCGTCGTCGTGACACCCCCCTCGGTCGCGCCGATGTAGCCGGTGATCACCGGGACCACACCCCGTTCGACCAGCGGCTTGATGCGCTGCTGCAAACGCTGGCGTGTCTGCTCCATCAGCGGCTTCGCCTTGCCAAAGTTGTCGTCCGTGACGATCAACTGCGTCGCACTGATCGCCTGGGCGCGCACACCCCGCTCTCGCAACACGGCGGCCAGGATGCTGGTTGAGAGCGGTTCACCAAAGGAAGCGACCACGTCGCGGCCGCGGGCGGTCAACTCGCCCAGCACGGCGATGCTGCGGTAGAGCCGTTCCAGCTCGTGCAACTGGTCCTCGATCAGCCCCCCAACCTCGAGCCGCTCGCGGCTGTGGTTCAACAGCGTGTCCACCACGCCAAGATGCCGGCTCAACAGCGCGGCCTTGGTCTCGCGGTAGACGGTGTCCCTGCCCTCGGCCGCGGCCCGCGCCCCGGCGATCAACTGGTTGGTCACGCCGCTCATCGCCGAGAGCACGACGACGATTTCACACACCGCTGCGTCGTCCGTTTCGCCGTGATGTCCGATCAAGATGTCCGCTACCTCGGCAAAGCGTCCCGCGTCCCCTACCGATGTGCCACCAAACTTGTGTACGATCATCGTGCCCTCCGTGCTATACTCCCGCCAGGGCCTGGCTCAGGTCGGCGATCAAATCGTCGGCGTCCTCGATGCCCAGCGCATAGCGAACCAGGTTGTCCCCGATGCCGGCTTCCCGGCGTTCCTCCGGTTTCAGCGAGAGCAGCGCCGCTGGCTGTTCGACGATGCTTTCCACGCCGCCGAGCGTAGGGCCGATGTACGGCAGGCGCAGGAGGTCGATGAAACGCCCGGTTTTGTCCATGTCGCCCTCGATCTCAAAGCTGACCACGCCGCCGAACCCGGTCATCTGCCACCGGGCGA
>DATKTN010000214.1:0-13402 GCA_035531135.1 Anaerolineae bacterium
CACTCGCCGCAACCGCCATCGAAGCGGTCTCGCCGTGGGGGATCGACAACCTGACGGTGCCGGCGGTGTCGGCGTTGGTGCTGGTGTGGTTGCTGTAGCGCAGGGCGTAATATGTAATGCGTGATGCGTGAAGCGTGAAACGTGATGGCGGAGGAGGGGTTACGCATTACGTATTACGCATCATTCCTCCGTGATGACAAACTGGGCCGTGCCCTGGAGCCGGGTCTCGATAAAGACGTGGACCTGGTACGCGCCCGATTCCCAGCCCCCAGGAGGCTTGCAGTAGTACGAGGTCCGTCCAGCCTCGCCCCACTCCCGCCCCTCGGCCAGCCCCCACGCCCACGTGTCCGAGCAGAAATCGAGGAACTCGCCGTCCTTGTACCAGGCTAAGGTCGTCGCGACGCCGTTCTGCATGCCCTCGTAGGTGAAGAACAAGTACACGCGGTGATCGCCGGGCGGGAACTCAGTGCCCGGGTCCACGGGCTGTTCAAGATCATCCGCTTCGGCAGCCAGCGTGATGACGGTGATGCGCGCGTCCTCACCAGCAGGCACGGCCGACGGGAGCGGGCTCAGCGCCGATTCGGGCAGCGGGACGTCAGGCGTCGAGGTGGGGATAAACGGTGCGGTCGCCGTGGGCCGGCGGGTGGGCGTGGTGGTCGGCGTGTGGGTGGGGCGCGGGGTGGGCGTACGCGTGGGCACGGTCGCTGCGGTTGCGGTCGGCACAGGGGCAGGTGCGGACAGGATGTCCGCCAGACGGGAAGGCACGATCAGCACGGCGATGGCAAACGCCAGCCATACCAGTGCCGTCAGCACCCAGCGCTTACCCCGCCTGAGGGCTTCCCGGCGCAGGGCATAATACGGTGCGCGACGTGCCCTGACGAGTTGAGCGACAGCCAGCCCCGCCGGGACGGCAGATGCAATCAACAGTGCGTAGGCAACCCAGCGCATCTGGTCTAGAATCAGGGGGGTCAATCAAACCTACCTTACCATCAATCCGACAGCCCACTCCCCACCAGTGGAACTATACCACAAATTCGCGATTTACACAACAGACTCTAGAGGCGTAACAGCCAGATATGACAGGTTTTAGCAATACTTTGTGAAATCACAGGATCGATGCACAGAAAATCAATGGGCCACAGACGGCATCTGCGAAACCTGTCAGGTCTTCGCTACAGGTGCTCCTTGATAGCCAGGGCCACGGTGCGGGGGATGCCGGGTACGGCGGCCAGTTGCTCGACGCTGGCCGCGCGGATGGCGTCGAGCGAGCCGAACGCTTTGAGGAGCGCCGTCCGGCGCGCCGGCCCGACGCCGGGGATGCTGTCCAGTTGCGACGCCACCCCCGCCCGGCGCCGGCGCGTGCGATGGTGCGTGATGGCGAAGCGGTGCGCCTCGTCCCGCACGCGCTGGACGAGAAACAGCCCCTGGGAGCGCCGGGAGAGCAGGACTGGCCGGGCCCGCCCGGGCAGGAAGATTTCCTCACGCTGCTTGGCCAGCGCTGCCACCGGCACTTTGGCGAGCAGGTCGAACTCCTCCAGCACCTCGACGGCCACACCCAACTGCCCCCGGCCGCCGTCGACGATGAGCAGGTCGGGCAACTTGGCCCAGCCCTTGATGTCCCGGCTGCCACCCCCCTTTATCCCCCCTCCAGGGGGGAAATCTGACGTGGCCATCTGCCAGCGGCGAAAGCGGCGCTGCAGCACCTCGCGCATGCTGGCATAGTCGTCCTGGCCCTGCACGCTGCGCACGATAAAGCGCCGGTACTCGGATTTGCGCGGCACGCCCTGGACGAAGACGACCATGCTGCCGACGACCTCCGTCCCCTGCGTCGTGGAGATGTCGTAGCACTCGATGCGGGCCGGGGGTTTGGGGAGCTCCAGCGCCTCGTGGATCTCGGCCAGCGCCTGCTCGTGCTTGTGGGCGTCGGCCTGCCACTGGGCACGCAGCGCGGCCAGCGTCTCGGCGGCGTTCTCCGCCGCCAGCGCGACCAGCTCCCGCTTGTGGCCCCGACGCGGGACGCGCAGCGTGACCTTGGCCCCCCGTTTCCCCCTCAGCCACTGCTCGATGATCAGCGCCTCCTCGACCCGCTCGGGCAGCAGCACCTCGGGCGGAACGTAGGCGGCCTCCTCGTAGAACTGCTTGAGGAAGGCGGCCATCACATCCCGCTCGTCCTCGTCTTGCGCTCCCTCCAGGACAAAGTACTCCCGCCCCAGGAGCTTTCCCCCCCGGATGAAAAAGACCTGCACGCAGGCGTCACTGCCCTCGCGCGCGAAGGCGACCACGTCCTGGTCGACGCCGACCGACGAGACGATCTTTTGGTGCGCGACGACGAGCCGCACGGCCCGGAGTTGATCGCGCAGCGAGGCGGCCTGCTCAAAGTCCAGCTCGTCGGCGGCCGCCTGCATGCGACGGTCCAGGTCGGCAACCACCTCCTCGCTGCGCCCCTCGAGAAAACGGGCCAGACCCTTGATCATCGCACGGTACTCCTCCTGCGTCACCGCACCGATGCAGGGCCCCAGGCAGAGCTTGATGTCGTAATACAGGCAGGGACGCTCGTCCTGGCCGGTGATGTCCCGGTTGCAGGTCAGGTACGGGAACGACTTGCGCAGCAGGTCGAGCGTCTGGTGGACGGCCAGGGAGGAGGTGAACGGGCCAAAGTAGCGGCTGCCGTCCTGCTCCATGCGGCGGGTGATGAACACCTGGGGGAACGGGCCGGCCCAGGTGATCTTGATGTAGGGGTAGCGCTTGTCGTCCTTGAGGCGCACGTTGTAGCGGGGGCAGTGCTGCTTGATCAGGTTCGCCTCGAGGATCAGCGCCTCCAGCTCCGAGTCGGTGACGATGAACTCGAGATCACCGACGTCGGACACGATCGCGCGCACCTTGGGATTCTCCCAGGCCGAAGGCTGGAAGTAGGAACGGACGCGGCTGCGCAGGTCCACCGCCTTGCCCACGTAGATGACGGTGCCGCCCACGTCGCGCATCAGGTAGACGCCCGGCCTACGGGGAAGCGTCTCGACCTGGGTCCGAATGTGCTCTGGAACGTCCACCGATTGGTCTCCTGAAGATGAACCTTGCGAAGGTTAGATAGAAACCTGAATGCCAGATAGATCTTTAACCAAAAACGCGCAACAGCCAAAGCTCGACGTAACCATCGCAAGGTTTGCGTGCTCACAACAACCCTATTGTAACGCAAGGGATGGTTGGGGGCAAGGCGCTTCAAGCATCCGCTGAGGGCCAGACGCGCCTACTTGACGTGGCGGAATGTCCAGAGCCGGTTGACGAAAAAGTTCCAGAACAGCACAAAGCCGGTGGCGATCACTTTCGCGCCGTTGTAGGCCAGGTCAAAGTGGGCCATCCCGATGGCACGGGCCAGCGCGCCGGCGGGGCCGGCCAGCAGGCCCGCCTCGCCCAGGAACCAGCGGTCGCCCCCGTAAAAGATCGCCGTGTTGATGGCCAGCCCGGCCACGTTGACGATGAGGAACTGGACGAACTGCTTGCGCAACGGCTCGCCCCGCGTCTCCGGGTAGACCCACAGCCGGTTCCACGTAAAGTTGCTGATGACTGCCACGCTGAAGGAGCAGGTGTTGGCGAGCACCTTGGGGAATCCGGCCAGTTGCACCAGCAGGTTGAGCAGGGCAAAGTCGATCACCGTGCCCAACACGCCGACGGCGCAGAACTTGACGAAGCGGACGAACTCACGCTGATTGGTTTGGGTATAGGTAGTCAGTTTAGCGATCATGATTGGTCACTTGGTTACTTGGTCAGTTGGTCACTTGGTCACTTGGTCGGTTGGTTGGCTTGCCGACTCGCTGAGTTGCTGACTCGCCGATTTGCCGATCTGCTGATTTGCCGATTTGCTGATTTGTTGATTTACCCGCCTGTTGGATGACGAATGCCAGGAGGCCCAACAGGACGCCGACGTGCAGGTGGACGTTGTTGACGTAAAGGTTATCGAGGAAGTGGTGGACGCTGAGGTGGGTCCAGGCGCCCAGGAGCCCAATCGCGATCCCACGCAGGAACCCCCGGGCGCGGCGGGTGGCCCGCCAGGTCTGCCAGAAGACCGCGCCCCACAGGAGCAGGTAGGCGACCAGGCCGACGAGGCCGGTCTCGGCAGCGACGGTGAGGTAATAGTTGTGGGCGTGCCCCAGCGCGATAGGCCAGTTGATGAGCGCAAAGTCCGCGTAGGCGGGCTCGTAGCAGCCCAAGCCGACGCCGGTCCACAGGTCGTGGCGGAACATCTCCAGCGCCGCCTGCCAGTGGGCCAGCCGCTCGATCACGGCGTAGTTGGCGTCGTTGATGCCCACACCGCGCACGTCCTCGAACTGCACGTATTGGCCGAAACCGGTCAGGCGGGCGACGACGGACGGCGGCACCCGGCCGGTCGCGTACAAGCCCAGGCCCCCGACGACGAGGACGGCGACGAGCAGCAGCCCCCAGCGCGCCCTGCGCGGCAACGCAACCGCCATCGCCACGATCGCGGCACCGAAGCCGAGCCAGGCCCCGCGGCTCCAGGACATGGCCAGCGCCGCTCCCAGTGCGATGGTGACGGGAAGCAGGGCGAGGAGACAAGGGGACAAGGGGACAAGGGGACAAGGGGAGGGAGCGCATCTCCGTGTCCCCTGATCTCCGCGTCCCCTGGTCTCCGCGTCCCCTGGTCTCCTGGTCTCCGTGTCCCCGTGTCTCCTGGTCTCCGTGTCCCCGTGTCCCCGTGTCTCCTTGTCTCCTTGTCTCCTTGTCTCCTTGTCTCTGATTGTTCCGATCAACACGCCGATGGCCAACGACAGCGTCATCCCGACGTACCCCGCGTACGGATTCGGCTGCTCGAAGGTGCCGTAGGCGCGGTAGAAGCGGTCACCGAGGCTAGCGATGGCAAAGTGATCCGGGCCCTCGCCACGCAGCCCGAACTGCCAGACGCCGACGACAGCCTGGAAGAGCCCGGTCACGAGTAGTGCGCCCAGCAGCCAGCGCAGGCGACGGGACTGCGCACGGTTTTCTATAGTGGCCTGAGTCGAAGGGAGGGTTTCCACGATCTCGTTGGGGTGGTTCGCAGGCGCTCGGGGGGCAAGACCCGAACAAGTTCGGGCATCCAAAGCCCGCAAGTGGGACGGTGCCCCTGCAAAAGATCGTTTCCTGACAGGGTCTTCCATACCCACTGCGAGGCGGTCGCTTACGAACAGAACCACCAGTACGATCTGTGCCCACTTGATCAGCTCAGGCACGCCGTAGGCAGGCAGGTCGACTGCGTCCCAGAGGGACACGAGCGCTGCGCCCAAGAAGGCGAGCAGCGGCAGGAGCAAGGGCGGGCGAGGGACGCGAACGCTCCGGCGCGCCAGTCCCCGCGCCAACCAGGCGGCCAACGTCAGCGCGACAAAGAATTGGCCGATCTGGGCCGGCACCTGCGGCACCTCGGTGCGCAGGTACGCCCGCAGCGGGCCGAGAAAGAGCGCGGCGGCCAGCCCGACCGTGGGCTCGATCACGGTCGCGACGCCGACGACGGCCAGTCCGACGAGGAGCACCCCATCCAGAAGCGGGAGCCGGACGAGGAGCAGGCCAGCCGAGAGGGCCAGCGCCAGCGCCAGGAACGTGACGAGCGGGCCATTCCAGGCCAGCAAGAATCCCAGACCTCCGGGGCTTCGGCGCAGATCCAGGCCGATCGGAGCCATTGAGCGTCGCAAGCTACCCGAAAAGAAGCGCATCGTCTGAAACCTCGGAGGTCACCGCCGTCAGACCTTGGCCTGGAAATAGGCGACGACGTGCTGGAGACCCTCCTCCAGCAGTACCTGCGGCTCCCAGCCCAGCACGCGGCGGGCCTTGCTGATATCAGGACACCGCACCTTGGGATCGTCGGCCGTGCGCTCGTCGGTGGGAGTCACGAATTTGATAGGCGAACGGCTGCTGGTCAGTTCCAGCACCTTGTGGGCAAAGTCCAGGATCGTCATCTCGTCCGGGTTGCCCATGTTGACCGGCGTGGTCTCGTCGGAGTGGAGCAGGCGCACCATACCTTCGACCATGTCGGAGACGTAGCAGAAGGAACGGGTGCGGGAGCCGCTGTCGTAGACGGTGAGCGCGTCGCCGCGCAGCGCCTGGCAGACAAAGTTGGGCACGACGCGGCCGTCGTCCATACGCATGCGCGGCCCGTACGTGTTAAAGATGCGGACGATGCGCGTATCGACGCCGTGGGTGCGGTGGTAGGCCATCGTGAGTGCCTCGGCGAAGCGCTTGCTCTCGTCGTAGACGCCGCGCGGGCCGATGGGGTTGACGTTGCCCCAGTACTCCTCGTGCTGAGGGTGGATCAGCGGATCGCCATAGACCTCGGACGTGGAGGCCAGCAGGAAACGGGCCCCCTTCCCCAGCGCCAGGCCGAGCGCCTTGTGCGTGCCGAGCGCGCCCACCTTGAGCGTCTGGATCGGATAGTTCAGGTAATCGACCGGGCTGGGCAGGCTTGCCAGGTGGAGCACCGCGTCGAGCGGGCCGTCGATGAAGATATAGTCCGTCACGTCGTGGTGGATGAAATGGAAGCGCTCGTGCCCGGCCAGGTGGGCGATGTGGTCCACGCTGCCGGTGCTCAGGTTGTCCATGGCGATGACCTCGTTGCCGTCGGCCAGCAACCGGTCACAGAGGTGGGAGCCGATGAAGCCGGACCCACCGGTGATGAGAATGCGCATTAGGATCTCCTTAAAACTCGAGCGGATTATACCGCAGGGTGGATGAGTTGGGTAGCTGCTGGATGCTCGATGCTCATGTGCTCAGCGTAGCACGTTTGTGTATACGTGGCGTAAAAGGGAGGCGATATATTGGCTAGAATCGGGTGCCGCCTGCAGGGAGGGGACCAGCTTGCGCTTGGTGCGTGAAACGTGAGACGTGATGCGTGAAACGTGAAACGTGATGCGTGAAACGTGATGCGGCCCCGACCTTGGCGGCGTGATGCGTGAGTTTGGCTCTGCCCTGCCAGTATCCATCCGGGCCGGTGCCTCAGGCCGGTGCGGCTGACATCCGGTCTGCCCCAAGGGTAAAATACGCCCTGCCGGGTGTGTGCAATTGACAGCGCATCCAGCCCGGTGTACAATGCGCTCAGATCGCGTTCCATCTTTCTGCACTTGGCTACGATGGCATTGAGGGGGTGATGATTGTGACGGTGGAGAATATGTCTACGCTGGTGCTCCCCAAGGGTACGGCACGGGCATTGCGGGACCTGACGGGTGAGCCACGGCCGGACGTCGCGCTGCTGCTGGTACTGCGCGATGCGCTGGCCTATCGGCTGGGCCAAATAGAGACAGACTTGCGCGCCTTCGAGGCAAAGTACGGGATGCCCTTCGACGAGTACCGCCAACGCTGGGAGTCCCAAGACCGCGACGAGGACTACCACTGGGAGGCCAAACGGGATTACCTGGAATGGGAAGCCCTGATCACCCAGAGAGCTCGCCTGGAGGACGTGTACAGTTGGCTGACCTGACACCGCGCGACCCCGATGCTCATCACCCCTGTAACCCAGCCTCAATTGAAACGTTCCTCGCTAAAGTTGAGGCGCTCCGTTTTTCCCCAGGGCAGCCGTGACCTCAAGAGGCATGAGACACCCCGCCACGGCAAATGCATCATCACCACTGTAGCGCATTGACTATGCGTTTGACTCGCCCGAGTTGGTCACGCTCTCGACGGCGGTGGGGGAAATCGGCGGGTCGGATCACCGGCCGGTGGTCGCCCAGCTAGGCGCGCCGGAATGAGGCCCCAATACGACAACCGCATTGAGCCATGGTGAGCTATTTGGCGCGGCTCGACGGGTCGGGAGAGTGATCTTGAGGCCATCGCCCGGCGGCGAGGAGTCGATCTGGACGCTTACCGAAATGCGCTATCTAAACCGCGATGAAAAAGATGGTCAGCCCCAGCAGCGCACCGGCGACGGTCTCGTCCACGGCGTGGCGGCGCAGCCGCACGCGCGACCAGGCGACGACGGGCACGCCGATCAAAAGTGGGACGGCCGTCCCACCCAGAGACCAGACCAGCGTCGCGACGCTGGCGGCGACTGCCGCGTGGACGCTGATCTTCCACGACAGCGTGATGGCGAAGAGCACCACGAGCTCCAGCCACAGCCCACGGGCGAGCGCGACCATCTGCTGCGGCGCACCGCCCTGCGCCAGCACAAGCCAGGCCAGCCCGGCACAGACAAGGGCAAAGATCAATGGCCGCACCCGCTGCTCGCGAAGCTCCACTCCCAGGTCGGTGATCTGCCCCCGGCACAAGAGCCAGACCAGGTACAGTACGGGTGTCAGAATGGCAACAGAGACGTAAACCGCTGCCCAGTGCCAGGCACTCGGACTGGAGAGCGTCGAGGCGACCAGGGCCGTCGCGACGGCGGAAAGCACGGGCGGGCTGCCGACCTGTGAGATCGTGCGAGCCAGGAGCCCATCCCACGCCCTCGGGATCGCGGCGCCGACGACCGCCGGGGTTGCCGGCCGGTATCCAACTTCCCGGAGCAGGTGTGAACAGGTCTCGGGGGCAGCGGCGTCCGTGCGTGCCTTTTCGTGTATCGCCATAAGGGGAGAAACCTCCTTGAGGGCCATAGATGGCCCTGTACAGAACCACCGTACATGGCTCCACATACCCAGTATACAGAGAATTCCCGCGCTGTCATCGTGCGAAAGCACAAAAAAAGTACAGCCTCCGCGTGGCAGAGACTGTACTTTCGTACAAGTGTTTGGTACTTTAGCGATTCAGATTACCTTCAGCCAACCCCGACCGCGCGGCATACGCGATGGCCTGAGCCCGATTCTTGAGATGGAGCCGCTCCAGAATCTCCCCCATGTGATACTTGATCGTGCTTTCGCTGAGACAGAGCGCCGCGCCCACTTCTTTGTACTTTAGTCCTCGTGCCACGAGGGTCAAGACTTCCCGCTGCCGGGGGGTCAGCCCCGGCGTATCCTCTTCCCCAACCTCCGTGGCCGGTTCGGCCTGGCCGGCCTGGCGGGCGAACTCCTCCAGGACCCGGGCGGCCATGCCGTTCGAAAGGGCCACCTCCCCCCGCTCCAGATCCGAGAGCAGCTCGAAGAACTGGCCGGCGTCGAGGCTCTTGAGCAGATACCCGCTGGCCCCGCTCTTGATGGCCTCGAACAGGTCCTCCTCCTCCGCCGACACGGTGAGCATGACGATCTTGACGTCGGGCAGCTCCGCCTTGATCGCACGCGTGGCTGCCAGCCCGTCGCAGCGCGGCATCCCGATGTCCATCAGGATCACGTCGGGGCGCAGCGCGCGCGCCTGGGCCAGCGCGTCCAGCCCGTCGCGAGGCTGCCCCCCACCCCCTCCGCCCGCTCGCGCACGATGTGCAGCCCCAGGCTTTGCCCATCGCCGGTGGAGAGTTGGTCAGGATCGAACCCCCGGCCATCGTCCTCGACGACGATCTGGGCGAGGCCGTCGTGGACAGCGATCGCCACCCGCACGGAACTGGCGCCCGCGTGCTTCCGGACGTTGGCGAGCACTTCATAGATGATGCGCAGCAGTTGGGCCTCGACGGCGGGCTCAAGCTGTCCGTCCGCCAGTCCATCCGGGACGATCAGTTCGGTGTGAATACCACAGCGCCGGCCGAAGCGCTGGAGGTGCTGCTCCAGGGCGGGGAGAAAGCCCTGCTCCGGCGAGAGGGTTGCCCTCAGACTGAGGATGTACTCCCGCACGTCGGCGTGAAAGGACTGGGTGACGGCGACCAGGCGCGCCAGGTCCGCCTCGGCCTCCTCGATCTGGCCGCTGCAGAGCCACTCGCGGGCGGCTTGGGCCTGCACGTTCACGTAGCCCAGCACCTGGCCCAGGCTGTCGTGCAGCTCCTGGGCCAGCCGCGCCCGCTCCTCCAGCACGGCCAGCGCCCGCTGCTGCTGGAGGAGTTGGGCCTGCGCCCGTTTGCGCTCGGTGATATCACGCAGGACGATCAAGCGGCCAATCAGGCGGCCACCGGCGGTCGGTCATCAGCACGCAACGCAGGTCGTAGTGCCGCTGCGCATCCCCAGCGCCCCAGACGGACTCGGCCTGGGTCGCCGTTTCGTCGTGGCAGAGCGCGACCAGATCGGGCCAGCCGCCGAAGGCCCACGCGGCCTCCCGGCCGGCCGCCTGGAAGGCCAGATCACCCAGGATCCTTTGCGCGGCCGGGTTGAGGTCCACGACCCGGCCATGCGTGTCGACGACGATCACGCCGTCGTCCATGCCCTCGACGACCCGGTTGCGCGCGACCGGCACAACGTCGAACAGTCCGAATCGAAACAGGCCCCACGCCACCACGCCGCCCGCCGGGATAAATAGGAATGGCGTCGGATCGAAGCGGAGAGAGGCGTCGATGCCGGAGATGTGCGATGCATTCCCCAGCACCATCAGGAAGAGGCCGAGCAGCAACGCCAGGGGCTGGCCATGGTACAGGGGCGGCGCGCGCCGCAGCGCCTCAACCAGCATCTGCGCGGTGAGCAAGAGCAGCGCGTACGCGTACGCGGCGTGGACCCAGAACCACGGGCCGTAGGTCTTGCGCAGAAGGACGAACGGGCCGGCGGTATCCAGCGTCACGTCGCGCCACACCAGGCGGTGGAGGTCGTTGGTCAAGAGCAGCGCGATCGTCAGAAGCGGGACGGCTGCCAGCGCGGTCAGGCGGCGACGAGACAGCCACCGATCGCGGCCGGTGTACTGGAGCGCCAGGACCAGCCACGCCACGGGCATTGCGGCGTTACCCAGGTACTGGACCTGGTTCCAAAAGCGCTTGGCGGGCAGGTCGGCGCTGGCCAACTGCAAGGCGTACGCCAGCGACCAGATGACGATCGCCAGCGTGAGGACAGTGAATGGGAGCGCGCCCGGCACGGCCCGGTGTCGCCAGGCGCACATGGCCAACGCCGCCATGACCGCTGCCGACGCAAGCAGGGGCCAAATGTAAGGAGTGTACTGCCAGTGCATCATCGCCCGCCCGCAACTGGACTTTTGGAGAAACAGCGAAATCCAACACCTGTGCGACGATGAGGCAGCGTTGTCGTGAGAGGGATTATACACCTGTTTGGGATATTTGTCGCGTGGGCAAGGAAGGGATGAGGCGTGATACGTGGTTCGTAATACGTAATGCGCAACGCGTAGTGTGTGTCGCGTGAGGCGATAACTTATTTTCTGCCCATATAATTTGACAGGGTGATGTATACCCATTCATCGCCGTGACAACCATAATGGCTATACAAGACTCTCTCTTTGAGATCCATGAGAGAAACTGAACCCCCTACCGGGATGTTTTCCCAATCGCTCCTCCTCGAACTTTGATTGTGACGCCCCAGGAATCTGCCCCAGAGCCGATCCAGCCACCGCCGCCAGCACGCACGTTCAGGCTCCGGGTTGTAGTAGTCGGGATATTTGCCCTTCGCTGGGTTTGGAGTCAGGAAGTCGATGATATCTTTCGCTCTCTCAACAGACAATGGCCTCAGCTCTCCATCCGGCTCAGGGTACAGTGCGGTAAGAAGTTGATGGTTCAACTCATCGTATCGCCATTGGATATCGTCGTACTGGCTTGCAGCGATCAAATTGGTCCAGGGATGCATGGCGAAAAGCCGCATCTCAGGGATGATGTACATGTTTGTGAGAATCAGCAGGTTGGGATTGTCCTCTCGCTGGGGAGCAAAGTAGTATCCATGAGGAAGATTCCGGTCTTTCCAAGTTTCGTCGAGGTAGCCTCTCTCCGCGAAGTCATCCGGATCGTACGTTTTTCGAAACAGCCTGAATAACGGCGGGTTAAAGCTCAAGTACTCCCCGGGGTAACCATAATCGTTCCACCGCACCATCATGCCCTTCCTGAATTCGGGCGGCCTCCGAGCCTCGAAATAGGATCTCTCGGGCAAACTGGTTGTCAGACCCTTCGGCAAGTAGTCATACGACGGGTCCGCCAGGTGATCGGTCAAATGCTTGCTCACGTAGGAAGCAAAGTCGACATCATCCGCCCTGCATCCTGCTTCGACGACGCAGGATCTCTGGTGAGCATACTCCGCCAGGATATAGCACCACGAGACACCGCGCTGGGCTTCTTCTATGATACTGACCGCCCGATCACAACTGCCCCCGTTCTCAATACTATGCCGCGCAAGCAGTAGCGAGTTAAATCCCGGTCGAGACGGATCGCAGTTCCCGGACGGTGCCATATTCACGCCCACGCCGAGCCCGTGAACGTTCATCCCCGCAACGCAGCCGATCATCCCCGGCGCTGTCATGCTCACGAAAGGCTGTTTTCCGTCCGGGTTCTCAACGATCAAGCAGGCCGTATCCTGAAACACGCCTGCAGTCGGAAACATGAAATCCCGGCCCAGGAGATGCCCGTCGCCTTCCGCGGCCGGCCCGAACACCGAGAAGGCATTGCACTGAAGCGGGATCGTCAAATGCTCGTGTGTGATCGGGAACGGCAGTGCTCTCGTTATCGGGAGGTCGCCTGTATAGACGTAAGACAGCAAAGCGTCAATGCCGACGTTGAGCACCCACAACCCCTGCCAATCGACTTTCGTGCGAGGGTTTGTGTCGCCACAGCCCTCCAGAATTCCCTTCAGTTCGTCTTTGTATTCATCGGGGATATCCGGCTCGATGTTCTCAGACAGCCGATACAGGATCATCTCCAGGGATTCGCCGAGGATGTCCTCCAACCTGTGATTCCTGGAATCGGCGTGGATAAACTCAAGAAGGATTCCTTCGTTGAATTCTGTGCACATACGTCCAATTTCTGGCTCTGCCATCCGGCCCAGGAGATATCCCATCTCGTAATGGCTGCCTTCCACGTAATAGGCTTTTTTCCTCTTTCCAGTGCGACCAATGGTTGCAGTTTTGTGTGTCGCCGTGATCCCGATCTGGCCTTGATATTCGATCTGCCGATCGATCTGAAAGCCGTCCTCCCGAAAGGCAGCGATCAACCGGTCAATGTGCTCGTTCTGCGTTTGATTGGAACCCATTGCTCACCTCCACTTGGGTCGATCAGCATCCGATGGCATTTCGTCAGCTCCCCTGTTCGGTCTGTGCGGCGAGTTCTCGGGCAAAGATGTCGAACGCACGCCGGTTATACAGGCAGAGGACGACTCTGTCCAGCCCCGTCTCCCCGCGCAGGTATGCGATGGCCGCCCGCAGCATGACGTGCGCGGCCTCCTCCATCGGGTAGCCAAAGATGCCGGTGCTGACCGCCGGCAGCGCGATCGACTTGAGCCCGTGCTCGTCGGCCATCCGGAGCGCGGCGCGGACGGCCGAGGCCAGGAGCTCCGCCGAGCGGGGCGTGCCGTCGTACACCGGCCCGACCGCGTGGATGACGTAGCGGGCCTTGAGGCGGCCGCCGGAGGTGATGGCGGCGGAGCCGGTCAGCACCCGGCCGTGCTGGCGCACCCAGGCGTCGCTCTCGCGCTGGATGGCCGGGCCGCCCCGGCGGGAGATGACG
>DATKTN010000215.1:0-8842 GCA_035531135.1 Anaerolineae bacterium
TCTCCATTCTCCAGTCCCTGCCTACGGCGCATAGCGGAAGGGATGGCGCGCCGCCGCCTTCTCGTCGATCAGCTCCTCCACCGTCGGGCGGCCCTCCAGCGCCTTGCGGATCGCGTACCGCGTCGCCTTATAGTTGTTGAAATCCACCCGCTTGGCGATCGAGGCCGCCGGGTGCACGAACGCGTTCACGATCAGCGCGACCTCGTCCAGGATCCCCTCCGGCAGGAAGCCGTCCTCCACGCTCAACCGGATCGCCAGGTTCACCCCCTCGGCGGCGTGCTCGAACAACCGCCGCTGCCTGGCCGTGCGCAGCGTCACCGTGGGCACCAGCAGCGTGCGTGGCCGCTCGTTGATGATCCGCAACCCCCGCTCCTCCCCCCATCCGGCCAGCGCCCGCTCGATCGCCCGCCCCACCGGGCCGTCCTTCAGCCCCAGCAACAGGTCCACGTGCGCCAGTTCGGTGAACGGCGGGCCGGCGAACCCCTCCCCCACCTTGAGCGTGAAACCGGAGATCGTGCGCGGCGTCTGCGGCGTGGCAAAGAGTTCCGTCTGCACCTGTTTCCGCCCCAGGTCGAACGTGACCGGGGCCTTGGGGATCTTGTCCACGCCCGCCAGCTCCAGTTGCAGCCGCAGCTCGTCCCGGTCCTCGCGACGGAAGGCGCCGCCGGGGACGACCGGGTGGCGCGAGTGGCCGACCGGCAGCCCCATCATGCCCAGCCCCTCCTTGACCGCCTGGGTGGAGCCGCAGCGGACGACGATGCGCACCAGCTTCTGCACCCGCTGCTGCCAGCGCTGCGCCGTCTCCAGGTCGCCCGCCAGCGTGGCGCGATAGACGCGCTGCCAGACGTCGGGGATGAGGTTGGCGCTGGCCAGGATGGCGCCGTCGGCGCCGGCGGCCAACGCCGGCTGCACCACCTCGTCGTGCCCGACAAAGATGGCCACCCGCCCCTTCACCTTCTCGAACATGGCCTCCATGAAGGGCAGGTCGCCGGAAGAGTCCTTGATGCCGATGGTGTGGTCAAAGTCGAGCAACATGCCCTCGGCGGTCCACCACCGGAAGTGGGTGCCGGCGCACTGGGGGATGTTGTAGAGGACGAAGGGCAGCCCGACCTGGTCGACCGCCCGGAAGTGGTCGTAGACCTCGTTGAAGGTGGGCTTGAGAAAGTAGGGGGCGACGACCAGTGCAGCGGTGACGCCCGCGCCCTGCGCCCACCCGGTCAGCGCCACCGTCTCGCGGGTGGACGGGCAGCCGGTGCCGGCGATGACGGGCACGCGCCCGGCGACCTCGTCGAGGCAGACCGCGATCGCCCGTTTGCGCTCCTCCGGCGTCAGGTAGGAGAACTCGCCGGTCGTGCCGCAGGGCACCACCCCGTCGACGTGGGGCAGGACGAAGCGGATCAGTTGGCGGTAGGCGGCCTCGTCGAGTGTGTCGTGGGTCGTGAAGGGCGTGACCAGCGCGGGAAAGATCCCTTTGAACCATTCAGTCTTGTAACCCATGATGTCCCTCCTCCTGGTCCGTGGTCCCTGGAAACGCCTGGGCCAGCGCCCGGCCGGCGGCGGCGTGGACGCTGTGGTAGAGCGCGTGGCGGTCCAGCGCGCGGGGGTGCACCGTCGCCAGCGCGACCATCACGTCCTCCTCGACCGCGGCGGGCGGGATGCGGCCCGCCTCGAGCGCGTCGACGATGGCCCGCGCCAGTGCCGCCTGCGTGGGGCCGTAGATCATGTTCGCCTGGCGCAGGTTCTTCTGCGGCAATGCCGGCAGGAGCAGCGTGGGCGGGCGGACGGTGAGCGCCGGCTCCAGGATCGCCGTCAGCGCCTCCCGCCCGTGCAGCGGGTAGGTCAGTTGGAGCGCGTAGGCGTCGCCCAGCGGCGTCCGCTTGCCGCCGGCGATCAGGTCGATCTGGACCCGGTTCAGTCCCTCGCCGGCGGCGCCGCTGCCGGTGCGCAGCCCGTGCGCGGCGATGACGTCCGGCGTGATCTCCAGGTCGGCGAAGCGGCCGGCGAGCGGGCCGGTGGGAACCTCGAAGCGGGCCTCCGGGACCGGGATCTTGCCCAGCTTTTCCAGCTCGAGCCGGATCTCGGCGCGGGTCTCGTGGAGGAGCGCGCCGCCGACGGGTTTGAGCGGGCGGCGCGGCACCCCCACGTCGAGCCCCATGAGCTGGAGCGCCGCCTTGACCGCCACGCCCCCGCCGTGGCGGCAAAAGATGCGCGACAGCTTTTGCACGCTGCGCTGGAGGGCGCGGGCTTCGTCCAGCTCCCCCTCAGCGACGAGGCGAAAGACCTGCTGCCAGACGTCGGGGTAGACCTGGGCGCTGGCGAGGATCATGCCGCTGACGCCACCGGCCAGCGCGGGCAGGACGACCTCGTCGTGGCCGACGAAAAAGTCGATGCGGTCGCCGGCGTACTCCAACAGCTCCATCGTGTAGGTCAGGTCGCCGGAAGAGTCCTTGAGCGCGACGACGGTGGGCAGGTCGGCCAGGTCCTGGACGACGGTGCGGGGCAGGTAGCGGTCCACGACCTGGGGGATGTTGTAGAGGATGATGGGCAGGTCGACACCGGTGGCGATGTCGTAGAAATGCTGGTAGACGCCCTTGTCGGAGGGGTGGAGGAAGAAGGGGGTGACGACGAGGGCGGCGGAGGCGCCGGCGGCCTGGGCGTCACGGGCGAGCGTGAGCGCCTCCTGGGTGGACGAAGCGCCGCAGCCGGCGATGACGGGCTTGCCGCCGGCCTCCTCCAGCGCGATCTCGACCAGGCGGCGCTGCTCGTCGCGGGTGAGGTAGGGGAACTCGCCGGTGGTGCCGCTGGTGACGAGCCCGTCGACGTGGGGCAGGCAGGAGCGGATGAGGAGCCGGTAGGCCTCCTCGTCGACCTCTTCCGTCTTTTTCACGAAGGGGGTGACGAGCGCGGGAAAGACCCCCTTGAGCCACGGAAGTTTGACAGGCATAGGTAACCTCCCTTAACATCATTCCAAGCATCGAAGAGTCAGCCGATCCCTGTAGGTGAGATCGGCTGGCTTTACTACGATTTGCAGGATGGACTGAAGATCCTTCCCTGGTTCAGTCCAGCGTGCATTCGAAGGCTCGTCGATCCAACCTACCCGGCGAGACCCCGGGCGACGTCCACCGCGCTGGCCGCGTCGGGTGCGTAGGCGTCGGCCCCGATCTCCTCGGCAAACGCCGCCGTCACCGGCGCGCCGCCGATCATCACCTTGACCGAGTCGCGCAGCCCGGCCTCCTCCAACGCCTCGATCGTACCCTTCATGTTCACCATCGTCGTCGTCAGCAGCGCGCTCATCCCCACGAGCGCCGGCCGGTGCTCGCGCACCGCCTCCACGAAGGCAGCCACCTTCACGTCCGTCCCCAGGTCGATCGTCTCAAAGCCCGCCCCCTCGATCATCATCCGCACCAGGTTCTTGCCGATGTCGTGCAGGTCCCCCTCGACCGTGCCGATGACGAACTTGCCCGCGCTGGGCACGTCGCTCTCCGCCAGCAGCGGGCGCAGGACGCCCATCCCGGCGTGCATGGCGCGGGCGGCGATGAGCACCTCGGGCACGAAGAGCTCGCCGGCCTTGAAATCCTTGCCTACTTCGTCCATACCGGCGATCAGCCCGCCGGACAGGATGTCCTGCGGGGCCAGCCCCTGATCGAGTGCCTCCTGGACCAGTTCGGCAACCGCGTCGTCGTCGCCGTCGTACAGGTTCGAGGCGATTTTCTGCAACATGTCTGCCATTTTCTGAAACCTCCTGATAATATGTTTTGATGATCGGTCACTCAAATACCCTATTTCGCCGCCTGGGCCAGGATTTCCTGTACCTTCTGCTTCTTGTCCGGGTCCAGCGGCCTGGGCTGGTGCTCCTTGATGATCTCCAGGACCCTGGCGGTCAGCCGCTGGCCCAACGTGGTGCCGCCGGCCTCCAACCACGGCAGTCGCGTCCTGCGGTCAAGCAGACCTGGGAACCAAAAGTCGCGGAAACGCTTCAGCGTCTCCTTCGTGTCCATAAAGTGCCCCCCAGGGCCGACGCGGTCCAGCTCCTCTACCATCAACGTATCGTCGCTGACCTCGATCCCCTTCATCAGGTGGTTGGTCATGGCGACTAACTCGTCGTTCAGCACGATCATCTCGAAGGAGGTCGTCAGCCCGCTCTCCATGTAACCGACGTCGTGGATCAGGTTGCCGCCGCTGAGCTTGGCCATGAGCACCGCTAGCGTGGCCTCCACGGCGGCCTGCTCGTCCATGACCTTGGCGTCGGAGCAACTCGCGTATCCCCACGTGGGCATGCCATACCAGCGCCCCAGCTCGGCGACGGCCGCCTTCGTGAGCTGGAACTCGGGCGAAGCGTAGCAGATCTGCGCGGAGCCCATGTCCATGTGATGCAGGCCAGCGCCAAAGACGAACGGCGCCCCACGCCGCTTCAACTGGTGGACGACCAGGCTGCTAAAGATCTCGGCCAGCGACATCACCAGCCCGCCCGCCATCGTGATCGGCGCCGTCGCGCCCATCTGCGGCCCCGGCGAGTGCACCACCGGCAGTTCGTGCTCGGCCATCAGCAGCAGCTTGTCCACCGCCGTCTCCGACTGCTGAAACGGCGAGGTGGGCTCCGAGTAAAGCAGGATGTGCTGTTGCTCCCTCAGTGCTTCGTAGCCGCCGGCCACGGCCGCTGCCATGTCGATCGCCCGCTGGCAACTGGCCCGGTCGTTGGTCACGAAGACGATCGGCTTGGTCGAGTGCTCCAGCATCAGGGCCATCTGGACGTCGTAGGCCACCTCTGGATCCACATCGGAGGGGATGCCGATCGACATATTAAAGTGGATGTTGGGCAGGGCGTCGCACAGGCGGTAGCCGTTGGCGATGTCCGCCTGGGTGAACTTGCGGTGCTCGCCGGTTTCGGGATCCAAGAAGTTGAGGCAATCAGAACCCGTGCCAAAGTAGACCTTGGTTCCCTCCAGGAACATCGCCGGCTCCCCGTCCCGGTCGCACATCACGATACGCCCTGGCGCGGAGGCGATGGCGTCCTCCACCATCCGCGCGGGGAGCCTGACCAGGTTGCCGTCGGAGACGAACGCCCCGGCCTTTTTCAGCATATCCACTGCTTCTCTGTGGTGAAACCGAATGCCTGTGCGTCTCAGCACCTCCAGGGCAGCCAGGTGGATGTCCTTGAGTTGGCTCTCGGAGAGAAGCGAGAATTGAGGCGATTGAAAAGCGATAGAATTAGCAGTTTTCATCATTAGGCTCTTCCAAAGTAAGTTTTCTGTATCCGTTCATCCTGGCACATCTCCTGGCCACTTCCGCTGAACTCTATCTTCCCCAAGTCCAGCACGTACCCTCTGTCCGCGATGGCCAGGGCCTGTCGTGCGTTCTGCTCCACCAGCAGGATGGTGGTCCCAGTCTCGTTGATGTCCGCAACGTGGGCAAAGAGCGAGGCGACGATCTGGGGGGCCAGGCCCAAGGAGGGCTCATCCAAGAGCATAATCTTGGGGTTGGACATCAACCCCACACTGACGGCCAACATCCTGCGCTCGCCACCGCTCAGCGTCCCTGCCCGCTGAGTCCTTCTCTCCTTCAGGATGGGGAAGCGCTCGAAAACTCTCTCCCGGTTCTCTTCCAGTTGGCCGTCGCCAACCCCGTAGACGCCCATTTCCAGATTCTCTTCCACCGTCAAAGAGGAAAAGACGTTTCTCTCCTGGGGGACAAAGGCGATGCCCTTCTGCACGTGCTGGTGCGTCTTCAGGCCACTGATGTTCTCTCCGTCGAGAATGATCTCACCGGTGGCAAAATCTATCAGCCCAAAGACGCTTCTCAATAGCGTGGTCTTCCCGGCCCCGTTCGGACCGATCACGCAGGCGATTTCGCCCTGCTCCACTTGAAGGGATATCCCGTGCAGGACCTCGACTTTTCCATAGCCAGCTTTCAGATCTCGCAACTCGAGCATTATAAAAGTCATTGCCTACACCCCCAGGTACGCGTCGATCACCACCGGGTTGCTGGAAACCTGCTCCGGAGTGCCCTCGGCGATCTTTTCCCCATAGTTCAGAACCACGATCCACTCGCACAGGCTCATGACCACGTGCATATTGTGCTCCACGACGAGGAAGGTGATCCCTTGCTCGTCGCGCAACTGCCGGACGTAGTCGAGGAGCCTCTCGGCGAAAGCAGGGCTGATACCCGCCATGAGCTCATCCAACAGGATCATCTCAGGATCTGTCATCAGGATCCTGCTCAACTCTACCAGTTTCTGCTGCGCGTAACCCAAGTTGCCCACATACTCGTCCCGGATGGGAGCGATTTGCAGCATCTCTAGCAGTTCCAGGGCCTTTTTCTCGTTTCCCGTTTGCTCTCTGATCACCTGGCGCGGCCTGAAGAACGCATTGAAGAGCCGTTCACCGGATTGGTCCTTGAAGGCCAACAATACGTTCTCCATAACGGTCATGTTGTGAAAGAGGCGAACGAGCTGAAAGGTCCTGCCGATCCCCAGATGGGCGATCTTGTACGGTGCCAGGCCGGTGATCTCCTCACCTTTGAAGAGGACGCGCCCTCCACTTGGCTCCAGGAAACCCGTGATCAGGTTAAAGGTCGTGGTCTTGCCGGAGCCGTTCGGGCCGATGAGCCCATAGATCATCCCTTCCTGCACCTCGAACGAGCACTGATTGACTGCCTTGAGGCCACCAAAGTTCTTACAGAGATTATCAACCTTCAGCATGGCTCTTGTACCTCGTCTTGTACTTTCGCTCGGGGATCAGGCCTCGCGGGGCAAAGATCGTCATCACGATCAACAGCACGCCGAACAGGATCTGCTGGATCGCCGAGGTAACGTTGCCGGGCAGCCCCACGAAACGCAGGCCCTCGCGGATAGCCACGAAGCAAACGGCGGCTACGATCGAGCCCAGGTTGTTGCCCAATCCGCCCAGGATCACGATCAGCCAGAGGAAAAAGATGATCCAGAGCGTGAAAGAGCTGGGGTCGATGAAGCCAAAGTAATGGGCGAACAGGCTGCCTGCTGCGCCTGCGGTGGCGCCGCCCAGCACGAAAGCCCACATCTTGAACCAGAACGTGCTCTTACCCAGGGCTTGCACCGCCCCCTCGTCCTCCCGGATGGCCTTCAAGACGCGGCCGAACGGGGAATATGCCAGTCGCTCCGCCAGCAGGTAGATAATCAGCAGGCAGACCGCGCTCAGCCCCAGGAAACTGATCGGAGAATCGAACGTCAGACCGAATAGGCTGGCGGGGGGGATGCCAGGCAAGCCCATCGGCCCCCGGGTCACGGCGTCCCAGTTCCTAAAGATCGACACCAGGATCTCTGCCAGCCCCATGGTGGCGACGGCCAGGTAGTCTCCTACCAGGTTGAGGGTGGGTAATCCGATCAGGAACGAGATGAGCCCGGCGATGAACATCCCTGCCAACAAGTCCAACCAAAAAGGGAAACCCTGCAGGGCCAGTAAGGCAGATGCATAGGCCCCCACCCCAAACAGGGCTGCGTGAGCCATGCTGAAAAGGGCTGCACACCCCATGATGATGTTCAATCCGATGGATAGGATGGAATAGATGCAGATCACAATCAATACGTGAATGATCACTCCCGTCGGCACCACACACCTCCTTGTATGTCCCTATGACTCATTGATCGAACGGCACCCGATCAGAACACCCGGCTTTCTTCCTTCGAGCCGAGGAGGCCGGCCGGTTTCACCACCAGGATGAACATGAGAACCGCATAAGCGATGGTCACCTTCCAGCGACCGTCCCCGCCGGCCAGGTACCACACACCCGCGTTCTCCATCATCCCCAGGATGAGGCCGCCCAGCACCGCCCCAGTCACGTTCCCCATCCCTCCTAACACCACGGCTGCAAAGCCCTTGACCGTGATGTTAAAGCCCATCGTGGGGCTCAAGGCGATGTCCATGCCGACGAACGTGCCGGCCACCGCAGCCAGGGCGGCCCCGATGGCGAAAACGGCCGAGATGACCCGGTCGGTGTCCGCACCGTTGATGGTTGCCAGCTCCGGGTTATCGGCCACAGCCCGCATGCCTCGGCCGATTTTGGTCTTGTGGAGTATGTACCACAGACCCGCTACACACACCACACTGGCCACGAGGATGCCCGTCTGTACAGGTGTGATGTAGACGGAGCCTAGCCGCCATCCCTCGGCCACTGGCAACGGGAACGGCCGATATTCCGCCCCTACGACGAGCAGGACCACCGCTTCCAGGACAAAGGAAATCGCCATGGCGGTGATCAGGCTGCTGATCTTGGGCGCCTGCCGCAGGGGCTTGTAGGCGATCTTGTCCGTCGCCACGCCAAGGAGTGCCGTCGCGAGTATGCTGATCAGGAAGGCGAGGGGCAGATAGATCCCTAGCTCGGTGACGAGCAGGAAAGTCAGGTATGCACCGATCATCGCCACCGCGCCATTCGCAAAGTTGGCGAACTTGAGCACGCTATAGACCATCGAATAGCCGATGGCAGCCAGGGCATACGTGCCTCCTGTGATGAGGCCGTTGACGATCAACTGGGGCAACATCTTCATTCTCTCATCCCCTTGGGTTAAGTATCCTACAGGTGCAGGAAGAGGAAGCCCGGCTCACGCTGGCCAAATCACGGCTTCCTCTTCCTCATCCTCACTACGACAGGCCTTCTGAGACGACCAGCCTCACAGCGACCGGCCCTTAGGGCTCATACGTCACCCATTGTCCACTCTCGACGATGTCCCACTCGAACCACGGCGCTACGACGTTGTCGTCCGGCTGGAACGCCTTGGGCCCCGACGGCCCGACGTAATCCTTCGCCACCTCGCGGAGGGCTCCCTTGATGCCTTCGCCGGTGTAGCCTCCCTTTTCGATGGCCATCGACA
>DATKTN010000216.1:0-6725 GCA_035531135.1 Anaerolineae bacterium
GGAATGGTCGTCGTCCCGATTTTCACAGGTCTCTCTCCCTTCGTGGCCATACGCCAGACCTGACAGGTTTTAGCGAGAACCAGTGAAGACAAGGTGCGCCTGCATAACAGACTAACAACAAGTGATCGAGGATTACTAAACCTGTCAGGCCTGGTGAAATTCCTCTTCGGAGATAAACTCCCCGCCCTGGACCTCCTGCGAGATGATGCGTTTGTCCGCGTCGAAGCGCACCGTGGCGTACATCAGCGAGAAGCAGGTCCCGTCCATCATCTCCTTGTGCAGGACGTACCCGCCCTCGTCCAGGTCCTGCACCAGGTCAAAGTGCCGGTCGGCACGGACCTTGAGCTTTTGCCTGCACCGGCCGCAGCGGACGTAGAAATAGATGCCGTCGGGGTCACGCGACCGGCCCTCGCCGCCCACCAACCCGCGCAATCGCTTCAACAATTTCATGCCACCTCCCTGTTGAAGAACCTCGGATCGCTGAGGCACTGAGAAAACTGGACCCGCTGAAACAGACTCCGCCACCTGTGGCGAGGATGCGGCCAGTATAGCACAATGCCGGGACAAACGCAAAAGGAAAACGGCGACCGTCGGGAGGAAGGTGGGTTCTAGTGAATCTCTCGTGTTCCTTTGACGGCACGTGCACAGAAGTGTGCTACGATCAACGTGATTCAGGTAAGACCCTTAGGGTCTCAGAAAGCCACACCATTGGGGCTTGCCTTTTGGAGTAGCTCCAATTTCCCATTGACAGAATCAGCGTTTTCCTTTATACTTTGCCGCCTATGTCCATGAGAAGGTTCGTCAGCATACTTTTAAAAGAGTACCGGCACATCCTGCGCGAGCCACGCACGCTGTGGATGGTGTTCCTCTCCCCGGCGTTCGTCCTGGTCGCGCTGTCCACCATCTTTGTCAGCGGCAGCAGTCGCATCGACCTGGCGCTGTGGGATCAGGATCACACCCCCCTGTCGCGCCAGTTCGCTGGCGCACTCTCCAGCGACGCCGACTTTTCCGTCGGTCACGTCTCTGACTACGAGGCGATCGAGGATCTACTCGTCGATCGCCGCATCGACGCGGCACTGATCATCCCGCCTGGTTTCGCCGACACAGTCCAGCGCGGCGACACCGCCCCCGTGCAGGTCATCCTGGACGGGGTGGACACGTTCGTCGCCGGGCAGGCGACCGGCAGCCTGCTCGGCCACGCCGCGCACTTTGGGTTGGCGCTGAGCCGCCAGTTGTCGCTGCCCCCGGTACCACTGCAGATCCATCCCCGGTCCGCCTACCTGTCCGATGCAACGGAACGGGACAGTATGATCCCTGGCCTGATCCCGATCGTCTTCTCGCTGCCGGTGATCGCTGCCGCGCTGGCGCTGGCCCGCGAGCGCGAGACCGGCTCGCTGGAGGCACTCGTCGCCACCCCGGTGCGCGGCCTAGAGTTCCTGGGGGGCAAACTGGTCGCCTACGTGACCGCCGCGCTGGGAGGGCTACTGCCCGTGTGGCTGGTCACGACCGTGCTGTTCGGCGTCCCGCTGCGGGGCAACCCGGTGCTGTTCATCCTGCTGGCGGCCGATTTTTTGCTGGCCAGCGTGGGGATGGCCCTCTTCATCGGCAACCTGGTGCGCAGCCAGCAGACCGCCACCGTGATCGCGCTGTTCGTGTTCTTCGTGCCCGGTTTCTTCCTGGCCGGCCTGACCGACCCCATAGACACGACTAACCTGGCGAGCACGACCTTTTCCTATATCCTGCCCACCACCCACTTTGTGACCGTCTGCCGCGCCCTTTTCCTCAAGGGCGCGACGCTCGCCGAGGTGTGGCAGCCGGCGCTCGCGCTGTTGGGTCTTTCCATCACCTGGCTGGGGCTCGGGGCGCTGACCTTTGGGAAACGGGTGCGCTGATGATAGACTCCCTGCACCGCATCTGGGGCCTGGTGGTCAAAGAACTCTTGCAACTGGGCCGTGACAAACTACTGCTTGGATTCGTGCTCCTGGGGCCGTTGCTGGAGCTGCTGCTGATGGGCGGCCTGGCGGGCGGGGGCGTAGAGAACCTGCCACTGGCCGTCGTCGACCTGGACCGCAGCCGGGTCAGCCGCGAGTTAATCACCCGGCTGGACCAGACGGACGAGCTGCTCATCAAGGTATATGGTGATAATGTTGCTCAGGCGCAAGGATGGATGCAGGACGGGTCAATCTCGGTCATCGTCGTCGTGCCCCCGGGCTACGGGGAGGCGTTGACCGCTCCCCAGCAGAGCGCAAAAGTGCAGGTCATCGCCGATGGCTCGAACTATGTCGTGTCGACCGTCGCCATCGCCACGACCGAGAACGTGGCGGCCGAGATCGTGCAGGATCTCACCGCCCGCCACGCGGTCGCGAGCGGTGGGCCAGTCGAGCTGCGCTTCGTGGCCCGCTTCAACGCGCTTCTAGACGACCGGCCCCACGCCATCACCGCCATGCTGGGGCTGATCGTCTACCAGGTGACGCTGATCATCGCCTCGCAGAGCTTTACCCGGGAGCGGGAGCTGGGCACGCTGGAGCAACTGCGCGTCACGCCGCTCGGCCGCCTGGAACTGATGGCGGGCAAGGCCATCCCCACCCTGCTGGTCGGGCTGGTCGATTGCCTGTTGATGCTCGGGGTGATCGCCGTCTGGTTCGACATCCCGGTGCGCGGCTCGTTGTTACTCTTGCTGCTCCTGACGATCCCCTTCGTCCTGGCGCAGATCGGCTGGGGCACGCTCATCTCACTGGTCTCCCACACACAGCAGCAGGCGTTGTTGTTCGTCTTTGCGCTGGCGATGTTGGAGGTGGCCCTGTCCGGTTTCATGGTGCCCGCTGGCGACATGCCCGGCGTCATGCGCGTGCTGTCCGCTGTCTCGTCGGTGCAACACTACCTGGTCATCCTGCGCGGCGTGATGCTGCGCGGGGCCGGGCTGAGATCACTGTGGCTGCCAGGGATGGCGCTCGGCGGGATCGCGGCCGCCGTGGGGACGCTGGCCTGGCTCCGGCTCCGGCTGGGGCTGGACACGAACTCGCTGAGTCGACAGTTGCAGGCGCTGTGGCGCATCCACCAGCGCGAGCGGCGTGAGCGGCAGGCCAATCGCCGCGCAAGAGGAGCAGACGTGCGCAGGGAGAAGAAGCCCAGACAGACCCGGAAGCCAGCCTACGCCGACGTGCGGGTCGAGAGTGGCGAGTAGTATTCCACACAAACCCAACCTAACACGCAACACGTTCCAACGAAAACGCCCCCAGACGAGTGTCTGGGGGCGTCCGACTTTCCGACGAGCGGGGCCTAGCGCCCCAGGTGCATCGGCATGATCACGTGCGTGAAATCGACGTCGCCGACGGGCCGCACGACGCCGGGGCTAGAGGGCGTCGTCGTGTCCAGCGCGACCTGCGGCGTGCCGACCACCGCGAGCACGTCGATCAGATACCGGACGTTGAACGCAATCTCGATCTCCTCACCCTCGATGCTGGCGTCCATCTCGCTCACGTCGTCCCCGGTCTCGGCCGAGGTGGCGGAGACAACGACGTGCCCTGGGGCCAGATCGGAGATGGGCCTGACCTGGACGCGGGCGATGTGGGCCGCGTCGCGGGCAAAGATGAGCGCCGCCTTGCACGCCTTCACGAACGCGGCAGTATCGACCACCGTGTGCGTCGTACGCTCGTGCGGGATGATCTGCCGGTAGTCGGGAAAGTTGCCGTCGATCAACTGCGACACCAGGACGATGTCTGTGAGTTGGAAGAGCACCTGGTTGCGGGTGGGCGTGACGGTGATGACGACGGGCTCCTCCTGCTCTCCGCTGATGCGGCCGAGCTCGACCAGCGCGCGGGCGGGGATGATGATGCTAAAGGGATCAGGGACGGGCTGGGGCAGCGAGATGGTGCGCACCGAGAGGCGGAACCCATCGGCGGCGGCCAGCGTGAGCCGCGTGTCCTCGAACTGGGCCAGGACGCCGGTGAGGATCGGGCGGCTCTCGTCGGTGGCGGCGGCGAGCGCGACCTGCGCAATCGCCGTGCGCAACACGTCGGGCTCGATGGGGATGCCCCCCTCCCCCTCCGGCACCGGCACGAGCGGGAACTCTTGGGCGTCAATGCCCTTGACGTTCGCCTCGCTCCGGCCGGCGCGCAGGTTGAGCGTCTGCGTGTGCACGACCAGTTCCATGTCCACCCGCTCCGGCGGCAGCGCACCGACCAGGTCGATGAAGGTGCGCGCCGGAACGGTCGTCGCCCCCTCCTCCTCCACCTTGGCCCCGATCCAGCAGTTGATCCCCACTTCCAGATTGGTGGCGGAGAGTTTCAGCCGCCCGGCGTCGGCCGCCAGGAGCACGTTGCCGAGCACCGGCAGCGTCGAGCGGGGTGAGACCGCCCGTCCGACAATGCTCAGGCCCTTTGCCAGGTTTTCCTGCAGGCAGGAGACCTTCATCAGTTCGGCCCTCCTCAATGATTCTGATTATGACGAGTATACACCAACTCCTTGAGCCGCACAAGTTGCGAGACCTATTCGTAGTCCCCGTCCTCCAAACCGGGCAGCTCCAGGTGCACCAACCCCCCGTGCACGTCCACCGTGGCCCGGAAGCCCGTCATCCACAGTGCCGTGCGCAGCTCGTCGACGTCCACAGCGCCCGGCTCGAGGATGCGATCCATGTGCTCGATCGCGTGCTCGATCGAGGGCCGCGTGAACAGGTCCTCCTCGCCCAACATGTGGACCAGCCCCTCGGTGACGATGTCGCGCATCGCCAGGATGCGCTCCTGGATCGCCGCCACGATCTGGCGGTCCACGTGTTCGGCCTCGACGTGCCGCAAAAAGTCCCCATCAGGCACGGCGTAGTGGGGGATGCCACCGATGGTGACGACCCTGGCCGGCTCGCCCTCTTCGTTAAAGACCAGGTCGGCAAACAAGGCCCGCCGAACCACGTCGCTCATCCCGGGCCTCCCTCCAGGGGCGCTTTAAAGTCATAGACCCCATCCCGCACCGCGAAGCGCGCGCCGCAATCGATGCAGGCCAGCACATCCCCCTCGTCCACCAACATGGTCGAACCACAGACCGTGCAGCGGAAGAACGCGCCCGGCGGCGACGCGGATTTGCCGGTGCCGGCAGCACAACGCGCGATCACGCTGGGCGTCAGTTGGCACAGCGCCCCTATCGGCTGAAACAGCCGGTCCAGCGCGACGAGCAGTCCCGTCGGCACCACGCGCTTGAGGACGTCGATCCGGAAATGGGACACGCTGCGAAGCTGTTGCACCTGCAGCCCGACCTCGGACAACTGTTCCCGCATCCAGGCCGGATGGAAGTCAAAGTTCAACTTGACGAACTCGACCGGCTCCCGGTCAAAGGGAGACCAGTCCTGCCGGCGGGCGAGGTAGCGCAGGATCGCCTTCAGATTGCGCTTGTTGGCAAACTCGAGCACGAATGTGCCACCCGGGACCAGGATGCGGGCCACGCCCTGCAGCACCGCCGGCGCGTCGGCGGCGTGATGGATGGTGCGCACGATCGTCACCGCGTCAAACAGGCCAGAGGCGAACGGCAAATTGTAAAAGTCGCCAGCGACGTAGACGTAGCGCGGCCGGCCGCCGGGAGCGGCATCCCCCCACAGCTCCTGACCCTGCCGCAGTTGAGAGAGCGCGTAGTCAAAGATCACCACCTCGTCGTAGCCGCCGTAGAGGCCAGCCAAGCGCCCGTAACCCGCGCCGATCTCGACCAGACGACGGCCGGTGGGGGGCAGCAAGCGGCGCAACGCCGCCCGCTCGACCGCGTCCTCGTACTCCCGCCCCTGCCCCCAGAACTCGGAGCGGTAGGCGGAGCCTTCGTAGTCGCAGATCGGACGTGTTCCCTGAACCATCACCTTTACCGAAACTCGATCCCGTCCGGCAGCCTGTCGACCTGCAGCTTCACCGGTTGAATGGCCCTGCGTAGTTGTGCCACCACCGGGTCTAGCCCGGATTCCCCCAGCTTGATGTGCACCGGCACGGTCAGCGAGATGGGGACGGTCTGGTTGACCGGCACCTCCATGCGCACCGGGACGGTCTGCTGGACCGGCACGTCCATGTCGAGTTGGATCGGCAGTCGCAGGCCGGTCGGCAAAGCCAGCGAGACCGAACCGTTGATCGCCCCGCCGCCGCCGGGCAGGTTGAACCGCGCCGGCAGGTTGAGCGGCACCGGTCCGGTCAGCGCGACGACCGTCGGTTGCTCGATGGGCAACTGGAAGTCGATCGTCAGCGGCTGCTCGAGCGGCAGGATGAACTCGATGGGGATGGACTCATCAATCTGAACCGTCGTGTCGATCGTGGCCTCGCCCAGCCCGACGAAGGCATCGTCGAGGCCGTAGACCAACGGCTCGACCAGCCCAGCCTTGAGGGCGAAAGCAGCCCGCAGAGCCGGCAGGCTGATCACCAGCAGCAAGAGGATCAGGACAAAGTTGACGACAAACGAGAAGATGATGGCGATGTCCCGAAAGGCGTTCCAGAAGCGCTTCAACCGTTCCATGGCATGACCTCCTTGCACAGGTAACCTGGGAAACCGATAGATTGGTGGATTGGTAGATTGGCAAATGGGTAAATGGGCAGATTGGTAAATTGGTAGACAGGGAAACTAAAGCCCGCCCACCGGACATATTAGCATCATTGGGCAAAAAACACAACCGGCCCAACCAACCCCGCCTGCCCTCCTGTCCCCCTCGTCTCCCTGTCTCCTCGTCTCCTCGTCTCCTTGTCCCCTTGTCTCCCTGTCCCCCTGTC
>DATKTN010000217.1:0-7026 GCA_035531135.1 Anaerolineae bacterium
CCCGCAGCATTTCGATAAGCACCTCGACCTGCATCAATGAAGTACGATCGTCTACTCGTGCGCGATCCCTTTCCGCAATGCGAAGCCAATCAGCAGGATAGCGCGACTCTCTACGAGGCATACAGGACTTTTCCCTTCTCCAGGATCTCTAACAGGAACTGGTCCCCGACGGCCATTCGCCTTGCCAGCTCTTGAGGTGTAAGCACGAGCGTTTCGAGGGGGACGGTACGTTCAGGATCAGACAGCAGACGGCGCACGGTAACCCAGCGGTCGATGAAGCGTTCACCTGTATCCTTGATGATGAGCAGATCGATGTCACTGTCCGGCCGTGGACTCCCATAGGCATGGGAACCAAAAAGAATCACCTTCTGGGGAGTGTAGCCGGCAAGGAGTTTGTCGAGAATCTCCTGGATGATCTCTCGCACTTCTTTTGAAGCCATCATTCCGCTATTACCTCTGTACATCGCGGGGGAATGCGAGTTTTCACCACTCCCGCACCGCCTCGAACGCCTCAGCGAAGCACTTTTCCGGGGCGCGCAGCACACCCGCGCCGACCATCCCGATGCCCGGTTCCTTGTGGGCGATGCCGGTGTTGAGGCGCGGCAGGATGCCCGTCTCCGCCACCTTGCGCACGTCGATCCCCAGAGGCGTCCCCCGAAAGTTGAGGGGCGGGATGGTAAAGTGTTCGTGCTCGGCATAGCAGATCTCGTACATCTCCAGCGTGGCCCGCGTCGCGTCCTCCGGCGTGCCGCCCACGAAGCGGGCGATCGCCGGGGCGGCCGCCATCGCAAAGCCCCCAAATCCCGCCGTCTCGGTGACCGTGCTGTCACCGATGTCCGGGTTGGCGTCCTGCGCCGTAAAGCCCGGCAGGTAGAGCCCGTCCACGATCCCTGCCAGCGCGACGAACCAGCGGTCCGGCATACCGGCCATGCGGATGCCAAAGTCAGTCCCGTTGCGGGCCATCACCGTCAGCACCGTCGCGCCCTCGATCCCCTCGGCCGGCTCCAGCATCGCCTTCCCGGCCGGCATCGACAGGTTCAGGAAAAAGTGGTCGTTGCGCTCGATGAACTCGAACACCTGCGCCGCCCGCTCCCGGTCCGGGCAGGTGCGCATCACGGCCGGCGTGACCGCCCGCAGGAAAAGAGACGTGCCCGCCCGGTTGCGGTTGTGGCACTCGTCTCCCATGTGCAGCGCCTGGCTGATGAGCGCCCGCAGGTCGATCCCCCCGTCGATCGACTCGACCGCCGCCTTGAGCGTGGGATAGAGCACGTCCTCCATCCAGCGCAGCCGTTCGTAGACGTCCGGCCCAAAGGCCCCGTAGCGGAGCACCCGCCCCAGCCCCTCGTTCTGCGTGGCGTAGGCGACGTTGCCAAAGGTCTCGTTCTCGATGATAAACACCGGCATCGAGGGGGAGACGATGCCCGCCATTGGCCCCACGGAATGGTAGTGATGGCAGGGGGCGAACTCGACCTCGCCGCTGGCGGCCAGTTCTGCCGCCTCCCGCTCGTCCTTCGCCAGCCCTTCGTGGACCAGCGCGCCCATCACCGCGCCCTGCTGCGGGCCGCACATCCGCTCCCAGGTGATCGGCGGTCCAGCGTGGAGGATGAGGCGGTCGTGGTAGCCGGGAATGACCTCGCGGGCGATCCCCATCCCTACTAACACCGGACGGCCCTGCATGATGCGGTTCACAGCCTCGGTGTTGGCCGCCTCGATGTCCACCCCGGCGCGGGTGACCTGCATCCTGGGCACCAGCGCCGGCCGCCAATCGACCTGCGCCGCCGGCACCCCCTGGGCCTGAACGCTCTCGGCAAAGGAGCGCAGGCCCACGTTGACGACGTTCAGCGGAGTCCCGAAGAAAGACTGGACGGTTTTCTTGGCCATATCCCTTTCTCCATCCTGTGTGTTTGGTTTCAAGTTTCAGGTTTCACGTTTCACGTTTCACGTTTCACGTTTCACGCATCACGCATCACGCATCACGTTTCACGCCTTCGCTTGACAAAGTATAAATCCTGATATATACTCACCATATATACACTAACCACCCGAGGTGACATACGATGAGCGTGATGCGCCGAATTATCGTAACGATGCCTCCCGACCTGCTGCAACAGGTCGAGGAGATGGCCCAAAAACTCGACTTTAACCGCAGCCAGTTCATCCGCCGGGCGGTGGAGGCGTTCCTGGAAGAGCAGCGCCGCCGCGAACTGCGCGAATTGCTCAAGGAGGGTTATCTGGTCAACGCTGAGCGGGACCTTCGTATCACCGAAGAGTTTGCCCACGCAGACTACGAGACGGTCGTCGACTATGCACCCTGGGTGGAATGACCATGGCCCTCAAGACCTGTCGTCGTGGCGAAATCTACTGGGCCGACCTCAATCCAGTCATCGGACACGAGCAAGGTGGACGGCGGCCTGTGCTGATCATCCAGAATGATATCGGAAACCGGTACAGCAGCACCACCATCGTGGCTCCAATCACGTCCTCCCTATCAGCCAAAGTCTACCCCACCGAGGTCCGAATCCCGGCTGGGACAGACGGACTGACCAGGGATTCCTCCATATTGTTAAACCAGATCAAAGCAATAGACAAGCGCCGACTGGAACGACGTATGGGGCAACTGGACGAGACGACGATGCACCAGGTGGATCAGGCGATCACGATCAGCCTGGGCCTGGTCCCGCTCTAGGCAACGATAAAGCCGGCCAGCCGGGCGGCGGCGGCGTTGCAGGGCGCGACGACCGCCCCACTCTCCTCCAGCGCCCGCACCTGCCGGCTCAGCCCCTGCGGATCCTCTTCCGTCCCCGTCACCGAGGCGACGACGATCAACTCCCGCCCCTCGTCCGCGGCCCGCTCACGCGCCTGGCGGATGGCCGGGCCCAGTTCGCTCGCCGGGTCGGGATGCGCGCCGTACCCCAGCACGACGTCGAGCACGACGACCGCTACCTCGGGATCGCCCGCCTCCTGCATCAGGCGGCGGATACGCAGGTCGTTGTCGATCATCGGGTGGGGACGGCCCACGGTAAACTCGTCCTCCCCCAGGTCCACCGCGCAGTTCCCCTCGCTCCGCGTCGCGTCACCCAACTTAAACCGGGGGTCCGCCGCCACGTTGGAGCGCACGTCACCCAAAATCTCCTCCCAGATCACGAGCGCCTCGGCCGCCAGCGTCCCGCCGCTAAAGAGCCCGCGCAGATACTTTTGACCCGGCTTCAGGAGACGGCTATGGAAAGCCGCCCTACACAGTTCGGTAGCCTGACCCTTCAGGTCGGCCGCCTCCCGCTCGATCACCTCGTCGGCCGACGGGCCCTTGGTTCCCTCCGCCTCCGCGGCCGCGAGATAGGCCGCCTCCTGCAGCGTGCGTGCCGGGATAGCACCAGCTTCGGCGATAGGAGCCGGATCCCCGCCCAGGAAGCAGACGACCGTGGGCTTGGCACTCTCCTTCACCTGCTCGAGCACCCGCCCGGCGACAGTTGGCGCGGGTGGCTTGGAGACCAGCAGCAGAACCTGCGTCTGCGGGTCGGCCTGAAGCGCCTTGAGACCCTCCAGCATCATCAAACCACCGACCTGCTCCTGCAGGTCTCGCCCACCGGTGCCGATGCCCTGGGTGATGCCGACGCCGAGTTTGGCCAGGAGCGTGCTCACCTCCTGCAACCCCGTGCCCGCTGCCGCGACGATGCCGACCGGCCCACTGGGGACGACGTCAGCGAACCCCAGCGCGACCCCGTTGATGATCGCGGTGCCGCAGCCAGCGCCCATCATCAAGAGGCCCCGCTCGGCCGCGTATCTCTTCAGCGCGACCTCGTCCTCGATAGGCACGTTGTCGCTAAAGAGCAGGACGTGGAGCCCGTTCCGCAACGCCTCCCATGCCTCGGCTGCGGCGTACTGCCCGGCGACGGAGACGACCGCCAGGTTCGCCCCCGGATTGTTCCGCACCGCCCCCCGGACCGTGCGGGGCTGGAAGGCCGGCCCAGCCCCGGCCGCCTGCGGCCGCCGCGCCAGGTGCTGCTCCGCCACTTCCAACGCGCGGTCTGCGGCGGCGTCGCTTTCGGCCTGGACGACGACGACCAGGTCGTTGGCGGTGGCGGCTTCGACCTCCGGCAGAAGCATCCCCGCTTCGCGCAGGATACCCTTGTTCGCCTCGGTCGCCATCACCACCGCCGCGTCGATGACGCCAGAGAGACGGGTCAATTCACGGGCGGTCTCCATCAGCGTGACAGAATCGTGGTACGCGCTGAGCTTGATCAGAAATTTCGTGGACACGTGCCCCTCCTTCAAGAAAGCGCAAACACCGACCTCGGCCATGCCGGTGGTCGGTGTTCAACCTACAGTGCAGCAACCAGGCAGGCAAAGCCCACCCTGGCTCCACAGAAAAGCCCTCTCAAGAACGCCTGACCCCGTTCCAGTCAAGTGTGCTCTCCGATAGGTCATGAGGACCCATACTTTATACCATCACCCCAATAATGTCAAATCAGCAAATCGGCAAATCAGCACCACTCTGGAGCCGCCCCCGAAAACCTGCCGCTGCCCCCCCCACCACACTTGACCCGCCTCCCGTTCGACACTATAATTGAGCACCATCAAAACAGCCTGTCTGCAGAAAGTCCTTACACCATCACGCATCACTCATCACGCATCACGTATCACGTTTCACGTTTCACGCATCACGTTTCACGCATCACGTCCAGCGCCCACCCGCGCCCCACATTCCAAGGAGGACCACTATGACCGCACACGACCTGAACGAGGAACTGCTCCGTCGCCGCGAGGCAGTCCGGGAGGGCGGTGGGCCGGAGGCGACCGGCAAGCAGCACGGCAAGGGGAAACTGACCGCCCGGGAGCGGATTGACCGGCTGCTCGACCCCGGCAGTTTCGAGGAGGTGACCCCCTACATCATGCACCGTCACACCGCTTTCGGGCTGGACCGGAAGCGGTTTCCGGGAGATAGCGCGGTCGTGGGATTCGGCCGGGTAGATGGACGGAAGGTCGCCGTGGCCGCCCAGGACTTTACCGTCATCGGCGGCTCCTTCTCGGAGGCGCAGGCACAGAAGGTATGCCAGGTGCTGGACATGGCCATCGCTGCTGGTGTGCCCTTCGTCGCGCTGAACGATTCGGTGGGGGCGCGCATCCAGGAGGGGGTCTGGAGCCTGGCTGGCTACAGCGAACTCTTCTGGCGCAACACGCAGGCCAGCGGTGTCATCCCACAGATCAGCGTCATGCTCGGGCCGTGCGCCGGCGGCTCCGTCTACTCCCCCGGCCTGACCGACTTTATCATCATGACCGAGCACATCAGCCACATGTTCATCACCGGGCCCGAGGTGATCAAGACGGTGACCGGCGAGGAGGTGGACTTTGACACACTGGGCGGGGCACAGACTCACGCCACCGCCAGCGGTGTGGCCCACTTTGTGGCCGCCGACGAAGACGAGGCCCTGGCCACCACCAGGCGGTTGCTGAGCTACCTGCCATCGAACAACGTGGACCCGCCCCCGCGCATCGCACCAACCGACGACCCGGCCAGGGCTGACCCGGCGCTGGACACGCTGGTACCGCCGGAGGGGAGCCAGTCTTACGACATCCGGGAGGCGATCGCCCGCATCTTTGACCTGGGCAGCTTCTTCGAGGTGCACGCCCGCTTCGCACCCAACGCGGTCGTCGGCTTCGCCCGGCTCAATGGCGAGGTCGTGGGCGTCGTCGCCAACCAGCCCGCCCACCTGGCCGGCGTGCTCGACATCGACGCTTCCGACAAGATCGCCCGCTTCGTCCGCTTCTGCGACGCCTTCAACGTCCCCCTGGTCACGTTCGTGGACTGCCCCGGCTTCATGCCAGGGACGATGCAGGAGCACGGGGGCATCATCCGCCACGGGGCCAAGATCGTCTACGCCTACTCGGAGGCGACGGTGCCCAAGGTCTGCGTCGTCGCCCGCAAGGCCTACGGCGGGGCCTACATCGTGCTGAGCAGCAAGTACATCCGCACCGACCTGGTCTACGCCTGGCCCACGGCGGAGATCGCCGTGATGGGGGCGGAAGGCGCGGTCAACATCCTGTACCGGAAGCGGCTGGCCCAAGTGGAGAACCCGGATCAAGTGCGGGCGCGGTTCGTCGCCGAGTTCCAGGAGCAGTTTGGCAGCCCCTACGCCGCGGCGGCCAGCGGCCACGTCGACGACGTGATCCTGCCCAGCGAGACGCGCGCCAGACTGATCGCCGCGCTGAGCTTTTTGCGGGACAAGCAGGCCACAACGCTACCGAAGAAGCACGGGAATATACCGTTGTGAAAGGGATCCAGAAACCAGGTTTTTTCCGGAAAACCTGGTTTCTGAGAACGTCCAGGGACCTCTGACCATGAAAACATGGAAAACCGTCTCACGTCGAACCGTCTTGAATCACAGCAGATTCTTGACCGTTGAGGATCACACGGTCGAACTGCCCGACGGGCGAGTCATCTCGGAGTGGCCCTGGGTGATCACGCCGGACTATGCCAGCGTCTGCGTCGTGACCGAGGACGGCGAATTTCTGGGCTTTCGCCAGACGAAATACGGCGTGAAGGGGTCCACGCTCGCGGTCGCGGGAGGATACATCGAACCGGGCGAGGACCCGCTGGATGCAGCGCGACGTGAACTGCTCGAGGAGACCGGCTACGAGGCCCCGGACTGGACCCACCTGGGGCATTATCGCGTCGACGGCAACCGGGGCGCGGGTGTGGCGCACCTGTTTCTGGCCCGTGGCGCGCGCCGCGTGGCCGAGGCGGACGCCGACGACCTGGAGGAGCAAGAACTGCTCCACCTCAGCCGCCCCGAGCTCGAAGCGGCGCTTGCGGCCGGCGAGTTCAAAGTGCTGCCCTGGACGACCGTCGTGGCGTTGGCGTTGCTGTACCTGGACAGGGAGGCCTGAATGGACAACCCGCTCGTCATCTCGTTGGCCGTGACCGGCGTCGGAATGCTGATGCTTTTCCTGGCGCTGGCCGTCCTGTGCGGGCTGATGTACCTCATGACTTGGATGACGAACATCCGGGCCCCGATCGAGGAGTGGCCC
>DATKTN010000218.1:0-5869 GCA_035531135.1 Anaerolineae bacterium
CCGCGCTTGATCCCGACGCCCTCGACCTTCATCGAGGGGGGCAGGTACTGCATCTTGCGCTTCCGCTGGAGCCGGGTCACGGCGACGACGATGCCGATAAAGACGGCGAAGGGACAGGCCAGAGGACAAATGGCCGTTACAACCGTTCCGATGGCGGCGATGATCTGTTCCAGCGCCGAGGGGCCTCTCTGGATGGCCCCCTCGGCGACGTACTGGCGCGGGAAGGATGCTCCGAACATGTACTGGCGATCTGGCGCGGCCGCCGAGTTGTGCCAGGCGTAGACGACGCGCCCCTCTTCGTCCAGGTAGGCATCCGGCTGCTCCTGCGGCCAGTTGGAGGGGCTGCGGTGCCAGCGCGGTTCCTCCGGCTGCACGCCCGCCGGCAGGTGGAAGCGCACCGTCATGTCGGTCGTACCGTGGGTGAACGCGCTCCCGAACCAGGTGGGGGAGAACTCGGTGCTGGCATACCCGGCGTCGTCGCTGTCCTCGTAGACCATCCCCCCCACGCGGTCGACGACCACGTGCACCGTGCCCGTCTGCCCGGGCTGGATCGTCGCGCTGCCCAACCACACGGCCACCCCGTGATCGCCGCCGCCCTGGTAGTCGCCGTCGATCCGCTGAACCGGCTGGCCGTCCACGTCGACCGGGTCGGAGACGTCGGCACGCATACCGGAAATGCTATAGTCGCCGGTGGGCAGGCCCACGTCGACCGCGTCGATCGGGTGCGCCCCGGGGTCGCAGGTGAAGGTGAACGCGTACTCCAGCGACACGGAGCCGTCCTGGTTGATCCACACGTCCACGATCTCCTCGTCCAGCGAGAAGGCATAGTCCTGGGCGTGGGCGGGGAGAGGCAGACACAGCAGGGCGAAAAGGACCACGAGTCGGGCACACAAAACGAACGTCTTTTTCCAATCCATCGGTTTCCTCCCTCGAGGCCGGGTCGACCGGGTCGGGGCTGCGGTCGCCCTCACCACTTGGGTTCCTCGACCATCTGGTACGCCGTGCCGCAGTAGGGACAGGAGACAAATATCGCGCCTTCCTTGACCTGGATGCTGTCCTGGTCCAGTTCAGCGCCGCAGTTCTGGCACTTTAATTTTGCCAGTTCGACGTCGCCGCTGAGGTCGATCTTTTGGACGATCTCCTGGGGCGGCTGGGCCGGTTTCGGTTCGCGGAACTTGACGAAGGCGATGATGCCCAGCCCGATGGCCGCGGTGATGATCCCAATGATGATCCAACCAGGCTCTCCCTGCGGGCTGAAGGCTCCCCAGATGAAGAGGACACCGAAAAAGATCAGGATGCCAGCGACGACGTAGCCGATAATCTTTCCAGCGGACATTGATTGCTTCCTCCCTTGCCCATATCTCGTCGCCAGGGGCGCAGCCGCACCTTGCGATAGTGAATGGATGCGCCAACGGCTCGACTGAGTTCGGCGTCTTTGGCGCACCAGCCTACCAGTTCCCAATTTACCAGTCTACCAATCTACCGATTCACCTTTCTCCCCAAAGCGTAGAACGTCGGTACGAAGAGCACGCGTTGGCCGGTCGCCAGCGCCTGGCGGTCGACGGAGCGGAGCCGGCGCAGTTCCTCGGGCGGGATGAGACCGGCCAGGTCACGCTCTCGCATCGCCCACTCGGCCTCGAACCCGCCGCCAGGGGCGCACCCGCCGCCGGGGGAGGCCGGGATATCCCAGCGACCGGCCATCACGCCCACCGTCGCTTGAAGGCCGGCCGCGACAAAGAACTCCCCCAACTGCCGGCCGATCTCGGGGTCGGCCCCCTGCTGGCGCAGCGCCTCGGCCTGGAGCCGACCCAGCGGGGCCAGCTCGGGGGGATGGTCCACCCGGCCGCCGTAGTCGGGCTCAGCGCAGGCCAGGACGGCGCCGCCAGGGGCGAAGGCGCCACCAGGCCGGACCACCCGGGCCATCTCCCGCACCGCCTGCGCCGGGTCGGCCAGCCACATGAGCAGATAGTGGCACACGACGGCGTCGAACGAACCGGCGGTGAAAGGGAGCGCGTGCGCGTCCGCCTGTACGTACGTTACGCCGCCCTCCTGCCGGCGGGCAAAGGCCAGCATCCCGCCTGCCACGTCCAGGCCCACCACGCGCGCCTCGCTGAGGCGGGCCAGCTCTCCCGCGATGACGCCGGTGCCGCAGCCGACCTCGAGCACGCCGCCAGGGGCGAAGGCGCCGCCAAGGGCGCAGACGGCCCCGGCCCGGGCCAGGCCAGCCTGTTGGTACAGCCACGTCCGCGTCGGCCGGGTCCAGCCGGCCTGGACGGAGAACCAGGCGTGCCACTCCTCAGGCGTCAGAATCGTCTCCTCCCAGGTCGTGGAGCCACGAGGCAGGTGTCGCTGCGCTCACAGAGACAGGCCCTACGAATCACCACCTCCGAGTTTTTTTCGCTCCGGGTGGTCCCAGATGACCTTCCAGGGGTCCCGCAGCAGGTTCCCCAGGACGACGTTGTATCCCTGCGCCGGGAGGACGTCGCCGTCGGGCTCGACGTAGAGGTGCTGGCGGATCACCTGCTTCGGTCGCAGGCCCGCCTCCACCTCGATCGGGTTGACGTAGGAGTAGGGTGCTGCCAGGTCCCAGACGAGCGTCAGGCCGTGCTCGTGGGCAGCGTCCTGGCCCTCCCCCAGCGCGGCCTGCAGCCGCAGCCGATCTTCCTCCGGAGCGCCCCACAGCGGGCTGCTCAGCGCGACGGCGGGGACGCCCAACTCCGCCAGGTAGGCCACCGTCTCCGCCACGGAATCGGCGTTCGCCGGAACGACGACGACGTGGACGACGACGTAGACGTCGCCGTCCAGCGCGTTGCGCAGGCCGGCCTCCGCCTCCATCCAGGCCCCATCCCGCCGCCAGGGGCGATCCCGCCCGACGATGGCGTCGTGTACCTCCGGGCGGTGTGAGGCCAGCGTGATCTGGACGTGGTCCAGGCCGGCGAGCAGGAGCCCGTCCAGGAACGCTTGTTCCCGCAGCCGCCGCCCGTCGGTCAGCAGCCCTGTGACCAGGCCCAACTCCTCGGCGACGCTGACCAGTTCGACCAGATCGTCCCGCAGCGTCGGCTCGCCCCCGGTGAAACAGACGTGAGGCACGCCCACGTCCCACAGCACGTTCAGGCATCGCCCCCATTCCCCGGTAGTCAGCTCGCGGTCTACCCGCCGGCGGGCCTCGGGGTCGATCGCGCCGGCGTCGTCGACTCGGTAGGTCAGCGCCAGGTCGACGCGGTAGGGGGCCGAGGTCTCTGCCGAGAACGGCTCCACTCGCTCCATGTCGAGGTAGGTCACCGGGCAGAGGTCGACGGAGGTGGCCAGCGTGACGATGTGATCGCGGAGCCGGCGGTAGTCTTCGCGGGCGGCAGCCCGGCCGACCCGGTATCGCCGGGCCATGGCGCGGGCCACGTCCTCCTCGTCGCTCTCCTGGATGAGAAAACGGGCGTACTCGGTGGCGGTCTGGTTCAGGTGCAGGACGGTCGCGGCGTTGACGACGAGGAGCCCGCGCCCATCCCCCTCGACGCGCAGGTGCAGCCGGTACTGCTGCGCCGCGTCGGGCGGCGTCTGATAGTGGAGCACCTCCCGGGAAAGGGGCTTGAAGGGCTCGAACCAGGATTTGACTGTCTCAAGTATGGACATCGGATCTCCTCCCAACTGGAGTGTATCACAGCTTTACCGGGAGCGCAATCCTCCAGGTGCCAGGCACTTTTCTAAGGGAATCCAGGGTCCAAGACGGCCGCGCAAGTGCCTGGCACCTACAACGTTTCACGCTTGCCCGATGATCCTGCGCCAGGCGGCGAGCAGAAGGGCCCAGAGGTCGCCATCCCGGCGCTTTGGAACGCCGCCGCCGCCAGGGGCGAAGCCGCCGCTAGGAGCGAAGCCGCTCTCCGGAAACCGGTTAAAATCGGTCACGTAGGGCCACCAGTTGTTCAGCTTCCCCTCGCTGCGTCCCGACGCGTGGGGAAGGTGGCGCAACCACCAGCGGTGGTGGGCGCGTATGTCCCCTCCGCCCCACTCCTCGCAGTCTACCTGGCGTCGCTGCCCCGTCAGGTTGGGGTAGTTCAGCCAGTCGTCGCACGTGCTCCACACAACCCGCCGGTTGCCCCAATCATAGTCCCGCTCGCTGCTGGGCGCAAAGTGCACGTTGCCGCAGCCGGCCCTGCCCGGCGCGACCTCGTCGTACAGCGTGAAGCGGTTCCAGGCGTGCGTCTCCTGGTGCTCCCACGAGCCATAGACGTGCCGCATGATGGATTCGACGCGGTGCCCAAAGCTCTCCAGCATGTGGCCCACGCTGCGCTCATAGTTAAAGCCCATGGTGACAAAGATGCGCGAGGTCTGTATCCCCTGGACGGGCGACGAGTTGCAGAAATAGGCCCCCCGGCCCGCCATGGTGGACTCCCAGAACCCGGCGTAGGGAAAGCCCCACAGCCACACCTCGTCGATCTCGCCCCGTTCAACCCGGTCGGGAATCTGAAAATCCTGCAGGATGCGGCGGTAGTCGACGGCGTCGGGTTGGTGCCACGGCTCCGCGCCCTCCAGCGAATTCAGGTACGACTGGTCTGTGTAGGAGAACCCGTCCTTCTTGACGGGAAATGCGTCGACGTCCTGCCACTCGACGATCCGATAGCGCACGTACCCGCCGCCAGGGGCGAAGTCGCCGCCAGGGGCGAAGTCGCCGCCAGGGGCGAAGTCGCCGCCAGGGGCGAAGTCGCCGCTGCACTCGGCCAGATCGGCGACGTATCCGTCCGTCAGGACGCGTGGGTCGTTCCACCCGCACACCTCGTGGAGCGGCCTGCTCCCTCTAGACTGGACGATCGGGTCAAAGTTGAGCACAAGGACTCGAGGTTCCACCGCGGGCGCGGGCACCGGCTCACTCTCTGGCATAGCACACCTCCTCTTCGATTCTGGAGCAGACTCTGTCCTATTCTCTCAATGAGCAGCATCCACCTGGCCATCGACCGGCACGATCGCGGCCTCGTTCGTCTCGACGACCCGTGCGTCGAGTGTCCCACTGGACACCTCCTGCAGCGCGGCGGTGAACGCAGGGAAACGCTCCACGGCCAGTTGGGCCGTCACGGTCACCTCCGCCGCAAAGTCCTCGTCCACGATCTGGCCCCCGTGCGCCGTGACCAACAGGCGGAGGCGCTCAAAGTAGTGGTACGGCGTCACGATCGCCACGGTGTGGGTGGGGACCCTGGCCGCGCGGGGCAGGACCGCCAGCACCTCGCGCACCGCGTCGCCGTACGCGCGCACCAGTCCGCCCGTGCCCAGCTTGGTGCCGCCGAAATAGCGCGTCACGACGACCGCCACGTCTCCCAGCCCGCTTCCGCGCAGCACCGCCAGCGCCGGGCGACCGGCCGTTCCCGCCGGCTCGCCGTCGTCGTTGCAGTGGGCGACGACCGACGCGCCGTGGCCGACCAGGTAGGCGGGGACGTTGTGGGATGCATCGGCAAACTCGCGCCTGACGCGGGCGACGAACGCCTTCGCCTCATCCACGGTGAGGACGGGGGCCGCGGTGGCGATAAAGCGCGAGTTCACCACTTTGATCTCGACGCGTGTTTCCCGCGCCGGGACCAGGTACCTAGACATACACGTACCCCTCACTCCTTCACGCCAGCCTTGCGAAGGTCACGCAGGACCTCACCACTGCGGTATGCTCGGCCAGAAGAGACCTTCATGGCTTTGCTGCTGTCATCAAACCTTCGCAAGGTCTGGTCCGAGCGCGGCCACGCCCGCCAGAAAATCACGCTTGCCCCCGTGGGATGGATGGCGGATGTAGGTCGCCTCCACGCCGATGGCCGCCAGCGCCCGCTGGGCCACGCGCCCGACGGCGTACGGCCGCGCCGCCGGGAACAGGGCGAGAAAACAGCGCAGCACCTCC
>DATKTN010000219.1:0-5702 GCA_035531135.1 Anaerolineae bacterium
CCACAGGCGTCCAGTGCCGTCGGTGACCAGGTCGTAGACAGGCTGTCCGAACGGAACCCGGTCGCCGGGCACGAGCAGAAACTTTTGCAGGCTCCGCCCGTCGCCAAAGACCAACCCCTCGTTCGTCCCCGCCCAGACGCCCCCGCGTGCTTCGTCTGCGACGAGACAACAGGCAGAATCATAGGGCCAGGAGAGCACCTGCCAGCTCTGCCCGTCAAAGCTGAGCAGCGCATCGTCGCGCTTGGGCTTGTCCGGGAGGTGTTGGACCAGCATCCAGACGCGGTCGCCGCTCTCTGCAGCGATGTGGCGCTGGGCGCCTTCCCCCCACGGCGCAGTGCCCTCCGGCGGGGGAAGGGTGGCCAGCCGCTCGCGCCAGGCCGCCAGCAGCCGGCACTCCTCCGGCGATTGAAACCGTGCACCGGATAGGCCACCCATCGCGACCCACCGGTCGCATTCGCTTTCACCCTGTGGAAACGTCCAGGTGACCTCCCCCTCCCACCGGCCATCCTGGGGCGGCCGGTGGCCGGGGAAGCGCAACGGCCCGATGCCGCCCGTATCCACAGCGACGTCGACCCACAGGTTGCCTGCCGCGTCGAGGCGAAGGCCGCCCGCGATTGACGCGTCCGTCACAGGAACAGCCCGCCAGCTCTGGCCGTCGTAGCGGGCCAGCCCCTCGCGTCCGGCCGCCCACAAATAGCCCTCTGGGTCCAGCATCAAGGAGCGGACGCCACTCAACGGTACCCTGGGATCGCCCTCCGTGTGGTTGAAGCGCGTGCAGTCGAGGGTGTCCAGCCCCAGGCGAACCACGTCGTCCGGTGTGGCGGCCCAGAGCAGGTCGCCGGCGCGCACCAGGTCTCTCACGCCGCCTGCGTCATAACTGGTCCGCCACACCTGGCGCCAGGGACCGCTATCCGGCGGGACCACGCCGCAGAGGGGTCGCACGGGCGCCTCGTCCGCACCTCGCCCACACGCGCTCAGGAACACCAGCGCCGCCGCCGCGCAGGCGACGAGCAGGCTCACTTCCCCTTTCGTCTTCCCCAGACCTCGTGCCCTGGACAAAGCTCGAACGCTACTCCACCGTCACACTCTTTGCCAAATTTCTCGGCTGGTCCACGTCGCACCCGCGCCGCACCGCCAGGTGGTAGGCCAGCAGTTGCATCGGCACGACGTTGACCACCGGCGACAAGAGCGGCGGCGTCGGTGGGACGCGCAACACGTGGTCGGCCTTGGCCGTGATGTCCTCGTCCCCGTCCGTCGCCAGCGCGACGACGATGCCGCCCCGCGCTTTGACCTGCTCGATCTGGCTGACCATCTTGTCGTAGACGTGGTCGCGCACCGCGATGGCGACGACCGGCATCGCCTCGTCGATCAGCGCGATGGGGCCGTGTTTCATCTCCCCCGCCGGGTAGCCCTCGGCGTGGATGTAAGAGATCTCCTTCAGCTTGAGCGCCCCCTCCAGCGCGATGGGATAGTTGATGCCCCGTCCCAGGTACAGAAAGTGCTCCCGGTCGTGGAACTCGTTCGCCAGCACCTCGTACTCGTCGCCGTGGTCCAGCACGCGCCCCACCAGGTCGGGCAACTGGGCCAGCCGGTCCACCGCCTCCCGCAACCGTGCGCCGGTCAGCACGCCCCGCAACTCTCCCAGGTAGCACCCCAGCAGGTACAGGTCCGCCAGGCTGGCGGTGAACGCTTTCGTCGATGCCACGCCGATCTCTGGGCCGGCGTGCATCAGGATCCAGCCGTCGGAGACGCGCATCGCCTGGCTGCCGATCACGTTGACGATCGACCACAGCCGCGCCCCCTTGCCCCGCGCCTCCTCCATCGCCGCCAGCGTGTCCACCGTCTCGCCGCTCTGCGTGATCGCCAGCACGCTGGTGTTGCCGTTGATGATGGGATCGCGGTACCGGAACTCGGAGCCATAGTCCACCTCGACCGGCACGCGGGCCAGCGTCTCCAGGATGAACTTGCCCACCAGCCCGGCGTAGGCCGAGGTGCCGCACGCGACGATGACCACCTTTTCCAACGCCTGCGCCTCCTCCGGCGTCAATTGGAGGTTCTCCAGCCGCACCCGGCCGGCCTCGAGCCTGGCGCGCCCGCGAATCGTGTCGGTGATCGAGCGAGCCTGCTCATAGATCTCTTTCTGCATAAAGTGGCGGAACGTCCCTTTGGCCGCCGCCACGGGGTCCCAGGGGATCGTATACACCTGCGCCGTCACCGGCTCCCCGTCCAGCGTCGTCACCCGCGCCCCGTCCCTCGTCACGACGACCAACTGCTGGTCCTCGATAAAGATCATGTCGCGCGTGTGTTCCAGGATGGCCGGGATGTCGGACGCGATGAACATCTCCCCGTCGCCCACGCCGACGGTGATGCCACCGGCGTTGCCGGTGCGGGCCGCCACTATCCGGTCAGGCTCCCGGCTGCTGAGAAACACAAAGGCGTTGGCCCCTTTGACGTGGGGCAGCGCCTGGCGCACGGCCGTCTCCAGGTCTGCCCCGCCTGCCATATACGCCTCGACCAGGTGCACCACCACCTCGGAGTCGGTCTCCGAGGCAAAGCGCCGCCCCTCGGCCTCCAGATCCTGCCGCAGCGACAGGAAATTCTCGATGATGCCGTTGTGGACGGCGGCCACCTCTCCGGTGATCCCGACGTGCGGGTGAGCGTTGCGCCGGCAGGGTTCGCCGTGCGTGGCCCACCGGGTGTGGCCGATCCCGATCCGTCCGTTCACCGGCTCGGCGGCCACCAGCTCCACCAGTCCCGCCAGTTTGCCGACCTCGCGCCGCACGCCGATCGTGCCGTCCGCCTGCACGACCGCCAGTCCAGCCGAGTCGTAGCCCCGGTACTTTAGCCTCTTTAGTCCGTCAAGAATGATCGGGGTCGCGTCACGCGGCCCCACGTAGCCAACGATGCCGCACATAGTTGCCTCCTGATGGTCGGTTGGTTTTCGGCACTAGACGCTCAAGTCCCCATCCCGGGGACGTCCCATGCAGCCAGGTGCCACTGTTTGCACAGCGCTTTTGCCTGCGCCGCCCCCGACGACGGGGGCTGGGAGCTGTGCAGAGTAAACGCAAAGTCCCCGTCCCGGGGACGTCCCATGCAGCCAGGTGCCAGTGTTCGCACAGCGCTCTTGCCTGCGACGCCCCCGACGACGGGGGCTGGGAGCCCTGCAGAGTTGGTTGGCTACGGCCTGCCGTATTGTGCCGCCGGTTGCCCGGCGGTTTTGCCGGCCGGCTTTTTGTCTCAGGAGGGGGAAGACACGGGGCGTAGCCAGAGCCCCGGGCGGCATCCGCCGAATAACCCTCGATTTTTCCGTCCCGAACGGGACGGTTAGTCCCGCCTCGTCTTTCTCGTGGCGGGGAACCGCCTCCTCGTCACCCGGACCCAGCATCAGTCAGGCCAGTGCTTACAGGCCAGTGCTTACAGACCAGTGCTCACAGACCAGTGCTCACAGACCAGTGCTTGTAGACCAGTGCTTGTAGACCAGTGCTCAAAGGGGACCACAGTCCCCGTCTTTGGACCGCAATGCACGTAAGCCGGTCCGGGTCAGGCGCTCTCTTCCCCCGGAACAGTTGAAATGCTCAGTATCACCCCCTTCCTTTGTGGTTGAACCTTGCGAAGGTTACGTACAGCTCCGCGTTCGGCGCGTCCTCGGTTAGACATGGCCCTCTCTGCCCTTGAGGTCCTCGCCAAACCTTCGCCAGGTTCAGTCATTTGCTCAACCAGTATCGGTAGGCGGCCAGCCACTCGGCGCTCACCGGGTCGGCGTCCAGCATCTCCAGCTCGGAGAGGGAAACGGCCTCCTCCTGATTGCCCTTTCGGACGAGCGCCATCACGCCCGCTTCTGGATTGCTCGTGCGACCGTCCAGCCCGACAAAAGTCACGGCCTCGCCCGACACGCTGGCCTGGAGCGGCAAGGAAATCCCCCGCACCAGCGCCGAGAACACGCCCCAGAACTCGTCCTCTTCGTCATAGCAATGCGCCGTCGCCTCTGCGAGTAGCGCCTCTAGTTTCGCTTCATCCATTGGTGCTCACTCCCGCCTGCCTTCGAGATGCGCGCTCTCCGATCCGTTAATCCTGCCCATCCGTGTTCTCATCCGCCATCCCGGCCAGCGCGGCCACCTGCCCGCCGACCATCAGCCACCGCCACGGCGAAGCGATCACGTATAACGTTCGATCCGGCAACAGGCCGACCATCAGGAGCATCGGCAAGGACGTGATCGTGTATTTCCTCATCCGGGGTTCTCCCCCACCACCGCCGGCCGGTCCAGCGCCTCCCCGATCTCCTCCGGCCACATTTCGTCCAGCGACTGGCCCTCCGGCCCGAGAAACATCGCCGGTGGGAGCACCACCACGCCGCCCACCTCCCGCTCCCGCAACTGCGCCACCACGTCCCGCCCGGTCAGCAGCCCTGCCACCGTCACCGTCTCGCCAAAGAAGCGGTTGACCACCGGCACGACCTCGACGTGGGCGAACTCTGCCGTCACCCGCCGCAGCGTCGGGGCGAACAGCGTGCCCGTCACGAGGGTTTGGGTTTCAGGTTTCATAGTTTCAGGTTTCAGGTTCGGATGATCAACCTGGAACTCTGAAACCTGGAACTTGAAACTGAGAAACCGCCTCACCAACCCGACGCCGTTCTCCGTCAGGTCCAGCCCGTCATACGCCTCCACCGGGGGAACCCCCCGGCCCAGCCGCAGGTACCATTCGTCCGAGAGGTACGCGAAGCCGGCGCCCAACCGTTCGCGCAACTGCTCCTGCCAACTGGTTACCTGCTCAAAGACGGCCCGCCTCTCGGCGTCCGTGTGCACGCGACAACTGCCCCGGTGGTACCGCGTCAGCCCCACCGGGACGACGCTCACCGAGCGCACCGCCGGGTACAGGCCGGCCAGGTCCTCGATCGACCGGTCCAGGTGGGGGCCGTCGTTGAGGCCGGGGATCACGACGATCTGCGTGTGCACCTCGACCCCCAGGGTCGCCAGGCGACGGAGCTGGGCCATCACGTCAGGCGCGGCACCGTTGTGCACGACCCGGCGGCGCAGGCCGGTCTCGGTCGCGTGGACCGACACGTACAGCGGGCTGAGGTGCTGCTCGCCGATGCGCTCCCAGTCGCCCTCGTCCAGGTTGGTCAGCGTGACGTAATTGCCAAAGAGAAACGAGTGCCGGTAGTCGTCGTCCCTGACGTACAGCGAGCGGCGCAACCCGGGCGACTGCCGCCCGCCCGGCGGCTGCGGCCCGGCCGGCGGCTGCGGCCTGGCCGGCGGCTGCAGCCCGGCCGGCAGCTGCGGCCCGGCCGACGGCATCTGGGCGACGAAGCAGAACTCGCACCGGTTGTTGCAGCGGCGGACCCCGTCGAACGTGGGGTGGGCGAACTCTAATCCCAGCGGCTCGTCGTATCCTCGCTCGACCGCGACGGTGAACGCCCGCCCGCCCCGGCGTAGGCGCAGCTCCAACTGCTCCTCGGCCGAGTAGAACCGCACGTCAATCACGTCCCGCAACCGGTGGCCGTTGATCGACGAGAGTTCATCCCCCGCCTGCAGCCTGGCCCGCTCCGCCAGGCTGCCCGGGAGGACGGCGGCGATCACGCCGGCAGGGCCGCAGACGCCGGCGGGCATCCCTGTTCCTCGATCAACCGCTCCGCCTCCGCCAACACCTCCTCGATGCTCAGGTCGGTCGTGTCGACGACGACGGCGTCGCCGGCCACGCGCAGC
>DATKTN010000220.1:0-2400 GCA_035531135.1 Anaerolineae bacterium
CAACTCCTGGCCTACGGCTCCACCGTCATGCTCGTGGACGGCACCTACGACCAGGCGTTCGAGCTGTGCCTGGAGGCAGCGCGGGCCTTTGGCTGGTACAACCGCAACACCGCCTACAACCCATACATGTCCGAGGGCAAAAAGACCGCCGCCTACGAGGTCTGTGAGCAGTTGGGGATGGGAGATTCGAGATTGGAGATTCGAGATCTCAAGTCCCAGAGCAGGCTCCAAGCCCCTGACGTCATCCTGATCCCCGTCGGGGACGGCTGCATCATCGGCGGCATCCACAAGGGGCTGCGCGACCTGGCTGCGCTGGGCTGGATCGACCATATGCCGCGGCTCATCGGCGTGCAGGCGGCGGGATCCTCCCCCCTGGTGGACGCCTGGGAGCGGGGACTGGAGGGGTGGGAGATGACGCCGGTCGAGGCCCACTCGATCGCCGACAGCATCGTGGCAGGGCTGCCGCGCGACCGGATCAAGGCGCTGCGGGCGGTGCGCCAGACCGGCGGGGCGTTCATCCGCGTGGACGACGACGAGATCCTGGCCGCCATCCCGGCGCTGGCCCGAGGGTGTGGGGTGTTCGCCGAACCCGCCGCTGCCGCCGCCTACGCCGGGTTGGTCCGGGCCGTGGCAGAGGGCATCGTCTCCGCCGAGGACCGCGTGGTCGTCCTGGCCACCGGGTCCGGACTCAAGGACGTCGCCAGCGCGATGAAGGCGGTGAAAGAAAGACCTACGGTCGTGGAGCCGACGCTGGCCGCCGTCGAGAAGGCGCTGGGGACCAGTGGGCGGTAGATTGGAGGGCGGGCAGATGGTTGAGGTGGTTTTCCTGGGAACCGGGGGGGCCTTCTCGGCCGGGCGAAGGACCAACCTGGCGCTGCTGATCGAGGCTCCCGATTTCCGTATGCTGGCCGAAGCCGGGCCGACGATCATGCAGCAACTGGCGCAGGTCAACGTCCCGGCTGCCGATATCGAGCGGATCTTTGTGTCGCACTCACACGGCGACCACACGCTGGGATTCCCCATGCTGGCCCTCAACCGCCTCGAGGCCACAACCCCGCTTCACATCTATGCCGGTCCCAACACGATTGCCACGCTAAAGAACCTGTGTGCGCTGGCCTATCCCAACTTTGACGATTACCGCCTCAACGTCCATTGGCACGAACTGTCGGAAGAGGGTCCGGACGAAACAGAGCTGGCCCCCAGCGTCACGCTGCGCACCGCCCCGGTCCCCCACCCGCCGGGTATCCCGACGCTGGCCGCCCGCTGGGACCTTGGGGGCCGGTCGGTCACTTTTGCGACCGACACCTTCCCCAGCGCGGCCACCGTAGAGTTAGCCTACGGCAGCGATCTGCTGATCCACGAGGCGTCCTTCAGCGGTGTGCTGCAGCCCGACGCCGACCCGGCGGTGCATTTTCACAGCACGGCCCGACAGGCGGGCGAGCTCGCGCGCCAGGCCGGCTGCCCGCGCCTGGCGCTGGTGCACCTGGGGCCGGAGACCGGCGAGTGTCCCGACGTGCTCGTCGAAGAAGCGCGCGCGGGCACCGATTTAGAGGTGATCGTCCCTGAGGATGGGGAGCGCATACGCGTAAACCTTGCGAAGGTTTGATGAAGACTTTGAAGCCAGGAAGGCTTCTCTAACCAAGCATGCTCCCATAGCCAAGGCCATACGCAACCTTCGCAAGGTTCGGGAGAATGGAGCAAACAAAATGAACGTGTTGATCTCTGTAGACATGGAAGGCATCGCCGGCGTCGTGGTGGGTAACCACGTCTCGTCGGACCACAAGGAGTACGAGCGGTTTCGCAAACTGATGACGGCCGAGGCGAACGCTGCGGTCGAAGGCGCGCTGGCCGGGAGGGCGACCCGGGTCGTCGTCAACGACAGCCACGGGGGGATGACCAACATCCTGATCGAGGAACTGAACCCGGCGGCGGAGCTGATCTCTGGCAGCCCCAAGCCGTTCAGCATGATGCAGGGCATCGGCCCCGACGTGGACGCCGTCTTCCTCGTCGGCTACCACGCCGCGTCGGGCACGGGCGCGGCGGTGCTGGAGCACACCTGGAGCGGGCGGGTGGTCGAGGTGCGCCTCAACGATCATATCGTGGGCGAGACGGGGCTCAACGCGGCGCTGGCGGGAGCGTACGGCGCGCCGGTCGTCCTGGTCACGGGGGACCGGGCCGTGACCGAGGAAGCGCGGGCATTGCTGGGCGAGATCGAGACAGTCGCGGTGAAAGACGGCGTGGCGCGCAACGCCGCCCGGTGCCTGCACCCCGAGGTGGCGCAGGAGCGCATCCGCCAGGCCGCCGCGCGCGCGCTGGGACGGACCGTCCCACCTTTCGTCGTGCCAGCGCCGATCACGCTGCGCGTCGTCTTCCAGCGCGCCATCCACGCCGACGTGGCCA
>DATKTN010000221.1:0-2779 GCA_035531135.1 Anaerolineae bacterium
GCTTCCGGATGATGCCGTCCCACCCGACCCGGTTGATCAACTGCACGTCGTACAGGTGGAAGTGGATGGGGTGCGTGTCCACCCCATTGTGCGTGATCTTCCAGATCTGCGTCCCATCGGTGGTCACGGAGATGGGAGTCACCACCGTCTCACCCTGCGGCAGATTGGTGGCGTCGATCAACTCGCTGGGAGGGTTCACGAAGGGGTACAGGATCATGTTCTGCAACCCGGCCTGGGGATTGGGTCTCTCGAGGCCGAGGAAACCGCTCATCCGGCCGTATTCCTTCTCGAAGGCTTCGCCCATTTCGTCCTGGATCATCTTCGGCTGCAGCGGCATGTCGACCAGCGAAGGCCCCGTAGCTCCTCCAAACAGGGTCTTGAAGGTGAAGGATGTGTCGAAGATCTGCACGAGACCGGCATCGGGGCCGTTATTCTGGAACCCGCTGCCGTAGGCCGAGTTGTACGCGCCCTGCGCGACGATGATCGGGTGCTGCCCGTTCTCGAACACGCCCTGTCCGCCCAGGCTCGTCGCCTGGAACGCCGTCTCCAGCGCGGCCAGGTTGAAGGCAGAAGCTGATGTCCCTTCGACCTTGATCTGCATAACGGTGCGGATGTTCGGGCCGTAGCCGGGGAGCGTCGAAGGCGCGCCGCCCGTGTCCGTCAGGTCCGGGTTGCCGGTGTAGTAGTCGTAGCGCGGGTCGCGGGCTGGGAAAGCTGCCGGGGCGTCGTTATAGAGGATCAGCGTCTTGCCGGCAAATGCCGAGAAGTCCACGATCACGTCCACCCGCTCAGCCGGGCCGATCAGCAGCGAGTGCTGGTCCACGTTGCCGGCATTGAACACCGTCGGGTCGGTCACCCAGGTGATGTGCTGGGGCGGGATGACCACCGGCGCGGGCAGGAAGCCGCCCTCGGTGCCGATCTGGATCCAGCTCGGGCCTGGCGGGCTGAGCACCGTGTCAGGAGTCGGGAAGACCCCCGCCGGGTCAGTCAGGGCGGCTGCTACCTCGGCAGCGTTGAGCGCGACTTCAGTTCCGGAGGCGTCGGCTTGGTACAGCGACAGGTTGAAGAAGCGGTCACTGGCCGCGTTCAGGAAGCGCAGCCGGTAGGACTTGGGCTCCAACATGACCGTCGGGTAGGCGGTGCCGTTGACGATGGGCGTATCGTTGAAGGCCTCCATGCCCATGGAGTTGTAGGGCGTACCCGGCATCTCCGGCGGCTCGCACCACTGCACATCAGGGTCGCAGTACGACTTGTAGTAGGGGTTAGGGACAGGTGGGTAGTCGATGTTGAGGGTGGGCGGCCAGAACCATGGGCCGTAAGCCCACCGGCCGAACTGGTTGACGCCGGAGCTGTCGCCCGGGTTCTGGGCCGGCGAGTAGACGTGCGGGAACCACAGGTTGCCCGCGCCGCCCCAGCGGGTCATGTCCCAGGTCTCGTCGGACACGGCGAGCTGCTCCATGCTCGGTACAAAGGTCTTGTCCTGGACAACCAGCGGGATCGTGTCGGCGGCGCCGGGGATGAGCCCTTGGCTGAGCAGTAACTGCTCGGTGTCATCGGTGATCAGGTACGGAGCAGCCATGCCGGCGTAGACGTTCAAGCGGGTGATGCCCCAGGCGTGGTCGTGGTAGAACAGCAGCCGGGCGCTCTGCTGATTCGTGTAGTACAAGGTCACCGCCCCGTCATCGGGCGCTTCGTAGCCACTCATGTCGGGGACGTTCTGCGCGCTGACGCCCTGCGGGTAGGAGGTGTTCTCCCCCGCCGGCGTGATCCACTGGTGCGGCGTCCCGTCGCTGATCCACGGCGAGATGCCGCCGTGCAGGTGGATGACGGCGCGGTTCTCGGAGAAGCAGTCGCGGTCCTTGGGAATTCGAATGCCATTCATATCGTAGCCCATCCCGCACATCGGGTTCAGCGGATCCGTCTCCATCATCCCGCCCAGTTTGGGCCCCATGCCGGAACCCATGACCGTAACGTCGGTCGGGATGAACAGATCGCCGTCGATGCCGATCGGGAGCAGGTTTCGGAACAGGATGCGCACGGGGCGGTCCTTGGTGGCTACGATCGTCGGCCCCAGGTAGTGGGGCGGGGTCACCCCAGTGTAACCAATGATCGGAGCCGTGGTTCCGTCAAGGAGGTCGTTGAACAGCGGAACCTCGCCGCCCAGCTGGACGTAGCCGCGCAGCAGCGTGCCCGGCAGGTCCGAGTGCATCTTCTCGCGATACTGCACCACCGCAATCTCGTAGTAGTCTGAGCCCGGGTAGGTGGCCTTGTCGGGGACGGCCACCGGGATGTACTGGCCGAGGTTGTTGGCGCCAGCCAGCCCCAAGCCAGGCAGCCCGTCCACGAACTTGCGGATGCCGCCCACGATCGTGGGCGGCGCGGGCGTCGTGCCGGTGGCGAAGCCGAGTGGCAAGTTATACCTATAGGGGGTTGGCAGCAGGGGATACCCAGGCAGCGGGCTGTTGGCGTAGTTCGGGTGGCTGAAGTAGTGCGGCGCGGCGCCGGGCATGGCTATCTGTGCGGCGCCCAACTCCGGGAGTGGGAAGCCGGCGGCCTCGGCGCGGTCGGCGACAGCCTGCCGGTCGGCGTGTGTGATTCTTTGGTCCTCCTTCGCCCTCCATTTGGCTAACTTTTCTTGATAGTAGTCCGGCCCTTGGCCTTGTGCGAGCGCAGGCCCGCTTGCACTCAGCACAAGGGAAATGAGCATCAAGACCGCGAGCAATCGAGTCACCAATTCGCGTGTACGCATGGCATTTCTCCTTTTCCTGATAGAATGAAT
>DATKTN010000222.1:0-11925 GCA_035531135.1 Anaerolineae bacterium
CGGCCCCCAGGTCGGGCACGCCGCAGCGGATGATGACGCTGCCATCGAGCTCGACGCCGACCCAGGCGCGGGAGGTGTCGTGGAACCAGGTGATGCGGCCATAGCTCTGCATGGTCGAGGCAAAGCCCTGGCCGACCTTGACGGGGCCACGGTCGCCTGCCCTGCCTGCCCCGAGCGCAGCCGAGGGGAGCAAGGCCGAAGGGCCTGCCTGCTCGCCCAGCGCGGCCAGCGCCCGGGTGGCGGTCTCCTCCAGCCAGACCGCGCTCTTGATCTCCTGGCCGGTCGAGGTGCGGTCGCCGGTCCGGAGGTAGTTGACGCGCCGCACCTCCAGCGGGTCCAGGTCCAGCGCCTTGGCGATCTCGTCCATCTGCTGCTCGTGGGCAAAGGCGGCCTGCGGGAAGCCAAAGCCCCGGAAGGCGCTGGTGAAGGGGTTGTTCGTGGCGGCGGCGACGCTGTCGACGCGCAGGTTGTCCACCCGGTAGGGACCGCACGCCCCGACCGTGGCGTAGAGGAGCACGTAAGGGCTGAGGTAGGGGTAAGCGCCCGAGTCGGCCACCATCTCGACCTGAACGGCGGTGATGCGGCCGTTCCTCTTGACGCCGGTGCAGTGGCTGATGATAAAGGGGTGGCGCTTGGAGTGGGCCTGGATGGACTCCTCGCGCGTGTACTCCAACCGCACCGGGCGGCGCGTGTGCCTGGCCAACAGCGCCAGGTAGATCTCGACGGTGATGTCCTCCTTGCCGCCGAAGCCGCCGCCGAGCATGGTGCCCTGGATGTGGATCTTGTTCTGCGGGACGCCGACCGCCCGGGCGATCGAGCGAAAGTGCTCGACGACCTGGGTGCAGACGCGGATGTTGATCACGTCGCGCTCGTCGACCCAGGCGACGCCGGCCTCTGGCTCGATGTAGGCGTGGTCGATGAAGGGCACGCGGAAGGTGTTCTCGAGGACCAGGTCGGCGACGGCGAACCCGGCCTCGATGTCCCCCTTGCGGATCTTCCAGCGGGCGACGATGTTGTCCGGCTCGTAGACGACGGGCGCGCCGGGCTCCAGCGCCTCCAGCGGGTCGAACACGCCCGGGAGCGGCTCGTACTCGACGTCGATCAGCTCAAGCGCGCGCTCGGCGATGGCCAGCGTCTCGGCGGCGACGAGCGCGATCGGCTCGCCGGCGAAGCGCACCCGGTCTGCGGCGAGCACGGGCGCGTCTGAACCGGCGCGTCGTTTCTGCCCGGTCTGGCCGGGCATGTCGGTGACCAGCTTGGCGTCTGGCAGGTCGTCCGCGGTCAGGACGCAGGCGACGCCGGGCAGCGCGCGGGCTTTGCGGACGTCGAGCCGCTTGATGCGGGCGGAGGGGAGGGGGCTGCGAAAGACCTTGGCGTGGAGCATGTGGGGCATGAAAAAGTCGCCGGCGTAGACGGTCGCGCCGACCGCCTTGCCCAGCGCATCGACCCGGCGCAGCGGCTTGCCGACCGTGCGCAGTTCGGGCAGTTCGACCGGGGGAAGGGGTTTGACTTTCACTGTCATGATTCACCTCCTGGGGCGAATTTACGAATTTACGAATGTACGAATTTACGAATCTACGAGCTCGCTACTCATTCGCCTATTCGTTTATTCGTTCATTCGTTTATTCGTTCATTCGTAAATTCGCTCTGCTGCCATCTGGATCGCCTTGACGATCTGCGCGTAGCCGGTGCAGCGGCACAGGTTGCCAGAGATCGCCTCGCGGATCTCGTCCTCGGTGGGGTGCGGGGTGCGGTCCAGCAGCGCCTTGGCCGCGATGATCATCCCCGGCGTGCAGTATCCGCACTGCGCGGCGCCGGCGTCGGCAAAGGCCTCCTGCAGCGGGTGGGGATCGTCCATCGTCCCCAGCCCGGCGTCGGTGACAATCTCGGCTCCCTCGGCCTGCCAGGCCAGGACGAGACAACTGTTGACCGCCCGGCCGTCCAACAGGACGGCGCACGCGCCGCAGTCCCCCTTCTCGCAGCCGTTCTTGACGTCGGTATATCCGAGCTCGCGCAGGGCGTGGAGCAGCGTCACGTTGGGGGCCAGCGCGACGTAGTGCTCGCGGCCGTTGACGTGTAGGGTGACAACTTTGGGTTGCATCATGTCCCTCCCTTCAAAACCCTAAGGGTTTTCCTAAACCCTTAGGGTTTCCCTTAGGGTTTCCGCCAGCAAACGACGGACGAGCACCTCTGTGACCCGCTTGCGGTATGCCGCCGAAGCCCGGACGTCGTCGACGCAGCACGTGGCCTCGGCGGCCAGGCGGGCGGCCTCGGCGATTGTCTCGGGCGTCGGCACCTGGTCGCGCAGCAGGTCCTCGGCGGCGCGGGCCCGGCTGGGCGTGGGCGCGACCGCGCCCAGCGCGATGCGCGCCTGGCCACAGCGTCCGTGCTCGTCACGCTCGACCACCACGGCGGCGCTGACGACAGAGATGGCGTCGGCCTTGCGCAGCGCCAGCTTGCGGAAAGCGCTGGCAGCGCGGGGCGAGGGCACCGGCCAGCGCACGGCCGCCAGCAGCTCGTCCTGGCAGCAGGTCGTCTGGCGCACGCCGGTGATGAAATCCTCGACCGGGACACGGCGGCTTCCTCGCTCGCTCACCAGCTCGACCTCGGCGCCCAGGACGAGCAACGGGGGTGCGGTGTCCGCCGCTGGCGAGGCATACGCCAGGTTGCCCCCCAGCGTGGCCCGGTTGCGGACCAGCGGGTTGGCAAACACCTGAACGCCCTGCCTCAGGATGGCGGCCTGCCGGGCGATCAGGGGCTCCTCCAACAACTCGGCGATGGTCACCGCGCCACCGACGACGACGTGCCCATCCTCCTGCCGGATGCCACGCAGCTCGTCCAGGCGCGATACGTCCATCAGCACACCGGGACGGCGCAGGCCGCCGCGCATGTCGACGAGCAGGCCCGTCCCACCAGCCAGCGGCGTGACCTCGGCCGCGCGCTCGGCCAGCACATCGAGCGCCTCCGGCAGCGTCTGTGGCATCAAGAGATCAAACTCCGGTAGCATGCATGCCTCCTTATCCTACTCCGGCCGGGCCCGCGACCCGGCGGCTCTGGCTCCTGAAGATGCGGAGCGTGGGCCCGCTTTGAGCCCGAAACAGACAACACGCTGAGCCCATCCCCGGGCGATGACGCGGGTCGCCAGGCATCGACACTGCCCGGACGTCCCCGGGGACGAAGGCCGGGAGCAAGACCGAAGTGAAGAAAGCTACGGTGACGTGCAAAGACTGAGCAACGTCAGCAAGAGCACCTGTGTTCCCTTCAATATGTCCTGTTCGTCGGTCCACTCCTGCGGGTTATGGCTGACACCGTCACGGCTGGGCACAAGAATCATGCCCGTGTGATCCACGACTTTCGCTACCTGTGCCGCGTCGTGGCCGGCTCCGCTCGGGAGCCGGTACGATTTGATCCCCAGCGTCAAACACTGCCTCTCGATCAGGTACACGACCTCTTCGGAGAGCGGTTGTGGGTCCTCGTCGGTGATCACGTCAATCTGGCAGGAGATACCCCGGCGACTGGTGATGCGTCTGATTTCGTCCTGGATCGCATTCACCGCCACCGTCTTGGCCCTCGAGGACGCGCTGCGCACATCAATCGCCAGGCGGACCTTTCCAGGAACGACGTTGATGACGTTGGGGTCGACTTCGACCATGCCGACGGTACCCACGACGTTCCCCGCTGACATGCATACACTCTCGACCGCCAGTATGACCTCCGCTGACGCCACGAGTGGGTCCTTTCTAGCCTCCATAGGCATGGTCCCTGAGTGACCCTGGGTCCCCGCGAGCGTAACGTCGAGGCGGGTAGGGGCAGCAATCGCGGTGACAGCGCCGATGGGCTTTCTGAGCATGTGCAGGACAGGGCCTTGTTCGATGTGCAGTTCCACGAAGGCCTTAATCCGATCTCCCGGACATCGGGACTGCCTGACGTAGGCCTGCACGGTTCCTACCAGGTCACCTGGCCTGGTTTTCGATCCCCCCAGTTCCTGGCTCCTCATGGCATAGATCGCCTCGGCCAGCGTCTGGCCATCGTGATCCCGCGTCAGGAGCATCTTCCGGCTGATGGGCTGCCCGGCCATGACCCGGCTGCCAAACGCATATCCGATGTTGAACCGTGAGGACTCCTCCATCACAAAACAGACGACCTCGAGCGGGCAGGACAACGAGGCACCAGCTTCACCGAGAACCTGCGCCACCTCCAGCGCGGCGACGACGCCGAGCACTCCATCAAACTTTCCTCCGTGTACGACGGTGTCTATGTGTGAACCGGACATCACGACAGGCACGTCTGCGCCCGTATGGCCCAGCCTTCCGAAGATGTTGCCAATTGGGCTGACGCGCACGTCCAGTCCGGCCTCCCTCATCCAGTCCACGACCAGCTTCCTGGCCTGCCTGTCCCCCTCGGTAAACGCCAGCCGCGTGACCCCATTTGGGCCGGATGTGCCGATCTGCGCCAACCGATGGAGGCGCTCCATCAGCCGCTCGAGGCGAATCCCATTGATCATTGCTGTGACCTCGATGTTCCGCATCTCGTATATCTTCGTAACTGACTAATGATCCCCGTCCTGGCCACACCCCATCACCGCCTGCACAATGCTGGCGAAACCGGTGCACCGGCAGCGGTTCCCCTTCAGGTAGTCGCGGACCTCGTCCTCCGTGGGAGATGGGATTTCGCCCAGCAGGCTCTTGGTCATCATCAACATACCCGGCGTGCAGTACCCGCACTGGAACGCCGTGTGCTCGATGAACGCTTCCTGCAGCGGGTCCAGCTCCCCATCCGGGCGGGCCAGACCTTCGACCGTCAGGACCTGGCTCCCGTCGGCTGCGACGGCCAGCACCAGGCACGATAGCGCAGGCTTCCCATCCAGGTGGACGGTACACGCGCCACACTCGCCGATGCCGCAGCCGTACTTGGCGCCGGTCAACTCCAGCCGCTCGCGGAGCACGTTCAACAACAGCTCGTTGGGCGCGACGGAAAGCGTGTGCCGGACGCCATTCACGGTCAAATTGATAATGTGGGTCTCCGTCGGGCCGACGCGGAGCGTGTTGCGTGTTGCGTATTGCGTATTGCGTAAAACCGTGCTTCCTGCCTCCTGCCTCCTGCTTCCTGCTTCCTGTTTCCTGCCTCCTGCCTCCTGCTCCCCTGCCCGCTCCCACGCCACCTGCAACACGTCGTGCGCCAGCGCCTTGACCACCTCCCGCCGGTACCAGGCGGTGGAGCGCACGTCGTCGATCGGCGAGATTTCCTCCGCCGCGACCCGGCCGGCCTCGAGCGCGAGCTCCGCGCTGAACGGCTTGCCGGCGAGCACCTCCTCGGCCCGCCTGGTGCGCGAGACGGTCGGCCCGACGGAACCGAAGGCGAGCCGGCAATCGACGACGCGGTCGCCCTCCCGCAGCAGGACCGCCGCGACGCTGGCCTTGGCCAGGTCGGCCGCCACCCGCGATATTTTGATGAACGCGCTGCCCGCCCCTCCCGCACTTTCTCCCCTCCCCTCTGAGGGGAGGGGCTGGGGGAGGGGTGGGAGCTGGACCGCGACGAGGAGCTCACCGTCCCGCAAAGCCGTCTGGCCAGGCCCCAGCAGAAACTCCTCAACCGGCAGGATCCGTTCGCCATCAGGGCCGGCGAGCACGAGCTGGGCGCCAAACGCCATCAGCGCTGGCACCGTGTCCGAAGCGGGCGAGCCGTTGCACAGGTTCCCGCCGATCGTGCCCATCACCTGGATCTGGGTGGAGCCAAACGCCGCGCAGGCCTCGGCGAGCGCCGCGTAACCGGCCTGGACCTGGGGCGCGTTGCGGATGGTGCGAATTTTGGTGAGCGCGCCGATGCGCAAGCCGCCGTCGTGGGGGGCGATGCCGTCCAACCCGGGCACTTTGCCGACGTTGATCACGTATTCCGGCGCGACGCGCTCCATCTTAATCTGGACGAGCAGGTAGGTGCCCCCCGCCAGCACCTGTGCCCGGTCGCCGTGCTCGCGCAGCAGCGAGATCGCCTCCTCCAGCGACGCAGGCTCCAGGTACTCGAACCCGTGCACCAGGATGTGCGAATTCGTCATCTCATTCATCAGGCTTCCCCTACTCCTTACTCCCTGTCCTCAACGCGAGCAGGATCTTTTCCGGCGTGATCGGCAGTTCGTAGAACCGGACGCCGATGGCGTTGTAGACCGCGTTGGCGTAGGCCGCCGCGACCGGGTTGGTCGCCGCCTCCCCGACACCCTTGGCGCCAAAGGGCCCCGTGGGCTCGTACGTGTGGGCAAAGTGGATGCAGAGATCGTCCACGCGCACGCTCTCATTGATGGACGGCGTCTTGGCGTCGATCCAATACCCACCCGACGTGAGCTGCCCATCCACGTCCCACGCGTTGCTCTCGTACAGCGCAAAGCCCGCGCCCTTCAAAAGCCCGCCCTCGAGCTGCCCGGCCGCCATCTGCGGGTTGACGACGGTGCCACAGTCGCTTCCCATCGCGGCCTTGACCGTGCGCACCCGCCCTGTCCAGGTGTCCACCTCGACGTCAACGAACACGGTGACGTAGGCCGGCGGGCAGTTGACCGGGCGGTAGCTTTCGACGGCGGCGATCGTCTTCCAGCTCTCGGTCCAACAGCGGGTGGCGATCTCGGCGATCGTCATCCGCCGGTCCGGGATCGCCGGGGCGTAGACGACGCCCTGCCCCAGGTCCTCGTCCACGTCGAGCGCCAGCGCGTCCGGCATCACGTTCAGGAAGCGGGCCGCCGTCTCCAGGAGCTCCCGCCGCACCGTCTGCGCGGCCTTCGCGGCAGCGCCGCCGCCGGCGTAGACGCCCCGGGTGGCGTGCGTGCAGACGTCGTAAACCGTCGAGCGGGTCTCGGCGGGGGCGAGGTTGACCTTGTCCAGCGGCACACACAGCGTCTCGGCCACCAGCTTGGCCACCGCCTCGAGCGTGCCCCCGCCGTGGTCCATCAGCGCCGTGACGACGTCCACCGAACCGTCGACGTTGATCTTGACCATAGCGCCGGAGAAATCGATGACGTCGCCGGGCTGGGGAGCGCCAGCGCTCGATGTGTGGAAGCCACGCCCGACGCCGATGCCCCGGCGGCAGCGCCCCCCCCTCTCTCCCCCCCTCTCTCCCACCCCCGGCGGGGGGGGGCCGGGGGGGGGCTGGCGCCTCTCCCAGCCGATGGCCTCAGCCCCCTGGCGCAAGAGCTCGGGCACCCCGTCGCTCTGGACGATCGAACGCACCAGTGGCCCCTGGCCCCAGAAGGTATCCCCCAGCCCGACATAGTTCTTGAGCCGCAGCTCGACCGGGTCCAGACTCAACTTCTCGGCCAGTTCGTCGATCAGCGACTCGACGGCGAACGTGACCTGCGGGTTGCCAAAGCCCTGCATGGCGCAGGAGATGGCCTTGTTCGTGTAGACGGCCGTGCCCCGGTAGCGCACGTTGGGGAGCTTGTAGAGGGAGACCAGCCAGCCGACGCACACACCCAGGAACGAGTAGGCCTGGATGTTGTGCGCCCCGATGTCGGCGATCACCGCCATCTCCGCGCCGGTCAGCGTGCCGTCCTTCCTGGCGGCCATCTTTAGGTGGATCTGCGTGCCGTAGCGGGTGTGATCGTGCGCGTCCTCCTCCCGCGTCAGCGTCAGCTTGACCGGGCGGCGGGCCTTGAGCGCGAGCGCGGCGCAGATGGGAATCGGCGGGTTCATCTGGATGCTGGAGCCAAAGGTGCCGCCGATGGGGACACGGTTGACGTTGATTTTGCTCAGCGGAATGTCGAAAATCTCCCCCAGCAGAATTCGCACGTTGTGGATGGATTGCGTGGTCGGCCAGACGGTGAGCCCGCCGTCTGGCTCCGGGCGACACACGACCGACTTGGGCTCCATCTGCGCGTGGTAGATCTTGGTTGTTCTGAACGTGCCCTCGACGACCACGTCCGCCTCGGCAAACGCCCGCTCCACGTCCCCCTCCTCGATCTCGCGGGCGCAGGCGACGTTGTTCTCGATCTTGACCTCGTCCTCCCCCCACAGCACCGTGTCGTAGATTGGTTCGGCCCCCGGCTTCATCGCCTCGATGGGGTCGGTGACTGCGGGCAAGACCTCGTACTCGACCTGAATCGCGCGCACCGCTTTCTCGGCCAGTTCCTCCGTCTCCGCGGCCACGGCGGCGACCGCCTCGCTCATGCGCCGCACCTTGTCGGCCAGGATGTAGTGGTCCTTGTGCAGGACCGCGGGGATGGTGATGATGCGCTCGTTGTAGCGCACCTTTGGGACGTCGTCGAAGGTGATGGCGACGGCCCCCATCGCCTCCGCCGCGCTCGTGTCGATGCGCTTGACGCGGGCGTGGGCGTAGGGGCTCGACAGGATGCGCCCGTGGAGCATGCGCGGCAGGCTGACGTCAACGGAGTATCGTTCCTGCCCCGTGACCCTGGCGACCCCGTCCTTGCGCGGGGTTGCCTTACCCAATACGTGGAACTCTTTTTGTTCCATACGCCCCTTCTCCCTTATGTGCTCCTGTGCTCGCCAGGAACCGCCAGATCCCGTGTGCCAACGTACCAACTAAATCCTGCCGGCGATCAGGGCGATGAGCGCCATGCGGACGTACACGCCGTTGCGCACCTGGCGAAAGTAGGCCGCGCCGGGCAGGTCGTCCACGTCGGTGGCGATCTCGTCGACGCGCGGCAGTGGATGGAGGATCGTCAGGTCGGGATTGGTCCGTTCGACCATCTCGCGCGTGAGGACGTAGATCCCTTTGAGCCGCTGGTACTCGGCCGGGTCCTCAAAGCGCTCCTTCTGGATGCGAGTCATGTAGAGTACATCCGCCTCCCCCATCGCCCCCTCCAGGTCGGTCGTCTCCTCCACTTGCACGCCGTGCTCGCGCAACTGCGCCGTGATATCCGGCGGCATCTTGAGCGCTTCGGGCGCGACAAAGATCAGCTTGCAGTCGAAATGCTTGTACAGCTCCACCCCGGCGTGGACCGTGCGGCCGTACTTGAGATCGCCACACAGGGCGATGGTGTTTCCGTCCACCCGCCCCCGCTCGGAGCGGATCGTGAACAGGTCCAGCAGGGCCTGGGTGGGATGCTGGCCCGCGCCGTCGCCGCCGTTGATCACGGGAACCGTGGCCACAGCGGCGGCCTCCCTGGCCGAGCCGATCCTGGGGTGGCGCATCACGATCAGGTCCACGTACTGATCCACGTTGCGGATAGTGTCGGCCAGCGACTCGCCCTTGGTGGACGAGGACACGCCCGCCGAGGCAAATCCGACCACGCCGCCGCCCAGGCGGTGCATCGCCGTCTCGAACGAGAGCTGCGTGCGGGTGCTGGGCTCGAAGAAAAGGGCACCCAGGACGTAGCCATCCATCAGGACCAGCGCGTGCCTCTTCTCCAATCGTTCGCGCATGTCCTCCGCAACGTCCATGACGTACTCCAACTCCTGGCGGGTGAACTGCGCCCCGTCGAGGATGTCCTTACCTTTGAAGTCGTGCATCGAATGTACCCCCTGTAGATTGCAGATTGCAGATTGCAGATTGCAGGAGTGAACGGATGCGCCAACTTGTTGGCGTCCTTGGCAAGCATAAAGTCTCACATGTGCAGTCGACCCCGGAGCCAAGACCACCGAAACAAGACTTCGCCGAGCCTTCGGCGTGAGCGCTCAGTCGAACGCTCAGTCGAGGCGTTTCGGCTTCCATCTACTTCGAAGAAGTGCGAAAACAAGGCTAACCGCTGAGAAGCGCGTGGACCACCTCGGCCAGGCGGGCGATTCCTGCCCGGATTTCGTCCGGCGTCAATGCGCAGAAGGGCAGGCGAACGAAGCGATCGCCGCCCTTGTTGGCGAAAAAGCCGCGCCCGTCTGTCAGCGCCAGGTTCGCCTCCTGCGCCCCGGCCAGCAAATCCTCGGTGCGCACGTCGGCGTGGAGCGTCATGCCGACAAAGAACCCCCCGTCCGGCCGGCGCCACGTGGCCAGGTCCGCCATGTGCGTATCCAGCGCACCGAGCATCGCGTCGAGACGGGGCTCGTAGAGCGCCTTCAGCCTGGCGATCTGGGGCTCCAACCAGCCGCGCTGGATGAACTCGGCGACCATGGCCTGGTTCAGGTAACTGGCGTTGATGTACGTGTCCTCGGCCATCTTGGCCAGCCTGCCCGCCAGCGATTCGGGCATGATGACGTAGCCGACCCGCAGGCCCGGGCTGATCAATTTGCTGTAGGAGGACATCTGGATCACCTGGTCGGGCGCCAGGCTAAAGAGCGTGGGCAGATCCTCGCCCCGATAGCGCAGCCTCCGGTAGGGAACGTCCTCGACAATCCAGAGATCGTATGCCCGGGCCAGTTCGGCGAGCCGCTCTCGCTTGGGCCGGGAAAGCACCGTGCCGCTGGGGTTCTGAAAGTCCGGGATCATGTAAAAGAGCTTGGGCGTCTCGCCGCCCCTGAGCCGGGCCTCCACCGCGTCCACGTCCGGGCCGTCGTCCGCGAGCGGGAAGCCGACGACCTGCGCACCAGCGCGGCGGAGTGTCGTCAGCGTACGGTCGTAGGAGGGATCCTCGATGTACACGACGTCGCCGGGCTCGACCAGCACGCGCGCGCACAGGTCCAGCAGTTGGAGGGACCCCTGGCCGACGATGACCTGGTCGTCGTCCACGCTCGCCTCCCGGGCGATGAGCGCGCGCAGGGCCGGGAAGCCACGCGACGGGCCGTATTGGAGCACGACGTCCCCGTGGTCGGCCAGCACCGTCGTCGCGCACTCTGAAAGCTGCGCGGTGGGAAATGCCTCGGGCGGGGGTACACCCCGCGTGAGTTTGATCAAAGGCTTGGCCATAGACATATTGCACATTCCTTTCTCCCAGAACTATGGGCAATCATTTACCCCCTCCCCCTGCCAGGGGGAGGGTTGGGGTGAGGGTGAAGGCCGAGCAGGGCCGAGATCTGGCGGGCGGCCTGGCGGCAGAGCGCCACGTACTGCTCAACTCGCTCCTCGGTGCACCGCGAACTGGGCCCAGCGACGCCAATCGCCGCTATCGTATCCCCGTTCTGGTTGTGAATCGGCGTGGCGACCCCCCAGGCACCCAGGTCTGTCTCCTCACGGCTCTCCGCGTACCCCAGCTCTCGAATCCTGGCCAACTCGGCCCTCAGTTCGTCGGGGTCCGTGATCGTGTTACCGCACAGTCGTGGTAGACCTTTGTCCTGAACGATCGCCCGGATCTCCTCCTCGGGCAGGTAGGCCATCAGCACCTTGGAGGAAGCGCCTGCGTGAGGGGGACGGCGCATCCCCACGTCCAGCGTCATGCGCACCGAATGGCTGGTCTCGACTTTTTCGATACAGATGACCTCGTGCGCGTGATAGACGGTCAGGATCGCCGTCTCGCCCGTCGCAGCGACGAGATCGCGCATGACAGGCCTGGCGACGTGGCGCAGGCCCGTGCTCTGCGCCGCAGCGTTGCCCCAGATTGAGAGGCGGTAGCCGAGACGCCATCGCCTGTCGGCGGCTTCGCGACGCAGGACCCCGTGGGATTCCAGGCTGACGAGGAAACGGTGGAGCGTGCTCTTGGGCAGCCCCAGGTGCGCGCTGAGCTCGGCCAGCGACCAGGCTGGCCGCTCCGAAGAGAAGCAGTCCAGAATCCGAACCAAACGGTCAACCGTCTTAACCGGTGAAGCGCTATTCACGATCACTCGAGAGGATTCCGAATAATGGAACATGATTCCACTAAGCGACATTATACACCGCGCCCGTCGTGGTGTCAAACCAACCTTCCCGAAAGCTGCCGCGAGGGGTTACTACTCAGCCCCGTCATTCCGAGTGGAGCGCAGCGGAATCGAGGAATCTCCCGCTTGCGGGGGGCGAGATTTCTCGACTCCACTGCGCTGCGCTTCGTTCCGCTCGAAATGACGGGCGGGCTAGCGCGGTGGCAAGGGCGTCACCCGGAATGACGTACCAGGAGAGCCTGAGTAGTAACCTTTCGGGAAG
>DATKTN010000223.1:0-2340 GCA_035531135.1 Anaerolineae bacterium
GTCTACTGTGGAGGCGGCAGAGATTCGCACCCCCCCTCCCCTCGGCGGCGCGCGCCTCGGTCGGTCTCCCGCCGCGTCTTTTGGCTGTGATGTGTGAAGCAGAGCGTCTGCAGATTGTTCGGGTCGAGCCTGGCGCCGCCATTCGCCAGCGGAACGATGTGATCTACCTGGACGCGGTCGTTGCTACCGCACAACTCACAGTCTGGATGCTCCCTCAAATACCGTGTGCGGAGCGTGCGCCACTCCCGGTCGTAGCCGCGGCGCGCGGCGCTGGGCCGATTGTCGACATACTCCCGGCGCGAGCTGACCGCGTGGGCCGGGCAGTAGGCGCCGACCACCGCGATCTCTGGGCAGCCCGGCTGCGCACATACGCGGTTCGCTCTCGGCATCATGCCTTCTCATGGTTGCGGCGCTGGTACTGGACCTCGCGCTCCAGCTCGCTCAGCCGATTGCACAGTGCCCGGTTGGATTCTGTCTGCATCTGCATCGCGGCCGTGTTATTCGATACGACCTCGACCAATTGCTGCTGATTGGACTCGCTCTGCCCGGCCATGCGCGTCACCAAGCGCTCATACGATGCTTGGGCCGCGGTCAGGTCCTTGCGCGATTGCACATAGATCATCACCGCCAGGAGGCCCGATATCCCACCGACTGCCGACGCGAGCCTGAGTACCAGTTCCTCAACCACGGCCTAGCGCTCCACTGGCGTCTTGAGTCGCGGCGTGTGCGCCAGCGTTCCCACACCAATCGCCGCCGCGCCCGCTACCAGCGCATCCCATACGAGCGGGTCGAATGACAGCGCCACATGGCCCGAGACTACCTGGAGCAGAGCCGCCACGATCGGCACGACCAAACAGAAGCCGGCGTAGAGCACCCGTTTGGGCTTGGGTGTCAGCCGGCCATACCAAGGCCAGTATTCCACGGCGACGCTCAGCAGCGCCGCCACGATCGCCGAGACGCCGGGGCCAGAGGCCCACCGGAGAAACACCGTCCAAGTCATTACCACCTCCCGCCACAACAAAAAAGCTCGGGTCCTCAGACCCGAGCATAGCACAGGGGTGTTTCAGATTATGAAAGAATGGTTACGTATACGATATCATTCGCCTTCATAGCCCGTCTCATCGTCCCTCTCGACCAACCCTAGCCGGTGCCGCGCGTCCGCAACCAGCGCCAGCCGCGGGCATTCCGTCTCCAGCAGTCGCACGTCACGCCACGCCGTCACCCACGCCACCTCCGTCAATCCGGCCAGGTCACCGATCGTGTGCTGGAACGGCTGAGTCGTCAACACGTGCTCGATGTAGCGCACCCTGGCCGTCCGGCTGCTGAAGCGCATGGCCCATTGCCCCCCCTGCTAGACGCCTTTGGCGTCAATCACCGCGTACTCGTACAGCCCGGCGTACCGCGCCAGGAACACCCTTCTCTTGACCCTGAACTCTGCCGTCCAGGCCCCCTTCACGTCCTCTACCACGGTTTTCCCATCGCGGGAATACTGGAAATCCGCCTCGTAGCGCACCGGCGGCTCCCGCTTCCCATCGATCACCTGCGCGTCCACGATCACGTACCCCAGATGAACCTGCAGCCCGTCGATGGCCCCCGAGAGCTGCAGCAACCGCAGGCGCTCATACCGCCGCAACTCGGCTTGGCTGTCGAACGTGTACCCGTAGGCCCTCACGTGCCGGTTGCGCCACTTGCTCCCAGTAGTCTCCCCCAGGGCCCGGCGCAACTCCCGCGTGTGCCGGCGGATCGCTGTAGCCGAGGCGCCGTCCGCCGGCCGGTGCGCCTCCACCAGGTCCATGCGCCCCGCCGCCCGGGCGCGCAGCGCCACCTCGGCCCACACCTTGTAGGCAACCTGCGCCCGTACGATCTGCGCCAGCGTCAGACGGCGGTCAGGCATCGGCGTTGCTCCCCCAGTCGCGACAGTCAGGCGTGTCGCGTAGGGCGTTCCCTCGGATACAGTGGTCATCATCCCGGTCCAGGTAGCGGCACGTTGCGCACACCCCCCTGGGCCTGCCATATCCCAACAGCTCCAACTCGCGCCGGAATGTCGCGAACGCGCTCAGCACTCGGCGCAGCTCGCGGAGCTTCGGATCGAGCTTCAGGTAGCCGAACGGGTCCACCATGGGCATGAGGCTCTCGGTGTGTTCCACCTCCGCCTCGACCTCACGCAGCATGTCGAGGGGCATCTGCGTCGCCACGTCCGCGGACAGCGCCACGATCTGCAGTGCGGCAGCGACCACCACCACCGTTGGCCGGGTGCGCTCTCGCACGCTTATCTCGATCTCGAACGTAGGGAGCTTGGCCACTCCTTCACCTCCTCTCCATCGATCAGCAGCGGATTGC
>DATKTN010000224.1:0-25635 GCA_035531135.1 Anaerolineae bacterium
AAGTAATGTTAACTTAGGTCCGGTTCCGTACTCCGCTGCTGCTGGGAACTGTTGTGATGAGGCGTCTGATGCGAAAGGCTACCCGAAAACAGACACGGGTACACAACACCCGTCTGGTGCTCAAAACCATCTATGACTGTGAGCATATCAGTCGGGCGGAGGTTGCGAGAGTGACTCAACTCACGCGTCCTACGGTCTCGGATGTCGTGGCCGATCTGATAGAAGCCGGACTGGTGGAGGAAGTAGGTTACAGTCCATCAACAGGCGGCAAACCTCCCATCCTCTTGAGTGTGGCAAACGATGCCCGCCACCTGATCGGTATTGACCTGGCCAGCCGCGAGTTCAGGGGGGCAGTCGTCAATCTGCGGGGTGAGATCAGGCATCGGATCAGCCTTCCTTTGCACAACCAGGATGGAGACACAGCGCTGGCACTCGTCTACAACTTGATCGACAATCTGGTGGCCGCGACGGACAGCCCGTTGCTGGGCATTGGCATCGGTACACCAGGATTGATGGACCCCATTCATGGCGTCGTGCGGCGAGCGGTCAATCTGGACTGGCGCAATCTCCCCTTACGCAGCCCGCTGCAGGAGCGCTACAATATGCCAGTTTACGTGGCAAACGACTCTCAAGTGGCTGCCCTGGCGGAGTACACCTTTGGGGAAGTCAAGGATGCTGGAAACCTCGTGGTGGTCAAAATTGAAAACGGTATCGGCGCCGGAATTGTGCTCGGCGGCCGGCTTTTCTACGGCGACACATTTGGCGCTGGTGAGATCGGCCACATCGCCGTTGTCGAAAACGGCCAGCGGTGTCGATGCGGGAACGTGGGATGTCTGGAGACCGTATCGAGTAGGAGGGCGATTGTCCAGCGGGCTCAAACGATTGCCCGGAGCAACCCGAATTCGTACCTGCATCAGCTTGCCGCAACCCCTGAAGAAATCACGATTGACGCAGTTTGCCAGGCGTTCAAAGCCGGTGACGAGGCAGTGCAACAGATGGTGAGGGAAGCAGGACGGTATTTGGGCACGGCGATAGCCAGTCTCGTCAGCGTGCTCAGCGTCCGGCACGTCCTGATCACGGGAAGCGTGACGTGTCTGGGGCAAAGTTGGATTGACGTAATCAAAGAGGAAATGTCCGGGCGATGTCTGCAGATATTGGCCAGCGAGACCGAGATCGGGATGTCAAGCATAGGCGATGACGTCGTGATTCTGGGGGCATCTGCCCTGGTTCTGACGTACGAACTGGGACTGTTTGCCCCATTGGCAGGTGAGGCTCTGTACAGCAGCGAGATTGTCTAAGAGCTGCATCGTGGAAGGGATGGGTATGCACGAAGCTTTCAGACTGGTGGAACCGAGATTCACCCCCCCGCTCGACGCAGACTTTCGACCGGCGGTTCTGGCGAACCGGGCATTTCGACAGGAAGTCGAGAGTTCTGGGGTTGGCGTGCCGCTCGTGCTTGGCCTGGAACGGCCTGGGGGATCTCGATCCCGTTTTGAGACCAGGGTTTTCCCCGCAGGACACCCCCGATCTGAAGCGAACCTGATGTATGCCGAGCGCCTGTTCAAGTTCCTCCTTTGGCAACAAGGGGGCTGGAAAGCAACCGTGGGTGGCCCCAGGAGTATCGGGAATTATCTCAGCAGTTGCTATGCGCCCGGCGGAGCCCGCGAGTTCGATTTTCACTTTCTGGGTAAAGACGTTTACGAAAAGACGTTTACAGTGGTTTCCTGCGCCCCGTCAAAAGTTCCCACAGAGAGAATGGGTGGGACACCACTGGGCCGACACCTGGATGGATGCCGCATTGGCTTTGACCTGGGGGCCTCGGATCGCAAGGTGTCAGCAGTGGTGGATGGAGAAGCGGTCTACAGCGAGGAGGTGGTGTGGGAACCTGGTCTTCAGAGCGATCCGGCGTATCACTACAGAGAGATCATGGCCGCGCTGAAGACGGCAGCTTCAAAGATGCCCCGAGTGGACGCGATCGGTGGCAGTGCAGCCGGCGTATACATCGACAACGAGGTCAGGGTCGCTTCACTGTTCCGTGGTGTTCCAAAGGAGTGTTACGGCGAGGTCAGGAACCTTTTCTTGCGCATCCGTGATGAGATGGGCGTACCTCTAGAGATCGTGAACGACGGAGACGTGACGGCATTGGCCGGCTCGATGTCGCTGGGGGATAACGGGGTTCTGGGCATCGCGATGGGATCGAGCGAGGCAAGTGGCTATGTAAACGTGGAGGGCAACATCACCGGCTGGCTGAACGAGTTGGCCTTTGCGCCGGTGGACTATAACCCCCAGGCACCTGTAGAGGGATGGTCTGGGGACAGGGGATGCGGCGCTCTCTACTTTTCCCAGCAGTGCGTGTTCCGTCTTGCGCCCAAGGTGGGGATACAAGTGCCGTCCGACGTGCCAGATGCCGAAAAACTCGAGTTCGTCCAGGAAAAACTGGAAGCAGGTCACGAGGGTGCATTCAAGATCTGGGAGAGCATGGGCTATTATCTGGGGTACGCGATCGCCCACTATGCGGATTTCTATGACGTGAGACACGTCCTGGTCTTGGGACGGTGTACTTCTGGAACAGGCGGCCCGCTTATTGTGGATAGAGCCAGGCAAGTGCTCAAGTCCGAGTTCCCGGAGCTGGTCGCGCGGATCAACATCCAACTGCCCGACGAGAAAAGCCGGCGTGTGGGTCAATCTATCGCGGCGGCCAGTCTCCCAGTGCTCAATTGAGAGGATAGGGCAGGTGAAGTTCAACCTTGACACGGCAGAGATCTTTGTACCTGATGGACTTGCCGTCGAGGGTGCCCTGGCTCGGACGACGCACATGGCGATCGGCGCGCATCAGGATGACCTGGAGATTATGGCCTGTGATGGCATTCTGAAATGCTTCCAGCGGGATGACAAGTGGTTTTGCGGTGTTGTCGTCACCGACGGCAGTGGATCACCCCGCGATGGCCTTTACGGCGACTATTCTGATGCAGACATGCAGGTCGTCCGGCGCACAGAGCAAAAGAAAGCCGCTGTGGTTGGCGAATATGCAGCACTGGCGTTGCTCGATTATCCCAGTTCGGTCGTCAAGGACGGCGCTGACAAAAGTCCTGTTAAAGACCTGGAACTGCTGCTGAGGGCAGCCAGGCCCAGGATTGTGTATACGCACAACCTGGCTGACAAACACGACACACACGTAGCCGTGGCACTGAGAGCGATCGAGGCCATCCGCAATCTGCCGCTCGCTGAACGGCCGGAGCAACTGTATGGGTGTGAGGTATGGCGTGATCTGGACTGGATGATAGACGTGGACAAGGTCACCTTTGACGTCTCTGCGCACGAGAATCTGCAGGCAGCGTTGCTGGGGGTGTTCGATTCGCAGATTTGTGGCGGGAAACGGTACGATTTGGCAGCGGCGGGCCGGCGGCGGGCCAACGCGACGTATTACGCGTCACACGATACAGATATCGCCACCGGTATGACGTTCGCTATGGACCTCACGCCGTTAATTCGAGATCCAGGCAAGAACATCCAGACCTACGTCGAGCAATTTTTGGATCGGTTCGCGCAGGAGGTGAGGGAACGACTTATCCAACTACAGTAGACGTGTTTTTCAGACGTGTTTTTCAGACGTGTTCTTCCAGTCCAATGCGGACAACGACAAACGTGTCCCAGAGCTGTATGGATTCTCTCGGAAGCGGCGAGGACAACGCACATAGCAGGGGCAGGGACCGTGAGTGGTTGGCAGCCCCCAGGTCCCTGCCGCAGGCCCTTGATACCACCTTGACCGTGCACATCGTCAATGGCAGTCAAGTTGTTCGTGCCTGCTACCGCATTCTAGCATAAAACAGCGAGCCCAGCAATTCTCTTACCTTCCGAGAGAACGGTATCACAGAAAGGAGATGTCAAGGCCAGAACGATTCCAACTTTCTCAAACTATCGATTTTACACTTGAAAAAACAGGAGGTAGAGAAAATGCGTGGCAAACTGTTGGTTCCTGTGGCGTTGGTGAGTGTGCTTGCGCTTACGCTTTCAGCCTGCGCCACACCGACACCTGGAACTGTCCAGGTAGAGGTGACCAGAGAAGTAAAGGTCGAGGTCCCCGTCGAGGTCACTGTCGAAAAAGTCGTCACTGAAGAGATAGAAGTTACCCCGATTCCAGAAGGCCCGTACGAGCATCTCGCGCGCGCCAAGGCGGGTGAGTTTGCCGGCACCGAGGTCAACATCTTTGGTGTGTATACCAGCGAGGATGAGGCCCGGTTCCGAGCTGCGCTGGTTCCGTTCGAGCAAGCCACGGGCATTGACGTGAACTTTGAGGGATCTGGTGACTTTGAGCAGTTGATCCGAGTTCAGGTTGAGGCCGGCGATCCGCCCGACATCGCCCAGTTCTCGCAGCCAGGGCTGATCGCCGAGCTGGCCGACAAGATGGTTCCCCTGGACAGCTTTATGAATGTGGATCAACTGAAGGAGGACTATATTCAGTCCTGGTTGGATCTGGCGACCTTTGATGATCACCTGTACGGGTTGTTCTACCGGGCGAGCACCAAGAGCATCGTCTGGTATTCCAAGCCTGAGTTTGACGCCGCCGGCTACGAGGTCCCCGAGACCTGGGATGAATTGCTGGCTCTGATGGACGAGATGGTTGCCAATGGTCACACGCCCTGGTGCATCCCCGCAGAGCACGGTGGGAGCACCGGTTGGGTCATCACCGACTGGGTGGAGGATGTCCTGCTCCGTACTGCCGGACCCGAGGTCTACGATCAGTGGACCAACCACGAGATTCCCTTCAACGATCCGGCGATCAAGGAAGCGATGGACGAATACGTGGGCAAGATCATGTTCAACGAGGACTATGCCTACGGCGGCCCCGAGGGCATCCTGACCATCTGGGTTGGGCAGACGGCGGAGCTGTTCCCCAGCGAGGAAGAGGGTCGCGCCGAGCCGGTGTGCTGGATGATGAAGCAGGCGGGCTGGATTCCTGCCTTCTTCCCCGAGGGAACAACGGTTGGCCCGGATGGTGCCTGGTTCTTTTACTTCCCGCCCATCAAGGAAGAGCTCGGCAAGCCGGTGTTGGGTGGTGGCGATCCCATCGGTATGTTCAACGACCGACCCGAGGTCCGCGCGGTGATCGAGTACCTGGCCACGCCGGCCGGGTGCGAGGTCTGGGTCAAGACCGGTGGCTTCATCTCGCCCAACCGCTCTGTGCCAACGGACTGGTACTTTGACGAAGCCGACCGCCTGCAGGGCGAGATCATGCAGAGCGCCGACGTGTTCCGCTTCGACGCCTCCGACCTGATGCCCGGCACGGTGGGCGTGGGCACCTTCTGGAGCGGTATGATCGAGTGGGTCGGTGGTGAAAAAGACACCGACACCGTTCTCCAGGAGATCGAGGATAGCTGGCCCGAGTAGTTCTGGAAGTGCGAGTAGTGGAGCAGGGCGGGAAGAACTGCCCTGCTCCAATTCTCACTGGTTGTAGTCAAGGAGAAGTGCTGTGGCCGAATGGGATACCCGCGAGTCTACTATGAGCGTGGCGTTGCGCTTTGGCATGTTGCTGCTCGTCACCGCACTGACGGTCCTGGTACTTGAGTGGAGCTTTGGTTTCATGCGAAGTGAGGATGCCCCCAGGCTCCTGGTGGCAGTGGTTGCGTTGGCCGTTGGGGTGTGCGGGATCTGGATTCTCTACTGGATCCTCAACGATTGGGTATCCTATATACCGTTCCGGCGGCTCCGAGAGAAGATTCTGCCCTTTGTCTTTCTTGGACCCGCGTTGACGTTGTTGTTCGTTTATCTGGTTTATCCCGCTGTTAACACAATCTATATCAGTTTCTTGGACAAAAAGTCAGATAATTTTGTGGGGTTGGAAAACTATCAGTTCATCTTTACTGAGCCAGATATTCTGGTGGCCTTCAGAAACAATGCGGTGTGGCTCGTTCTGGTGACAAGTGTCTGTGTAGGGCTGGGCTTGGTGGTTGCCGTTCTGGTCGACCGCATCAAGTTGGAGAGCCTGGCCAAGTCACTGGTCTTTGTGCCGGTCGCGATCTCTACGGTTGGTGCCAGCGTGATTTGGAGGTTTATGTACGCATTCCAGCCGGCGGGGCGCCCACAGTTTGGACTGCTCAATGCGGCTGTCGTGGCGCTGGGTGGTGAGCCGACCGGTTGGTTTCTCAGGCCTCCGTTCAATAACTTGGCCCTTATCGTGATTATGGTCTGGTTGCAGACGGGGTTTTGCATGGTTGTGCTGTCTGCAGCGATCAAGAATGTGCCCGGCGAGTTGCTCGAGGCGGCGCGGATTGATGGCGCCAATGAACTGCACGTGTTTTTCCAGGTCACGGTTCCCTACATTCGAGGGACGATCATCACGGTAACGACTACGGTGATCATGGCGGTGCTTAAGGTATTCGACATTGTATACGTGATGACGCGGGGGAATTACGCCACCGAGGTCATCGCCAACCGGATGTTTCTCGAAATGTACCGGTTTGGGCATTTTGGACGTGGCAGCGCCCTGGCGGTGATCATATTCCTGGCAGTTGCGCCGGCTATCGTCATCAATCTTCGGAACTTGCGCCAAAGGAGCTTGTAGTATGAAAGTACATGATTCCGAGGTGGATCGGTATGCTTTGCGCAGCGCGCTTTCCGGGACCACGCTTCGGGCGACGATTGCGATCATTTGCTTTATCTGGACATTACCCACGGTTGGGCTGTTTGTCAGTTCTTTTCGTTCTGCGAGCGCGATCCGCATTTCGGGATGGTGGACGGCTTTTGAAACGCCTTTCGAGTTCACGCAGTGGACGTTGGAGAACTATGCGCAGGTCATCACTTCGGTGGGGCTGGGGAATGCGCTTGTGAACAGTCTGATCGTCACGATTCCGGCTACGGCAATTCCCATCACGATCGCGGCCTTTGCGGCATACGCATTTGCCTGGATGGACTTTCCAGGGCGCGAACTGTTCTTCACCATCGTCGTGGCGTTGACGGTAGCGCCTATACAGATGGCGCTGATCCCAGTATTACGTCTGCACGTGGCATCGAATCTGAACGGCACTTTCCTGGGAGTATGGCTGGCACACACTGGCTTTGGGATTCCGATGGCTGTTTATCTGTTGTATAATTTCATCTCCCAGATACCGCGAGACTTGATCGAGGCTGCCTCGATAGATGGCGCTTCGCATTTTCAGACGTTTACGACTTTGGTTCTGCGGGTGTCTGTGCCGGCCCTGGCCTCATTCGCCGTTTTTCAGTTCATCTGGGTGTGGAACGATTTGATCGTCGCGTTGGTCTTTCTGGGCACCAGGTCGAGTGTCGCGACGGTGACCGCCGCGTTGAGCGAGTTGATCGGTTCGAGAGGGCAGGACTGGCACCTGCTGACTGCGGGCGGATTTGTCTCGATCATTCTGCCGATGGTGGTGTTCTTTTCGCTCCAGCGTTTTTTCGTGCGGGGTATATTGGCCGGTTCGGTCAAAGGGTAACACGGAGTTTTGCCAGCTTTCGGGAAGGTTTGCCCCCAATGTGAAACGCACTCCTTCGCTTGAGCACATCAGCGTCCCGTTGTATAATGGCGTATGTTCGAGATAGCCTGTACGTTTCGCACTGGCAAAGACCATCTCCTGGTGGTCGTATAGGGAAGGAGGACGAGGATGTTACAGGGCAAAGGACTGTGGGCCTACCGACAGGCTGAGCTGACCCGGGCGCTCCAGATCGCTCCCCAGATGGGCGCCACCCACATTATCTTCAAGGTCGGACAGGGCTCGGAATATTACCCGGGCGTGGCGCAGGCTGCCCGCGACATCCGGGAAGCGGGCCTGGTCCCCTTCGCGTGGACGTTCCTGCTGCTGGACGATCCCCGGCTGGAGGCCCAGGTCGCCGTGCGGGCTTTTCACGACGGCTTCCAGGGCTTTGTGTTCGATACCGAGGTGGACCTGTGTCGCAATCGCTTCGAACAGGCCACCCAACTGGGAGCGTACCTCCGCGTCGCCATGCTCGAACTGGACAAAATCTACAACTGCTCGTTCCCCAACATCTCGCAGCACCGTGACCTGCCATACGACCAGATGAACGAGTTCTGCAAAGGCGGCCTGATGCCGATGTCCTACGGCACGTACTTTGAGCCGGAGAGCACGGTTCCCCCTGAGCAGCAGGCGCAGCGCGTGATCGACGAGTGGACCTACGGGCACTATGAGTACTGGAGCCGGCGCTGGGGGTATCGCCCGCCGCTGTATCCGGTGTTGGGCCCTTACCACGACGAGTACGGTCGCGTGCGCATGAACCCCTGTGAGTTCCAGGTCTGGCTCGATCGGCTGGCGGCGCACGATCCGACGTTCTTTAGCGTCTTTACCGCCGCCGTGATCGACGACGACCTCGTGCCGCTCATCCACGCTGCTCCGTTAGGCGAGATCACCAGGGACTTGCAGATTGGCCTGAAGGTCGAAGTGGTGAGCCCGGAGGTGGGTTTTTTGAACGTTCGCCCGATCCCCTCGACCGCACGGCCTCCCATGATGCAGGTGGACGATGGGGCTGTGCTAGAGTCGCTGGAGCCGGAGGACGTCACGCGCGCGAAGGTGGGGCAGGAGGGCGAGTGGCTTCACATCCGCACTCCTGGCGGCACCCGGGGCTACGTCGCCGCCTGGCACCTGCGCGTTCACGCGGAGGCCGTCGAGGCTGGCGTGCGCGTGGAAGTGGTGAGCCCGGAGGTGGGTTTCCTGAACCTGCGCTCGAGCCCCTCGACCGCACGGCCTCCCGTCACGCGGGTGGACGATGGGACCGTGCTGGAATCGCTGGAGCCGGAGGACGTCACGCGCGCGAAGGTGGGGCAGGAGGACCAGTGGCTTCGCGTGCGCACGCCTGACGGGATCGAGGGCTACGTCGCCGCCTGGTATGTGCGGCTCCACGAGGAGGCTGAGGCCGGCGAGCCGGTGGACCACGTGGTCGTCCACAGCGCGCTGGGGTTGAACGTGCGGCGCCGGCCGGGGACCGGCCTGCCTCCGATCTGGCACGTGGTGGACAAGACGGTGTTGGAGGTGCGCGAAGACCCGACGCAAGTGGGGGATAAACTGGGGAAGGATCAGTGGCTCCAGGTCCGTACACCCAGCCTGCGCGAGGGGTACGTGAACGGCCTGTACGTGCAGGCCAAGCAACTGGCCGACAAGCGGACGCCGGTGGACGACGCCACCTTGCCCCGTGGGGAGTGCGCCTGGATCTTTGGCATCCACGCCGCCGGCGCCACCACCCCCGCCAACTTTCAGTTCCTGTTCCAGGGCAAGGACAAGGCCGGCTGGGTGCTCTTCACCGAGGCGATCGGCGCTGAACCTGAGCACACCGGCGGTCACGACTACACGCCGTGGTCCCACAACGGGTACGGGGTCATCGTGCGCCTCAACCATCGCTACGAGCCGGGTGGCACGCTGCCGGTTCGCGCCAAGTACGCCGACTTTGCACGGACCTGTGCTGCCTACGTCGCGAACTCCCGCGGGTGCCACGTCTGGATCATTGGAAACGAGCAGAACAACGTGCGCGAGCATCCAGGCGGGGCAAAAGAGCCGGTCGAGCACATCACCGCGCAGATGTACGCCGAGGCGTTCAATCTGGCCCGCCGGCGGATCAAGGAGGTACAGCCCGAGGCGATCGTCGTGCCCGGGGCGGTGGACCCCTACAATACCTATCCCTGGAAACTGTTGGGCAATCGGCGCAACCGCCCGCTGGAGTACTTTCAGGAGATGCTCGGGCACATCGATGACCTGGACGGCATCGCGCTGCACACCTACACCCACTGGATGGACGTCAGCCTGATCACGAAGCCGACCGTCTTTCAGGATCCGTTTCTCCAGCCGGGCACACCGCAGGAGCACTATTACGACTTTCAGGCCTACCGGCCCTTTGCCGAGGCGATCCCGGAAAAGTGGCGCGACCGCCCGATCTATATCACCGAGTCCAATCACTGGGTGGCGTTGGAGCACCAGCCGCACAACCCGCAGGAGGAGGCGAGGGTGGGGTGGGTGAACAGGAACAGGGGCTGGGCCCAGGCGGCCTATGCGGAGATCGACCGCTGGAACAACACCCCTCACGCCCAGCAGATCCACTGCTTGCTGCTCTACCGATGGACGGGCGACGCCTGGGCGATTGAGCGCTTGAGGGAGATACACGAGGACTTTAAACGGGCGCTGGATCACGATTACCGCTGGCGGCGGTAGGAAGCCCCTGCCTGGGCAAGCTGTCACGGAACCCCCCACTACGTGGGGGGCTTGAAGAGTGGGAAGCGCCTGCCTGGGCGGGTTCCTGATCCGTCTTAATCCTGCGAATCCGTGTCCCAGCCTGAAGAGGGCTTGACCCCAGGGTCGATTATGGTATAATGTCACTCGCGCCGGCGTAGCTCAACCGGCAGAGCAACTGACTTGTAATCAGTAGGTTATGGGTTCAAGTCCCATCGCCGGCTCCAGCAGTGGTTAGCTGTTTGCGGCTGGTCATTAGGCAAGTAAGAGGAAGGTTGGCTGGCTAATGGGCGTTCGCTAGCAGCCAACTGCTAGAATGGGTCGGTGTCCCGAGCGGCAAAGGGGACGGACTGTAAATCCGTTGGCTCTGCCTTCGCTGGTTCGAGTCCAGCCCGGCCCACTAAAGCTTTTGACTGGCAGTAGCGATGCGCCAGTGGTAGGACGAATGCGCTTCTGTGAATGGAGGCTTTCGATGAGTGAACTGAATCCAGAACCTGGACAAGTGCAGGCGCCACGGAAGCGGGGAAGCGGGGTGGCAATTGCGGCCATCATCGCCACCACGATCGTCCTTCTGGCGTGCATCGCGGCCAGCACGGTGATCGTGTACGGGTTCTTGCAGAACGTGCCCTGGTAGTAGCTGCCGAAAGCTCTGCGCTGGTGCCAGGCCTGGCCGGCGGGGCTGACGTGCCCCGACATTCTTGCCCCACCTCACGGTGGGGCGTTTCCTTTTCCCCTTGAGCCGAACAGCTCACCGGTCGCGGCGGAGGAGCGCCTGCGCGAGCTCGTGGAGTGCCTGGGCGGCTGATCCATACAAGTCTGCTTCCTCGAGTGCGGCCAGCGCCTGGGCGTGGTGCTCCCCGGCCAGTTGCTCAGTGTACTCGCGACTGTTCGTCTCCTCCAGCAGGCGGGTCGCGTGGCGAACGTCGGCCGCCGAGAGCGTGCCCTGCGCCAGTAACGCGCGCAGTCCGGCGCTTCGCTCCAGGCCATGGAGGATGGGCAGCGTCTTTTTACGGCGGGCGACGTCGGCACCGACGGGTTTGCCGGTCGTGGCCGGGTCGCCCCAGATCCCCAGGACGTCGTCGCGCATCTGGAAGGCCATTCCCAGGTGGTGGCCGAACGCGCGCAGGTTCTCGCGCCGGATGTCGGGAGCCGCGGCGATGAGCGCCCCCATCTCGCAGGCACAGGCGATCAACGCGGCGGTCTTTCCCTCGACCATCGCCAGGTACTCGGAGACGGAGACTACGTCGCGCTCCTCGAAGCCGATGTCGAGATACTGGCCGCCGGTGAGCGCCAGGCAGGTGTGGTTGAAGAGGCGGAGCGCGGCCACGACCGTCGGGGCGGGCACGGCGCGCTCGGCGAGCCGCACCAGCGCCAGTTGGGCCAGCGCGAAAAGCGCATCCCCGGTGTTGATGCCCTGCGCTTCTCCCCACAACGCCCAGACGGCAGGGCGACCACGGCGAGTCTCGTCCCGGTCCTCGATGTCGTCGTGGATCAAGGAAAAGTTGTGCATGAACTCGATCGCGGCTCCGGCGGGCAGCGCCTGCTCCCAGTTGCGGCCGCAGGCTTCGCAGGCCAGCAGGCAGAGCACCGGCCGCACGCGCTTGCCGGTCTGGGCCTGGCCGGGGTGAAATGATGCGTCGGCCCAACCCAGGTGGTAGCGCAGCATGCCAAAGAACTCGGCGTACCGCGGGTCGGTCGTCTGGACGACCGCGCGCATCTCTGCTTCGAGCGGGGGTAGAACGCTGTCGCGGAACGTCTCGAGTGGTGTGGCATCTCGTGCGCTCATGGGTCAACCTTCCTCGTGGACGGGCGTGTGCTGGAGTGCCGGGACGTCGGCGGCCCCGGCGGCGAACATGGCGACGCGCAACTGGGTCACGAGCACCGCGATGAGCTCGGTCACGGCAGCGGTGGGCTGGCTGGCGGCGCGGAGGAAGGGCCCGGCGACGCCACACGCAGTTGCGCCGAGCGCGATGGCCTTGGCGATCTGGATGCCGTCGCGAATGCCCCCGCTGGCGATGACGGGCAACGCTGGCGCGCCCCGGCGGGCCAGCAGCAGGCTTTCGGCGGTGGGGATGCCCCAGTCGGCAAACGCCGCTGCCACCTGGCGCTGCTGCTCGGTCGTGGCCCGATGCATCTCCACCTGGCTCCACGAGCTGCCGCCAGATCCGGCGACGTCGATCGCCGCCACGCCGGCGTCCGCCAGTTGGCGTGCCACCTGCTCCGACACCCCCCAGCCGACTTCCTTGACGACGACCGGCACCTCCAGCGCCCGGCAGACCGCCTCGATTCTGGACAGCAGCCCGGCGAAGCGCGTCTCGCCCTCGGGCTGGAGTGCCTCCTGCAGCGGGTTGAGGTGCAGGATGAGCGCGTCCGCTTCGACCATCTCGACGGCGCGGCGGCAGTGCTCGGGGCCGTAGCCATAGTTCAGTTGCACCGCGCCCAGGTTGGCCAGGAGCAGGATGTCGGGGGCGACGTGGCGCACTCGGAAGGTATCCTCCAGCGCAGGGTCTTCGATGGCGGCGCGCTGCGAGCCCAGGCCCATTCCGATTCCAGCCGCCTGGGCGGCCTCCGCCAGGCATTGGTTGATCGTGCGCGCCTCCGGTGTGCCGCCCGTCATCGAGGAGATGAGCAGGGGGGCCGCCATCCGCTTGCCCAGCAGCGTGGTGGCGGTGTCCACGTCCTCTAGGTCGCAGCCTGGCAGCGCGCAGTGGACGAACCGGTAGCGCTCAAAGCCCGTGGAGATGTGCTTGAATTCCACGTCCTCTTGCAGATTGATGCGGATGTGGTCGGATTTGCGCGCCTGGTGCATGGCTCCCTCGTAACCTGGGCCGCGAAACGGTGTTCTCTATGACAGGACCGTATAATACCGGCAGTGGCGGCTGTTGTCAACCCGCGCGGGTTGACAAACCGTCCTCTGAGGGTAAAATACCGCTATCAGCAGCTTGCGAAATCAAAGGGAGGTAAATCGAATGGCAGATACGTTTGAGCAAATTAAGAAGGTCATCGTTGACCTCTTGGGGGTGGAGGCGGACAAGGTCACCCGGGACGCGAGTTTCCGGGAGGACCTGGGAGCGGACTCCCTCGATCTCGTGGAACTGATCATGGAGTTCGAGGAGCGGTTCGGCGCGACGATCTCCGACGAGGAGGCCCAGCAGCTCACGACGGTGGGCCAGGTGGTGGACTATGTCGAGAAGCGCAAGGCCACTGGTGCATAGATCCCACGCGGGCTGACGCAGGGGCATGGGGCTACCGGTGGACGCCGGTGGCCTTTTGCTTTGGCGCAGTTCGTGCTATACTTCCAAGGCTGCGCCCCAGCCAGAGCGGCAGATCCGGCGGGGGGGCGGAATCTGACCGTCCCTGTATCGCAACACGGGGCGTAGCACCCAGGAAGGGGACTATCTGACGCCGGAGGTAAACGATATGGAGTGCAAAGTAGAAGAGAATCTGGCACAGTGCACCTGCACCTACGAGCCCTGCTCGCGAAAGGGCAAATGCTGCGAGTGCATCCGCTACCACTGGCGGATGGGCGAGCTGCCAGGCTGCGTCTTCCCGCCGCAGGCGGAGCGCACCTACGACCGCTCCATCGCCCATTTCGTCCGCATCCACAGCCGGCGCTAGCGCACGTCGGCGGAAATCGGCCGCTGGTGAGGGGCTGTCGAACCTGGATGTGCGTGGCGGCCATTGCCGCGCTGGTCGCCGTGACCGTTGGCCTGGCGACTGTGCCGTCTCCCGTACGCGCGGAAATCCCAACATCGGTTGTCCCATCTTCCCCTCCCTCCCATCCCTTCCCTCCTTCCCCTCCTTTCCCTCCCTCCCCTCCCTCCCTTCCTTCCCCCCACCTGGGCTATGGCATGAACGTGCGCGACCCCGGCACCGTGGAGTCTCTGTTCGCGCCGCTGGGCTTTGAGTGGCTAAAGTTGTGGGAGGAATACGGAACGGCGGAAACCCCCACGCTCCCGCGGATCCGCTATCCCTACCAGGTCCTGTTCCTCATCGACTGTACGAAGAAATCCGACGACCTGGATGCGTGGGGGGATGCGGTTGAGGCGATCGCGACCGCCGGCAAGGGGTTGGTCGAGGCCTACGAGATATGCAACGAGCCGAACCGGGCCGCATGGCTGGGCACTCACGTGTCTCCTGATCAGCCGCCCGACCCGGGTCTCTACGTCGCCATGCTCCAGGTGGCCTACGAGCGCATCAAGGCGATCGATCCGGCTGCCATCGTCGTCAGCGCGGGGCTGGCGCCGGTGGGGCGTGTCCGGGGCACGTGCAACAGTTGGAGCGGCAACGACTGCAACGCGATGGACGAACGGGAGTACGCCCGCCAGATGATTCTGCTGGGTGCGGGCGACTACTTGAACGCATTCGGCTACCATCCCTACGGCTTTGCCTACGAGCCGGAGCGAGCGCTGGACGAGCTGCCGCCCGACGACGACGGCAACGGCTTCGCCTTCCGCGGCGTCGAGGTGATGCACGACCTCCTGGAGCAGCACGGCCTGGCCGACAAGCCAATCTGGGCCACGGAGTTCAGTTGGCTGCGGGAGCCACGGGAGGACGGTGGAAACGCCTGGTGGTGCCACCGGAGGGACGATTACGAGGACAACTTTGGCTGGATGGACGTGCCCGAGGCGCAGCAGGCGGACTACCTCACGCGGGCTTTTCGATACGCTGACGAGAACTGGCCCTGGATGGGCGCGATGTTCGTCTGGAACCTGGACTGGCACGACTATGGCTGGCTATGCGACCCGGCGCGCTATTTCTCCGTATTGAAGATAGACTACACGGACTATCACCCGCTTATGGATCCCGGCGAGCTGGTTCTCTATACAGAATACTCTGCGTCTCTGTCGCGGGGACGTCCCATGCAGCGAGAGGCTGCTCTTGACGATCAGCCCGCCCCGTACACGACGACGCTGGCCTACGAGGCGCTGGCGGCGATGGAGAAGCGCCCCGCAGGCTTGGGCCCCAGACTGGCAGTGGTGCCTCCGGCTCTGAGTTTCCTGGCGGACGTGGACGAGCCAGGGCCGCTCGCGCGCGTGGTGGTGCCGCTGAACGCCGGTTTCGGCGTGTTCACCTGGACGGCGACGGTGGCGGTGGGGATGCAGGTGACGCCCACGCTGGCGATCACGACCGGCCTCCAGGGGATGCCGCTGACGGTGACGGTGGACAGCACCGGCTACAGCACGGGCACCTTCACCGGGGTCATCTCTGTCACAAGTACGACGACCGGCGTATTGGATGCGCCGCAGGTGGTGCCGGTGACGCTGCTCGTCGTGCCGGAGGTGTATGGCGTGTACCTTCCGCTCGCGCTTCGCTCCGCACCCTGATACAGAAGGTCGCCCCTGAAATCAGGCTTCCCTTTTCGCGGAAACTACGCTATAATGGCTGCCTCACATCCACAGCTTAGGAGTCTTCGTCTATGCGACGCTGTACCTCGATCATCCTGCTGACCCTGATCGCAGCTCTGGCGTTGGCCGGGGTGGCCCACGCCCAGAGCCAGTCCCTGTATTGGGACCGTTTCGACGTGAATATCACCGTCCTTCCCAACGGCGATTTCGTCGTCGAGGAGGTACAGGCGATCGTCTTTACCAGCGGGGAGTTCCACTTTGGCTATCGCAACATCCCGATGGACCGGCTGGAGCATATCACTGACGTGGGGGTGTGGGAGGGCGACCGGCGGTATGAGCCGGGTCAAGGCACTGCGTATACGTTCCAGACGTCTGTGGACGAGGGGGATTTCGTCATCCAGTGGTACTTTCCCTACACCTCCAACTCCTCTCACACCTTTGTCCTCCGCTACACCGTCCAGGGGGGCCTGCGCTACTATGACGGCGGCGATCAACTGTTCTGGAAAGCGGTCTACGCCGACCGGGATTTCCCCGTCAACAACTCTACCGTCACGGTCCAATTGCCGGGTGGGGCGGCGGCCGATCCCGTGGCTGCGTATGGCGCCGAGGCGGTAATAGATGGCCGGGGTAGCAGCACCGTCGTCTTCACGGCCCAGGAGACGCTCGATTCGGGACAGGAGTTTGAGGTGCGGGCTCAGTTTCCTCACGGGATCGTGCAGGGCACGCCGCCTGGCTGGCAGGCGGCGTTTGACCGGAAGGCCGAGTGGAAGGAGGGCCCCAAGCCGGTGGTTGACCTGGGGTTGGGCCTGCTCGGGGCGCTGATCACGATCGGCGGCCCGCTTGGCCTCCTGCTGCTGTGGTATCTGCGCGGGCGCGACCCCAAGGTCGTTCTCCCGGCGGCCTATCTGACCGAGCCGCCTGCCGACGACCGGCCTGGCATGGCCGGTACGCTGGTCGACGAGAAGGCCGACATGCAGGACATCATCGCCACGCTGGTGGACCTGGCGCGGCGGGGGTACCTCACGATTGAGGAGGAAAAAAAGTCCGGCCTGTTCGGCGCGAGCAACTTTGATTTCACCTTCCGCCGCACCGACAAGCCGGCCGATGACCTGCTGCACTATGAGCAGAAGCTGCTGAGCAGCGTGTTCGGCAGGCGCACGGACCGGCGTATGTCCGACCTGCGCAATCGCTTTTACAAACACGTCCCCAAGATCAAGCGCTATCTGTACGACGAGATCGTCAAGCGGGGCTACTTCCGGGCCAACCCCGACAAGCTTCGCAACCGGTACCTGGGTGTAGGGATCGGGCTGTTGGTCGGGATCTTGGCGCTGGGTATCTGCTTGCTCGTTGCGCTGTCGGAGTATACGGTCATGACGATCTGCCCGGCGATCGGGATCGGCGTTACGGCCATCGGGATCATCGTCGTCGGCCGGTTCATGCCGGCCAAGTCGCGCCAGGGAGCCGAGCAGGCGGCCCGGTGGAGGGCCTTCAAGCGGTATCTGCAGGAGATCGAGCGCTACACCGACCTGAGCCAGGCGACCGACCAGTTCGAGAGATATCTGCCCTACGCGATCGCGTTTGGGCTGGACCGGGGCTGGGTGAGCAAGTTCTCGCGGCTGGAGACCGCCCAGGTGCCGATGCCGATCTGGTACATGCCGACGCCGGTGTACACCGACGGCGGGGGGCGAGCGCCGGGCCTGGGCAGGGCGGCGGGTGCCGGCAGGGCCGCGGGTGCTGGCGGTGCTGCGCCCTCGCTCCAATCGATGTCCGATGGCCTGTCGGGCGGGCTACAGAGCATGTCCGACGGGCTGACCTCTATGCTCAACTCGGCGGGCAAGACGTTTGCCAGCGCGCCCAGCAGCTCCGGGGGCGGCGGTGGCGGCTTCTCCGGCGGTGGGGGCGGTGGGGGCGGTGGCGGAGGCGGCGGTGGCGGCGGATTTGGGTAGGTCGTCCCGGTGGTCCAGGATCAGTGAGGAGTGGAGCATCCCCAGATGCGGAACGGTGGCCGCGAGAGCCGTTCGCACGTGGGCGTGCTCACTCCTCTGTTGAAGAAGCACTGGAGATGAGGGAGGCGGCGGTGGCGGCGGATTTGGGTAGGTCGTCTCGGCGGTCCAGGATCGGTGAGGAGTGGAGCATCCCCAGATGCGGAACGGTGGCTGCGAGAGCCGTTCGCACGTGGGCGTGCTCACTCCTCTGTTGAAGAAGCACTGGGGATGAGAGATGCGGGTAGTGTATGATCCCAAGACGGACACGCTGAGGAGACAACACGGATGAACACAGGCAAGACTATTGGGTTGGTCCTGATCGTCGTCGGAGTCGGCGTCTGCCTGCTGAGTGCGCTGTGGGTCGGCGTGGGCTACGCCTCGGGCAACTATACCAGCGTCGCTGCGCCCGTGCTGGGGCTGGGGCTGGCGTTTATCGTCGCCGCTCCCATCGTGGGCGTGGGCGTCTTTCTGTTGATCCGGGGCCGGCGGGAGGCCGCCGAGTTCGCCGAGGTCGAGAAGGAGCGCAGGCTGCTCGGGATGGTGCAGGCCCAGGGCCAGGTCCGGATCTCGGACGTGGCGCTCGAACTGGACGCCAGCCGGGACCGGGTCAAGGAGTGGATCTATGACCTGGTGCACAAGGGGCTGTTCGCCGGCTACATCAACTGGGACGAAGGCACACTGTACTCCCGTGACGCGGCCCAACTGCACGGCAACAAGTGCCCCAATTGCGGCGGCGAAGTCGAGCTGGCCGGCAAGGGCGTGGTCAAGTGCCCCTACTGCGGGGCGGAGATATTCTTGACAGGCTGAGGAGGTGCAACCGGACACACGTCCGTTGCGTAGTATTGGTTGGACGATCCAGGCTGGTGAAGGATGCCAGCGACCAAGAGTAAGGAGGTTTACAGAATGGGGGACATCTACGAGAAGGTGAAGGACAGCCGCTCAGCGCTGGAGAAATTGCTCGACGCCATACCCGGCTGGGGCGGGTACCAGGAGCGCCAGAACCGGCGCAAGGCCGATCAACTCCTGCGCCAGACGCTGGCCGAGAAGCTGGCCGATCAGCGCCGGAAGATCGACGTGGCGCAGAAGGATCTGATCGGTCACGGCCGGATCGACCTGGTGGACGACCTGGGCAGCGCCGTGACGCAACTCCAGACCTTTATCGACCGCGTCCGCTTCGCCAGTTATGGCTACTCGGGGCTGTTGGACGCCGTGAGGATCAACCAGCCTGAGCTGGAGCAGATGTATAGCTTTGACGCGGCGCTGTTCGAGTACGTGGAGCGATTGGACACGGCGAACGGCCGTCTGCGGGAGGCCATCCCCAGTGGCGAGGGGCTGGTCGAGACGATCCGCGTCGTCCAGGACATCTGCCGTGAAGCCAACAGCACGTTCGATCAGCGCGAGCATCTCATGCTGGGAAGCGTGTAGGGGCGGTCTGAGCGCCCCGTCAAAATGAGGAGGTGAGGTACGATGGCACGAATTTTCGACATTGTGCAGTTTGTGGACGAAACCAGCACAGAGATGGTGCACCGTATTCCCGAGCGGGGTTCGGGTGACTTTCGCATCGGGTCGCAGGTGATCGTTCGCGACAGCCAGGCGGCCGTCTTCTTCCGCGATGGCCGGGCGTTGGACGTGTTCGGTCCAGGCCCCCACACGATCGCCACCGCCAACATCCCGTACCTGGTGGACTTGATCGGGAAGGCGTTCTCGGGTGAGACCCCCTTCAAGGCGGAGGTCTTCTTTGTCAGCCTGCGCGAGTTCACGGACCTGAAGTGGGGCACCCCGACGCCGATCACGATCCCTGATCCGGTCCTGCGCATGGCCCGCGTGCAGGCGCGCGGCTCCTTCGCCGTGCAGGTCGCGGACCCGCAGCTCTTTGTCAACAAGATCGTCGGCACGCAGGGCATCTACCGCACGCCCGATATCCAGGGTTTCCTGCGCTCCATGATCCTGACCAAGCTGACCGACCTGGTGGGCGAGATGGGCAAGTCGGTGCTCGAACTGGCCGGCATGGCGGAAGAGCTGACGATGGGGGTACGGGCCAAGACGGCCGAGGAGTTCGCCTCCCGCGGGCTGGAACTGACTTCGGTCTACGTCGAGTACATTGGACCGACCGAGGAGACGGCCAAGGCGATCGACGAGGCCGCTTCGATGGGCGCGCTGGGCGACATGGGCGCGTACATGCAGTTCCAGGCGGCGCGGGCGATGCGCGACGCGGCCCAGCAGCCCGGTGGCGAGGCCGGCACGGGGGTGGGCCTGGGCGCAGGCATCGGCATGGGCGCGACGATGGCGCAGATGTTGAGCCAGAGCATGCAGCAGCCAGCCCAGCCGGCCGCTCCCGCAACCCCTGCCGCCCCCACGACCGCCGCGGAGGTCCAGGCCACGCTGGACAGCCTGGACATGCGGCTGGCCGCGGGCGAGATCAGCGAGGAGACCTACAGCAAGCTGATCGCCAAGTGGGAGGCCCGGCTGAAGGGATTGGGCGGATAACGTCAGAGAGCCCCGGACCAGGGTGCCTGGCACCTGGGCCGTGTGAGCGTTGTCCAGGACTTGTCCTCAAGGACCAGGTTGTCGCTCTACGAACCTGTGTTAGAAGGTGCCAGGCACCTCAAGTAAGGTGCCTGGCACCCCAGCGGGCTACTGGTCGTCCGCCTGTTGTGGCGCGACGCCGGTGGCTTCCGCCAGCCAGTGCTGCGTCGCACCCGGCAGTGGCTTGAGTTTTCCCGGTCCCCGCAGCCAGGCCTTGACTTTCTTGCCGTAGAAGGCCGGTATTGGCGAGCCGGCGGCGTCCAGCTTGACCTCGGGATTGACGAAGACGATGGCCGCTCGCACGGGCACCTCGGCGTCGGGCTGCTGGCTGGCCAGCCAGCGCTCCAGCTTGTGCACCTGTGCCTCGGCCTCGACGTGGGGGAGGCCCACCGCCTCCTGGCCCGCGAACTGGCGAAAGAACTTGCCCCGCTGGCGGTGTTTCCACCGGCCGTCCTCGTAGGTCACCTGCCCTCCGTGTGGCTTGACGGCGAAGACGGTGCAGCCCCCGGGTTCGACCAGGACGTGAGCGGCAGGGAGGACATAGTGCAGGAGCGCGTAACTGTCGTCCAGTCCCTTGAGTGCTTTCGTCAACGCGGTGTGGCGGGCCAACGGGCCGGCGAACCGGTCGGCGAAAAAGCCGCCCACAATCGAGAGCCCGAGGCCCAGCGCCACGCACACGAGCATCACCGTGAGCCACTCCGGCTTGATGAAGGAGATGATCAGGCCGGCCAACAGCACCAGTAGTCCACCCAGTGTCACGTACTGCCCGACGAAACCCAGCCTGCGGATGCGGCGTTCGTTGCGAATGATGCGCATGATTACTCCTCTTGGATGTCTGCCAGTCCGTCGCGGATGGCGTCCACGACCCCGCCTCGCACCGCCTTGCGCGCCTGCCCGATGGCGTTCTTGATCGCGCGGGCGTTGGAGCGCCCGTGGGCCACGATCACGACGCCGTTCACGCCCAGCAGCGGTCCCCCGCCGACCTCGAAGGGGTCCACCCGCCGCGCCACCCGGCCAAAGGCCGGTTTCGCCAACAGCCCGCCGACCGCCGTCACCGGGCTGGCCTTGATCTCGTCGCGGATGAGGTCGGTCAGCATCTTGGCCGTGGCCTCCAGCGTCTTGATAAACACGTTGCCGGTGAAGCCATCGGCGACGACGACGTCGGCGTGGTGGGCGATCGCCTCCTTGGGCTCAAGGTTGCCGATGAAATTCAGGCCCGAGTGGGCGAGCAGTTCGGAAGCGTCCTTCACCAGCGTGTTCCCCTTGCCCGGCTCCTCGCCGTTGGAGAGGAGCGCCACGCGGGGGCTGGTGCGGCCCAGCACAGCCCGGGCGTAGATGTCGCCCATCAGCGCGAACTGGAGCAGGTACTCGGGCCGGCAGTCGGCGTTGGCACCGATGTCGAGCGCGACGACGTGGCCGGCGGGCAGTGGTATGATCGCGGTCATCGCCGGGCGCTTGACGCCGCGGATGCGCCGCAGCGTGTGGAGCGTGGCCACCGCCAGGACGCCGCCCGTGTTGCCGGCGGTCACGTAGGCGTCGGCCTGGCCGTCGCGCACCAGCCCCATGCCTGCGTGCATCGACGAGTTCTTCTTCGCGCGCGCGGCCTGGGCCGGCTTGTCGTCCATCTCGATGACCTCGGGCGCGTGGACGATCTCCAGGTTGAGCCCGGCGGTGTCGTGGCCAGCCAGTTCCTTCCGGATCGCCTCCTCGCGCCCGACGAGGATGATCTCATCGTCACCCCATTCCCGCGCCGCCTGCACCGCCCCCGCGACGTCGGGGACGGGATATTCATCGGTGCCCATCGCATCGAGAACGATTCTCATTGGTCACTCTCCTGTCGCTTGGATCACGGTAGACCTGACAGGTTTCACAGCCCACTGGAAACCTGTCAGGTCTGATTGTACACTGACAGCCCAACCCGTGCAAGTCCTATTCGCCGATGATCTTGACCAGGACGCGCTTCCGACGACGCCCGTCGAACTCGCCGTAGAAAATCTGCTCCCACGGGCCAAAGTCGAGCCGGCCGTCCGTGACCGCGACGACGACCTCGCGGCCCATGACCTGGCGCTTCAGGTGGGCATCGGCGTTGTCCTCGCCGGTGCGGTTGTGGCGGTACTGGCTGACTGGCTCGTGAGGGGCCAGCTCCTCCAGCCAGTCGTCATAGTCCTGGTGGAGCCCACGCTCGTCGTCGTTGATGAACACCGAAGCGGTGATGTGCATCGCGTTCACCAGCACCAGTCCCTCCTGGATGCCGCTTTCGCGCAGGCACGTTTCGACTTCTGGCGTGATGTTGATGAACGCCCGGCGCGTGGGGACGTTGAACCAGAGCTCTTTGCGATAGCTTTGCATAGGGGGTTCCTCCTTCGCTATGGATGCCCGAACGACTCGACTGAGCTCGCCGAAGTCTTGTTCGGGTCGTCCTCTCGCCCATAGTCCGATTGTACACGACGTGCTCTGCTGCGCAAGTCTACCGGACCTTCCCGAAAGCTCCCGGTGGGTATCTGGGGGACGGCTGCGCTTCTTGAGACATCTCATGGACACTCGTGTCTCGTGTGAAGCTTTCGGGAAGGTTGAGTTGAAGTTGACAAGTGACGCGGGCGGAGTATAATAGGTCGCGCGCCCCGGTGGCGGAATTAGGCATACGCGGCAGGTTGAGGGCCTGTGCCTTTTTAGGCGTGCTGGTTCGAATCCAGTCCGGGGCATCGAGGGGGCAGAAGAGATCTGCCCCCTTTTCGTTTCCCGCTCCACCAATCCACCATCTGGCCCTCGTGGTGGATCTACTGTCTCCTACTTTCTCTTCGCATAGTCATTACGGCCTGCAGATTCGTCCTCCTGTCGATGAACCCGGACGGGAACACAGGCTATGCGAACACCTTTGCTGCCGTTCTCCGGTCATCGCATTCGACTCAGCTTGGGGGCAGGCTAGCCGTCGGCCGCACCTGAAGAGCCGGTGCTGGGATGAGCGCCGCCTGTTCCACGGCGGCAGTCGTTGCCCCAAAAGCAGCAATTCCCGTTTTAGCATTATCGTCACGTGGTATAGCTTTGTAGTTGCGACTTCAGTCGCTGGTTACGCAGAAAGAACGACTGAAGTCGTTACTACGAACTCCATAACGGGAATTGCTGCCCCAAAAGTGACATACACCCGGCGGTGTGGCGGCGCACGGGGTGGTCACCCGCCTCATCTGGAAGGCGCTTCGCCCTCCTGCGCTGATTGGGAACGGCCGCCTTCTGCGTGAGGCGGTTCAACAGTTTCCGCCTGGGGTTCCTGCGTGTACCGGCACTCTGGGTAGCGCGAGCAGCCCCAGAACGCGCCGCGCTTCCCCTTCCGCTCGACCAGGTCAGCCCCACATGCCGGGCACTGGCCCACGACGAGGGGAGCGCTCCACCTGCACCGGGGGAAGCGGGTGCAGGCGCGAAAGCGACCGTACTTGCCCTCCCGCACGACCACCTCCGCGCCGCACTCGGGGCACGTCTCGCCTGTGGGAACGGCCTGCCCTTTACCCCCCGATACGGTCACCGGTCCGGTCGCCGCGACCCCCTGGGCCTGGGTCACGGCCGTCGCGAAAGGTCCGTAGAACTCGTGTAAAACCTCCACCCAGGCCCGCTCCCCGCGGGCGATGCGGTCCAGGTCCTCCTCCATCTGCGCCGTGAAGCCGACGGCGAACAGGTCGGGGAACTGGGCCACCAGGAAATCGCAGACGACGAAGCCCAGCTCCGTCGCCAGGAGTGACTTTTGCTCGCGCGCCACGTACGCCCGCCCGACGATGGTGCGCACGATCCCGGCGTAGGTGCTGGGCCGCCCGATGCCCAACTGTTCCAGTTCCTTGATCAGCCCCGCCTCGGTAAAGTGGGGTGGGGGCTTGGAGAAGTGCTGCTCGGGGAACAGGCCGTGCAGGACCAGTGGCTCCCCGTCGGCCAGCGGCGGCAGCACCTGCCCGGCGGCGCCCTCGTCCTCGGCCGGCTTCTCGTCCCGGACCTGGTACGCCTTGAGGAAGCCCTCGAAGAGGAGCTCGCGGCCGCTGGCCCGGAAGAGGTAGGGTAGATCCTGCCCGTCCCGGGCGGTGGCGACGTCGACGGTCGTCACGTTGTACACGGCCGGCTTCATCTGCGACGCGATGAACCGCCGCCAGATGAGCTCGTACAGCTTCGCCTGGTCGGCGGCCAGGTGTTCCCGCAGCGCGCGGGGCGTGCGGTGAGACGACGTGGGCCGGATCGCCTCGTGGGCCTCCTGGGCCACCCGGGAGCGGGTCTTGTACGTGGGTGGCCGCTCGGGCAGGTATTCCTCGCCCCAGAAGCCGGCGATGGCCTCCCGGGCCTCGGCCTGGGCCGACTCGGCGACGTGGGTGGAGTCGGTGCGCATGTAGGTGATCAGCCCGACGGTCCCCTCGCCGGGGAGCTCGACCCCCTCGTAGAGCTGCTGGGCGACCCGCATGGTCTTGTCGGCGCTCCAGCCCAGCCGGTTGGCCGCGTCCCGCTGGAGCGTGCTCGTGGTGTAGGGTGGGTAGGGCCGGCGGGATTTGCGCTTCCGTTTGACCCGCAGCACGCGGTAGTCGGCCCCCTCCAGCGCCTCGACGACCGCGTGGGCGTCGGTCTCGGTCTTGAGGTCGGGCCTGTCCTTGCCGATCCGCACCAGCCGGGCGCGGAAGCGGCGATCGTCGTCCACTTTCGAGAGCTCTGCCTCCAGTGTCCAGTATTCCTCCGGGACGAAAGCCTCGATCTCCCGGTCCCGCTCGACGACCAGGCGCAGCGCGACCGTCTGCACGCGCCCGGCCGAGAGCCCCTTGCGGCCCCGGACCGCCTTCCAGAGCACGGGGCTGACCTGGTAGCCGACCAGGCGGTCGAGGACGCGCCGGGCCTGCTGGGCGTCGACCAGGTCCGTGTCGAGGCGGCCGGGGGCGGCGAGCGCGGCCTGCACGGCCTGGGGGGTGATCTCGTGGAAGGTGGCGCGCACGACCGGCTTGTCCTTGAGCTCCTTGCGCAGCGCCTGGGTCACGTGCCAGGCGATGGCCTCGCCCTCGCGGTCGGGGTCGGTGGCCAGGCACACGGTGGACGCCTCGCCGGCGGCCTCGCGGAGGTGCTGGACGACCTTGCGGGCCCCCTTGCGGAGGTGGTAGGTGGGCCGGAAGCCGTGCTCGACGTCGACGCCGAGCTTTTTCGGCGGCAGGTCGCGGATGTGGCCCATCGAGGCGAGCACCCGGTAGCTGCGCCCCAGGAAGCCGCGCAGCGCCTTGGCCTTGGTGGGAGATTCGACGATGACCAGATTCATTTTTCGTGCCCTCGTGGTGGTGCACGCATTTTACCACAGGTGGGGGGTTCGGTCGAACGGTCGTGCGGGCACACCGCCGATCGAAGTGTGGCCATCTGGGAGTGAGGAATGGGACGCAGATTCGCGCAGATTGACGCTGAACTTTCTCTATCTGCGAAAATCTGCGAAAATCTGTGTCCAGGCCAAGTTCGTCAGCCAATCAGCCGGGTGGAGGTTGACTTTTGCGCAAGGTTGTAGTATACTAGAAACGTCCCTGAACAACGCAGCAAGACAACAAGCGTCTCGAGGTCCACCCACCTTGAGGCAGTGGCCAAGGCGCGGGGACG
>DATKTN010000225.1:0-4402 GCA_035531135.1 Anaerolineae bacterium
CCAGGCCGGGGTCCCCATCAGCACGATGGGATTGGGGGGCGAATTCAACGAGGATCTGATGATCCCCATCGCCGACCAGACCGGCGGCGAGGCACACCTGCTGGAGAATCCCGAGGACATCCCGGCTGCGTTCGCCGAGGAGCTGCAGCGGGCGCAGGCGGTGCGTTACCGCAACCTGGAACTAAAGCTGCGTCCCTCCCAGGGCATCGCCGCGCGTGCTGTCTACCGCGTGCGCCCCTCCATCGCACCGCTGGAAGTGATCGACGAGGGCGGCAGTTACACCTTCCCGCTGGGCGACCTGGTGGCGGGAGAGGAACCAGCCGTGCTGCTAGAGTTGCTGGTGCCGCCGCGACAGGCGGGCGTCTACAGGCTCGTCCAGGCCCTCCTGGCTTGCGACGACCCGGCTGGCGGCCTGGCCGGCCTCAAAACACGGGCCGACGTGGTGGTCGAGTACACACCCGACCCTACCCAGGCGGCGCAGGTCGTGCCCCGGGTGATGCACATCGTCGAGGCGCTGAGCGCCTACAAGTTGCAGCACCACGCCCAGGCTGACCTGGAGGCAGGGGACGTAGCCACAGCGACGCGCAGACTGCGGGCCGCCGCAACCCGATTGCTCGACATGGGCGAGGAGGAATTGGCCGCCGAGGTGGCACAACAGGCGGCGGATCTGGAACAGCGTGGACAGGCCGATCCACGACGGACGAAGAAACTCCGCTACGAGACGCGGAAGTTGACGCAGAAACTTGACGAAGACAGGAGCGACTGAAGTCGCCACTACGAACCTGACGAAGACAGGAGCAACCAGAGTCGCCACTACGAACCTGACGAAGACAGGAGCAACCAAAGTTGCCACTACGAACCTGGCCCCTCGGTGCTGTACTGTGGCGTGTTCAGGGTCCTGGTGGTAAAATAGACTGGTAACCGGGAACCGGCCCAGGCCCGTGGGGTGGTTCCCGACGAGATCAACAGGGAAGTCATCACAGAATTTCTGCCTCAGTGAGGTGAAACATGCCACTTGATACGGGTGAGATGCTCGGAGAGCGCTATAGGATCGTCAAATTGCTGGGCCAGGGCGGGATGGGAGCGGTCTACCGCGCCTGGGACACGCGGCTGAACCGGCCCGTCGCACTCAAAGAGATGATCCCTCAGTCCGGCCTCGACGTCAACATGCTGTCCCAATTGCGCGGACAGTTTCAGCAGGAGGCGCAGGTGCTGGCCACGCTCGCCCACGCCAACCTGGTGCGCGTCACCGACTACTTCTCCGGGGACGGCAACGAATACCTGGTGATGGACTTTGTCGAGGGGGAGAGCCTGGCCGATCGCATCCAACGCGAGGGGGCACAGTCGGAGAAGCAGGTGCTCGCGTGGGCCAGGCAGTTGCTCGACGCGCTGGCCTACTGCCACGGGCAGGGCGTGATCCATCGCGACATCAAGCCACAGAACATCATCGTCACGCCCGAAGGTCGAGCTGTGCTGGTTGACTTTGGGCTGGTAAAGCTATGGGACCCGCAGGACCCGCGCACGCAGACGGTGATGCGCGGGGCGGGCACGCCAGAGTACGCCCCGCCGGAGCAGTACGATATGGGCCTGGGCCACACGGACCCTCGCTCCGATATCTACAGCCTGGGCGCGACGCTCTACCACGCGCTCACCGGCCAGGTGCCACCCACGGCGACGCAGCGCATGGCCAGCCCGACCACCTTCGTACCACCGAGCCGCGTCAACGTGGGCGTCACCCCAGCTACCGAGGCCGTCGTCCTCAAGGCACTGCAGATCGCCATGGATGATCGCTTCCAGAGCGCAGAGGAGATGGCACAGGCGCTGGGGGGTGAGGCACGCCCTCCTCTTGTCGCGCCTATCCGTGGCCAACTGGAGGACAGGCAGGTGACGCCCACAACCGTGATAGAGCCCTCCGCGAAACGCAAACCGGGCATCTTGCTAGGCCTGGGCGGCGCAGGCCTGGCAGTTGTCGGGCTGCTGTGCCTGGTGGCGGCAGCAGGCGCCGTCCTGATCGGGCTATTCGTCATGGGTGGCGACAACGGCGGCGGCACGACGCCTACCGCGCCCCTTCTGGCCACCCCGGCCGCTCTCGTCACCAACACCCCTGTACCGGAGATCGGCGACATCCTGTTTGAGGATGACTTTGAAAGCCCTGCCTCGGGCTGGGAGATCGGCGAGTATGAGACAGGCAGTGTGGGCTACGAACGTGGCGTCTACGTCGTCACCTCCCTCGGCCATAACGACACGATGTGGGGCACGGCGAACCGCTCGTTCGACGATGTGGTCGTCGAAGTGGATGCCACCCAGGTGTCGGCCGGCCCTGCCAACGACAATGACTACGGAGTGGTGTGCCGGGAGCAAGGTAACGGCGACGGATACCATCTGCTCATCTCCGGAGACGGCTTCTATGCGATCGTCAGGTCTGAAGGGGGAAGTTTCGAGTGGCTGGTGGATTGGACAGAGTCGAACGCCATCAACCAGGGAAATGCGACCAACCGGATACGGGGGGTGTGTGATGGTTCCACGCTGACGCTGTTCGTCAATGGGCAGCGCCTGGCGACGGCCGAGGACGGCACGTTCACCAGCGGAGACATCGCGCTCACGGCGACATCCTACGAGGATGGTCCGACCGAGGTCCACTTTGACAATCTGACGGCGCGTACCCCCTGAGCGGATTGGAGATGGGTCACCGAGGCGAGGCTGCCATGATCACCTGTCCTGACTGTGGCGGACAGAACCGGCCTGCGGCGAGGTTCTGCAGACACTGCGGCGTCGAACTCTCGTTCACGCGCGCCGCACCGCAACCCCCTTCACCGGCAGCGCCCCAGGCCGTCGAGCGGCTGACGCCACTTGAGCGTGGCAGCATCCTCATCGATCCCCAAAAAGCCCGGCGACGGTACGGCATCGTGACGGCAGCGCTGATCATCGGGGACGTGGCAACCGTCGCCAACGTCGGCGACAGCCGCACCTACCTGCTGCGCGACGGACAGTTGGAGCAGATCACGCGGGACCATTCACTGGTGGCCGGGCTGGTATACGCCGGTATCATCGGCCCAGAGGAAGTGCGCACGCATCCCCAGCGCAACCAGATCTACCGCTGCCTGGGACATAAGCCAGATATAGAGGTGGACGTCTTTACGCGACAACTACAGGCCGGTGACGTCTTGGTGCTGTGCTCAGATGGACTGTGGGAAATGGTGACAGACGCCGAGATTCAGCGCATCATCGCAGACACACGCAGCCCGCAGAAGGCGTGCGATGCGCTGGTTGCAGCGGCCAACCACGCAGGCGGGCAGGACAACATCGGGGTGATCGTGGTGGAGATGGAGTGATGGCCTGTTTTGCGCAAATCGCGGACAGGGGTATAGTTAACCATAGATTCACTCACTCATCGTCCCGGACGAGCAGTCGACAGTTCACACGGAGCCTTGAAAAATGAGCGATTGGAGCGGACAAACGATCGGGGGGTACGAGATCGCCGAGGAGATCGGGCGGGGCGGGATGGCGGTCGTCTACCGGGCATATCAACCCCAACTGGAGCGCTGGGTGGCCGTCAAGGTACTGCAGCCCACAGGAGCCAGCGGCGAGGAGTTTCTAGCCCGTTTTCGCCGCGAGGCCCGCGCGATCGCCGCGCTGCGGCATCCCAACATCCTGACCATCTACGACTATGGGGAGGAGGAGGGCATCGCCTACATCGTCATGGAATACGTGCCTGGCGGTACACTCAAGGCCCGCCTGATTGGACAACCGATGGACTGGCCGGACGTGGCGCCGCTGGTCATCCCGGTGGGCCGCGCGCTGGCATACGCGCATTCGCAGGGGATCGTGCACCGCGACGTAAAACCAGCCAACGTCCTACTGCCCCGCCCCGACTGGCCGCTGCTGGCCGACTTTGGGCTGGTCAAACTGATAGGCCATCAGCGGGGCATCACCAGGCCTGGCATAAGCATCGGCACACCGGCCTATCTCTCCCCCGAACAAGCCGCCGGTGAGGACATCGATCATCACAGTGACATTTATGGCCTGGGCATCGTCTTGTACGAGCTGCTGACCGGCCATATTCCCTTCGAGGCCAGGTCGCCGATCGACATGATGATCCAGCGGATGCAAGAACCTCCCACTCCTCCCCGTCGCCTTGACCCGCGCATCTCGCCTGCACTGGAGGTGGTGATCCTGCAGGCGCTGGCCCGGGATCCGGCGGCGCGTCACCCCACCATGGAGGCGTTGGTGAACGACCTCTCACGGTTGCCAGGGGCCACCGGCCGCCCTATCTCTACCCCCTCCCAGGCCGCCGCGCCAGCCAGCACGACAACCCGTCTCGGCACTCTCTCGCCGGCGGCCGGTCCTCGCCTGGTCGTCACAGGCACCGGAGCGACGTTGCATCTGCCACAACAGGGGGAAG
>DATKTN010000226.1:0-4641 GCA_035531135.1 Anaerolineae bacterium
CGGGCTGGAGCGCGGTCACGCTGGCCGCGCTCGTCTTCGTGGGGCGACGGCCACGGTTCGAGGGGCTCGCGTTCCCCCTCTGGGTGGCGCTGTACAGCGTCGGCTCGTTTGGGCTGGGGTTCTTGCGGGCGGATGAAGTAGCGATGGTGGCGGGCTGGCGGGCCGACCAGGTGGCCGACCTGGCACTGGCTGTGATTGGCGCGGTGACGCTCGCAGTTGCCATGACCAGCAGGGCTAGAGACCCTTAGGGTCTTGAAGGGTCTTGTGACGAGGAGATACAGCGATGATCGAGATCGAGGTGCCCGGACGCGGGACGTACCGGTTGAAGCACGTGGTGCTGGACGTCAACGGGACGATCGCGGTGGACGGGCGGCTGGTGGAAGGGGTGGCGAAGCGAGTGGCCGAGCTGCGCCGCTCGGTCGAGGTGCACATGCTCACCGCCGACACGCGGGGACGGCAGCAGGTCATCGACGCGCAGTTGGGGATGCAGGCGGCGCGCATCACGCCCCAGGACGAGGCCGCGCAGAAGGCATCCTTCGTGCGCGAACTGGGCGGCGAGAGCGTGTGCGCGGTCGGCAACGGCGCGAACGACGCGGGGATGCTGCACGAGGCGGGACTCGGCATCGCCGTGCTGGGAGAGGAAGGGCTGGCGGTGGAGACGCTGAACGCGGCCGACGCCGTCGTCCCCAGCGTTACCGTCGCGTTGGATCTGCTGCTAAAGCCGCTGCGGCTGGTGGCGACGCTGCGGCGGTGACTAGCCCGATTTCCGCGCCACGACGAGCACACGGGCCGTCTCCGGCCCTGGCTCGGTGGCTCGACTGAGCTTGCCGAAGTCCGCGTCTTCGGCGCGGGCGTCGTAGGTGGCCAGCACCGCCAGGCCGGCCTGCGCCAACAGCGCGCGTATCCTCGCCACCGGGTAACCGCGCTCGACGTGGGTCTCTGCGAAGCGCTCCCATACCTGGCCCCGCCGGATAAAGCCGTGGAAAACCAGCGTGTCGGTCGAACGTTCGTGATCCCAGCGGGTGCGACTGACGATGAACCAGTCGTCCGTATCGCAGTTGACATAGTCACGGGTGCCCCACTGCTCCGCCAGGCCAAAGATGGTGTTCATGTCAAAGACGTAGAGGCCCCCATCCCGCAGCGCCGCGGCGGCGCGGCGGAACGCGGCCGCCAGGTCGGCCTCCTCCAGCAGGTAGTTGAGGCTGTCATACATGCAGGTGACGAGATCGGCCGGCTCATCGAGCGCGAAATCGCGCATGTCGGCTTCGACGAACGTGACCCCCTGGAGCCCTTGCTCGCTAGCCCGTTTGCGCGCCCGGGCCAGCATCTGCGGCGAGCGGTCGACGCCGGTCACCCGGCAGCCGGCCGCGGCGAACCGGGCCGCGGCGATGCCGGTGCCGCACGCCACGTCGACGACGTGACGAATCTCCCCCAGGCCGTGCCCGGCCGCCAACGCGAGCACCCGGTCGGCCATCCACTCGGCGAAGGCACCCCAGCCGGCAGCGTCATACAGCGTGGCCAGCACCTCGTATGGCTCCGTCATGTCGCCTCCTTCTTTCAGCATCCTTACTGGCAGGCCCACCAGACCTAATTGTGGGTCATGGTGTTCTGTGAGTTCACGAAAAGTACCCGCACGAATTCTGTCGCGTGCTCCTCGCCAAGCGCCGGGTATGGGTACCCTAACTGCTCCGCCGCCTCCACGGCCAACCAGCCGAACAGATCCATCGTCGCCAACAGCGCGCGCCGGACGTCGTCCGCGTCATAGTGGGCAAAGGCAGCGCGCAGTCCTTCCACGGCGCGAGGGTCTGCCCACCGTTCCAGAAAGCGTCCGCGGTGCCAGGTGTCATAGCTCCAGCCGTTCATCGCACCTGCGTGCCACTCGATCATCTGGAGCAACAACCATTTCATGTAGGCATCGCAGCACGATTTCGCCACCCATACCTCGCCCCGCCCGAGTTTCTTCGCCGTCCAGACCGCATGATACCAGAAATCGCTGACCGCCTCAAGAAACTCGTCCTGCGCCGGGGGATGGGGAGACGGCGCCTCGGCAGTGAGTGGGGTCAAGCCAGCCACGATTCCATCCTTGTCCAGCAGCACGCGCATTCCACGGCGGACGATGTCGCGAAAGACGGCGACCTGTTGCATGATTCGGCGGTGGCTCTCCGCAGGAAGCAGGCGCAGCAATTGAGAAACGCGTCTTTGAATCCACAGCACGCGAGCGAGTTGCCGGATCGTCCTGCGAGAGGTCAACGCAAAATCGACGTCGAGCCCACCCTCGAACAGGACGCGGCGCTCCATCTCGTCGTCAGTCGCCGTCCTTTCGAGAAAGGTGATCCAGGGAGTGCCGATGTTCTCCAGCCAGCCGGCACTGGACAAGTAGCGCTCCGGATCGGTGGCGACGACGATGATATCCAGATCGGACCATTGGTCGGCCGGATGGTCAGCCCGCGCCCGGGATCCGATGACAAAGGCGGCGCGAATATCGCGCTGGTCCTGCGCCCATCGGACGAATCTTTCGATCAGACGCTCGTAGGCGCTCGTAGATTGGTCCATAACCGTGGGACTACCGCTCCGAGATCTTTCCATCCGCCCGGCGCTGCTTGATGATCTCCTCGGCGATCCCATCCGGCACGACGTCGTAGCGGCGGAACTCGAGCGTGAAGGTGCCCCGGCCCTGGGTGAGGCTGCGCAGATCGGTCGCATAGCCCCGCGCCTCGGCCAACGGCACCTCGCCGTCGACGTTGCGCATGCTCCCGCGCACGTGCATCGCGCTCACACTCCCGCGCCGCCGGCCGACGTCGGCCACGACCGACCCCAGGTACTCTTCGGCGACGTTGACGTCGATCCGCATCACCGGTTCGAGCAGCGCGGGACTGGCCCGGCGCACCGCCTGCCGCACTCCCATCGAGCCGGCGATATGAAAGTCCATGGACGCCGAATCCACCTCGTGAAACCTGCCGCCCAACAACGTCACGCGCACGCCGGTGACCGGGTAACCGGCGATGACGCCTTTCTCCAGCGCATCGCGCACACCCAGCTCCGTGGGACGCACAAAGTCGGTGGGGAGGTCGGCGGGAGGCGCCTCGTTCTCAAAGATGATGCCCTCCCCCGGCTCCAGCGGCTCGACGCGCAGGTGGATCTCGGCGAAGTGGCCGTGCCCGCCGGTCTGCTTCTTGTAGGTGCCGGTCGTCTCGATCGCCTTCCGTATCGTCTCGCGGTAGGAAACCTGCGGAGGGCTGACCAGTGGCACGATGCCAAACTCTCTCCTCAGCCGGTCGACGGCGATCTCCAGGTGCAGTTCACCCATCCCGGCCAGCGTCTCCTCGCCCGTCTCCGGGTCGAAGCGGTTGACCAGCGTGGGATCCTCGGTGCACAGCCGCGTCACCGCCTGGCGCAGTTTCTCCCGGTCCTCAGTCGAGGTCGGCGTCAGCGCCACCGCGATGACCGGCTCCGGGAATTTGAACGTCTCCAACACGATGGGATGGGCCGGATCGCATAGCGTGTCACCGGTGATGGCCGACTTGACGCCGACGAGCGCGACGACATCGCTGGCCGCCATGTGATCCACCTGCTCGCGCCGGTTGGCGTGCATGCGGTAGATGCGCCCCACCCGCTCCTCCACGTCCGCCCGCGGGTTGTAGACCGTCTCGCCGACCCGCAGGTGACCGGAGAAGACCCGTACCCAGGTCAGGTGCCCGACGTGCGGGTCGGTGACGATCTTGAACGCCGCAGCACACAGCGGGGCCGCCGGGTCGTCGGGCCGCTCGACGATCTCCTCCGTGCTGCCAGGCACGGCGCCAAGCACCGGGCGCATGTCCACCGGCGCGGGCAGATAGGCGACGATCGCGTCGAGCAGGGGTTGCACGCCGATGCGGTTGCGCGAGGCACCGCACAGCACTGGCACCAGTTGGCCGGTGATCGTGGCCCGGCGCAGCGCCGCCTCCAGCGCCAACCCGTCGGGCTCGAGCCCCTCGAGCCGCTGCTCCAGCAGCGCGTCGTCCGTCTCGCAGATGGCGTCCACCAGCGACTGGCGGGCCGCCGCCACCTGGGCCTGCATCGCAGGCGGGACCGGCTCGACGTCCGGGTCATCTGCGCCATCGCGCCAGATCAGGGCCTGTTGGCTGAACAGGTCGACGACGCCGGTGAACTCGCCCTCACGGCCGATGGGAAGCTGCAACGGCACAGCGTTCGGCGTGAGGCGCTCGCGGACCTCGTCCAACACGCGCCCAAAGTCGGCGCCGAGCCGGTCCAGCTTGTTGATAAAGATGACGCGCGGCAGGTTCTCGCGGTCCGCGTGCATCCAGACCGACTCGGTCTGCGGCTCGACACCGCCCACGCCGCACAGCACGATCACCGCGCCGTCGATGACGCGAATCGACCGCACCACCTCGGCGGTAAAGTCGATGTGGCCCGGCGTGTCGATCAGGTTGATCCGGTGCCCGTGCCAGTGGCAGGCGGTCGCGGCCGACATGATCGTGATGCCGCGCTCCCGCTCCTGCTCCATCCAGTCCAGTTGCGTGCTGCCCTCGTCAATGCTGCCGACGCGGTGAACGCGCCCCGTGTAATACAGAATTGCCTCCGACGTGGTCGTCTTGCCCGCGTCCACGTGGGCAAAGATGCCGATGATGCGTACCTTCTCAA
>DATKTN010000227.1:0-2354 GCA_035531135.1 Anaerolineae bacterium
CCACGACGCCGTCGGCCTGTGCTTTTCCGACATCAAGATCATTCGATTGGGCGAGGAACACCCCCGCATCTTTCGCGACATGCGGCGAGACCCGGTCGTGCAGGGCCACGAGGTGGCGATGACCGTCGTGGGCGTGGGCGAAAATCTGCGCGGCCAGTACCGGGTGGGCGATCGTTTCATCATCCAGGCCGACATCTACGTGGACGGCGTGAACCTCGCGTATGGCTACATGATCCAGGGGGGACTCTCCCACTACAACGTGATCGATCAGCGGGTGCTCAACGGGGACGACGGCAACTACTTGATCCCGGTCCAGCCCGGGACTGGCTACGCCGAGAGCGCCCTCACCGAACCGTGGGCCTGTGTCATCGCCTCCTACCGGCTGCAGTACCGCACTGGGCTGAAGCCGGGCGGCACGACGTGGATCATCGGCAGCGCGCAGCACGCAGCACGCAGCACGTCCCCGTACACCATCAGCGCCGGCTTTGACGAGACCTCGCACCCAGGCCGCCTGCTGTTGACGGACGTCCCTTCCGATTTCGCCGACTGGTTGAAGGCGCGGGCACGGGCGCTGGGCGTGCAGGTCGTCGCGGTGGACGACGTCGCTACCCCACCCCCTCTCCCCTCCCCTGGCAGGGGAGGGGCCGGGGGAGGGGTAGACGACATTGTCCTCTTGGGCGCCGACCCTGACCTGATCGAGACGGTCAGTCCGTGCCTGGCTGATTCCGGCGTCGTCGCCATCGTCGCCGACCAGCCCCTCGGGCGCAAGGTCCAGGTGGACGTCGGGCGCACGCACTACAACAGTTGGGTCTACGTTGGGGGACCTGGCCCCGACGTCGCCCGTGTCTACGACCGTGTGCCGGTTCGCTCCGCGCTCAAGCCGGGTGGGCGCGCCTGGTTCGTCGGCGCGGGCGGGCCGATGGGCCGCATGCACGTCCAGCGCGCCCTCCAGATCGCCGGCGGTCCGTCCACCATCCTCTGCACCGACGTCAGCGCGCTCCGCCTGGACGATCTGCGGGCCACCTTTGCCGCCGAGGCGCAGGCCAAGGGCGTCGACTTTGTCTGGCTCAACCCGATGGAGGCAGAGGCGTACGCGGCGGGCATGGCCCCGTTCAAAGAGCAGGGCTTTGACGACGTCGTCGTGCTGGCACCGGTGCCGGCCGTCATCGCCGATGCCGCGACCTATCTGGCGCCCGGGGGCGTGCTGAACGTGTTCGCTGGCGTGGCGCGCGGCACGATGGCCAGTCTTGACCTGGGCGACGTGTACCTGAGGGACGTGCGGGTCATCGGGCACACGGCCTCGACGATCGATGACCTGCGGCTGATGCTGCACCAGGCCGAGTCCGGCGAGCTGGCACCCAACCGGTCGGTGGCGGCGGTCGGCTCGCTCAGCGCGGCTCGAGACGGCCTGCAGGCGGTGATGGACACCCTCTTCCCCGGCAAGATCGTCATATACCCGCAGATCAAGCACCTCCCCCTCACCCCGCTGCCAGAGTTGAAGGACAACCTGCCCAGCGTCTACGCCAGGCTGAAGGACGGGCGTGAGTGGACGAACGAGGCCGAGCAAGAGTTTCTGCGTTTAATGCTGCCGTAAGCCAATCACGCATCACGCATCACGCATCACGTTTCACGTTTCACGTTTCAGCTCGTTTCCACGGAGTAAGGGTTATGGAAAAACTGTTGCGGGACCGCGCCGCCATCGTCACCGGCGGCGCGCAGGGGCTGGGGGAGGCGATATGCCAGCGGCTGGCGCGCGAGGGGGCGCACGTCGTCGTCGCCGATCTGAACCTGGCGGGCGCGGAGCGCGTTGCCGCCGGGATCGGGGCACAGACCGGCCGGAGCGCGGTCGCCGTTGGGGTCGACGTGACCGACGAGAGCCAGGTCGCGGCGATGGTCGAGCGCGCCGTGGACGAGTTCGGGCGGTTGGACATCCTGGTGTCGAACGCCGGCATCCTCATCGCCGGGCCGGTCGACGAGTTCCCGGCCGCCAAGTGGCGGGCGGTGATCGACGTCAACCTGGTCGGCTACTTTCTGTGCGCCAAGCACGCCGCGCGGGTGATGAAACCGCAGCGGAGCGGTGTCATCATCCAGATCAACTCCAAGTCGGGCAAGAAGGGGAGCTACAAGAGCTCGGCCTACACTGCATCAAAGTTCGGCGCGATTGGGCTGACGCAGAGCATCGCCTTGGAGCTGGCGGAGTACAACGTGCGCGTGAATGCGGTGTGTCCGGGCAACCTGCTCGATTCACCCTTGTGGGTCGACTCGCTGTACAGGCAGTACGCGGAGAAGTGGGGCATCACGGAGGAGGAGGTGCGCCAAAAGTACATCGACCAGGTGCCGATGAAGCGCGGCTG
>DATKTN010000228.1:0-2774 GCA_035531135.1 Anaerolineae bacterium
GCTACTGGTCCCGGCTCCTAAACCGCAATGCGCTCCGGATCCGCAGGCGGCACCTCATCGTCGCCCCGATCCTCACTGCCCGCTGGGACGCCGCCCGCCTGCCTCTGCCCGATGCCAGCCTGGACGCCATCGTCACCTCGCCCCCTTACTTCGATATGTTCTCCAACTGGAACCGCAAACAGGCCAACTATCTGGACGGGCGGCACATGGGGCCAAACGGCCTTTCCTACGGCGATCACGCGCACCAGATCTACGACGACTACCTGCGGGCGATGCGCACCGTCTACCTGGAGTCCGGGCGGGTCTTGCGCCCGGGTGGGAAACTCATTTTGATTCTCGGCAACAAAGTCCGCGAAAGCCGAATCGTCCCGGTGACCGAGGATACTCAGGCCCTCGTCGTCGCGAATGGCTTCCACCTGCTGGCGGCTCACGACCGGCAAACCATCCCCTCCCGCTGGCGGCGCATCCACGGCCAGCAGGACGACGGCTATCCCGTCATCGCCGTCGAGACCGCCCTGGTGTTCCAAAAGTTAGCCGGCCCACGGCCGCAGTCCAAACGCTGCTTCGTCATCGAGGTGCCAAACGGCGCTTCATCACCTGGTAGGACTCTCTTTCACAAGCAACTCGCCTACTGCATCCAACAGCGACCCAACAAATTGCTGTGCCTCGACTCTACCGGCCTGTATTTCCCGGTCCTGGAACGCTGGTGGATAGATGGAGTGACGTGGCTAGATCTCGGCGATGCGCCCAACGCCATCTGGACCGGCACCCATCCCGCCAAGGCCCGCGTCCGCCGCGAGTGGTGCTACAGGCTCGTGCGCCAGGAGCTGGTGGCCAAATTCGGCTTGGGTGCCGGCGACCAGATCGAGCTTCACGTCACCGATCGTTACGCCCGCTATCTGCAGCAGCGGCTAAACACCCTTGGCGCGGTGGCCACCATCCCTACCGCGCACAGGAATCTCGGCCAGAAACTGGCCTGGTACACGGAGAGGACAAAATGAGCGCAACGATTGGAACACTATTCAGTGGCGGGGAGGGCGTCGGTATTGGAGCACGCGCTGCAGGATTGCGGCACACCTGGGGTATCGAGTACGATGACGATATTGCCCAGATCGCGCGTGATAACGGATTCAACGTGATCACCGCTGACGTCAAGGACGTGAATCCTGATGAATTCGAACGGCCGACCATCTTGCACGCGAGCCCGCCGTGTCCCAATTTCTCATCGGCCAAGCAAGGCTCAGTGGAATCACAGCAGGACGTCGACCTGGCCAGGCACATAGTCCGGTTTTTGGATTTGAGACCCCTTGTATTCACGTTGGAGAATGTGAGTTTGTATCGGAAAAGCCGGTCGTGGCAAATCATCAGGGAGGCGCTGAACGGACTGGGGTATTGGATGGACGTTGATCTCGTGAATATGGCAAACTTCGGCGTGCCGCAGACCAGGAAGCGGATGATCGTGCGTGCGATGTTGGGACAGATGGTGCCATACCTGCCTAAACCCGAAGCGTGGCGGGGATGGTACGATGCGATCATTGATTTGATACCTACGTTGCCATTCACATCACTCGCGCGGTGGCAATTGAACAGGCTACCGAGGAGTATATTGGACACCGTCCTGTTTTCACAGGGGATTTCGCGGGATCACAAGGGCAATGAATATCCGATTACAACCAGGCGGGCGGCTGAGCCTGCATTCACTGTTACAGCAAATAGTAATATGAATGGGATGCGCGCGCTTCTGGTGGGCGGCCAGTATAACCGCCCGCAGGGAGGGGACAGACAACCGCAGACGGCGGCAGATGACCAGCCAAGTTTCACGGTGACCGCATCCTATAAGGGAGATTGGAGAGCACTAATCATCGATGGTGCCAACGCGGGACGAAATCTGACGACACGTTGGGATACCGAACCTATTTGGACCCTTGATGCAAGCAGACCCTCAAGGCACCCGAAAAATGCCGTGATGCGATCGGGCCAGATCGTGAAGATGAACGTGCGGGCGCTGGCGCGTTTCCAGACGTTTCCAGATGATTATCACCTGCCCGATTCACAGACACTGGCAGGCCAGATCATCGGAAACGCCGTACCACCATTGCTGTATAAGAAGATCATCGGTCAATTGATCGAGAGATTGCTCGATATCGAGCGGCAACAAGGAAAAGGAGACCTATGACTATGACCCCCATCCACACCGCCCGCGCCTGGGCGCGCCAGCACCCCACCGCCAGCGGCTGCATCGCCGTCGAATACCTAACCCCCAAGGGTCGCGGTGGCCGCCGAGGCATGGGCCTCCGTCGCGACCACTACCTGGTCGAGGACGGAAAGACCGCCAAGCTCGTCTCGCACTCCATCGCGCAACCCGAGGGCGGTCGGATCCGCTCCTTCAACGGCTACTGCTACTACTGCGGCGGCATCTTCCTGGAGCCCGTCCTCCGCTGCTGCTACATCCCCAATCCGCACGCCGGGCAGCCGGCCAAAGATGGCTACAGGCCGGGCCTGGTCTATGCCGACCTGGGCAACGCCGTCCTGTGCCCGGCCTGCGCAGAGCGCGAGAGCGTCGGCTGGTACGATGGGCGCCTGATCCTGGCGGGGGAAGGCCAGATCATGATGTGGCTCGGCGGTGGCACCAGCGAATGCACCCGCAACCCGCTCGCCGTCCTGGGGCTGGAGGACTGATGAACTGGCGCGAACTCAACCTCGAACAACAGGCCGATCTCGACCACAAGATCGCGATCGCGAACCGTGTCATCGCCGAGGCGTTCGCCACCGGC
>DATKTN010000229.1:0-7682 GCA_035531135.1 Anaerolineae bacterium
GACCTGATGGTCAAGTCAACCGACGGTGTGAAGCGCTTCACCGAGGAGCCCCTGTTGGCAGAGCACGGCTTCGCGGCCTTGATCGATCTCAAGAACGCCGGGGAGAGGATCCTGTGGGACGCCGGTATGACCCGCATCGCGTTGCTGGAAAACGCGAGGCGCATGGAGATTGATCTGGCGACGACCGACAAAATCGCGCTGAGCCACGGCCACCGGGACCACTTTGCCGCGCTGACGGACGTGATCCAGCAAATCGCCGAACGTCCGAGCCCTCGGGAGTGGGACGAGAACGTCACGCTGGAAGAGATACGCAGTTGGGTGGAAGGCCACCGCAAAGTGCCGCTCGTCGCCCACCCCGCCGCTTTTCGGGAGCGCTGGGGCATCGAGAAGGAGGGCAAGAAGCACGGGCCGTACATTGTGCCGCGCGGCGAATGGGAGGCGGCTGGCGCGGACATCATCCTGTCCGAGGGCCCGTACGAGTTAGGGCCGGGGTGCTGGACCACAGGCGCTGTCCCGCGCCAGAGTTTCGAGAAGGCAGGTACCCCTCCATCCAGCGCCTACCGGGCAGACGACGAGTTCGTCCGCGACCGCCTGGACGACGACCAATCGATCGTCATCAACGTCAGGGACAAGGGATTGGTCGTCCTCACCGGCTGCGCGCACTCGGGTGTCGTGAACACCGTCAACTATGCCAGAGAGATCAGTGGCGTGGATCGAGTATGGGCCATCATCGGCGGGTTCCACCTCGGTCCCGCAGAGGACGAGGAGATTCAGCGCACGGTGGACGAGATCAAGCGGATGGCGCCGGCGATGGTCGTTCCCTCCCACTGTACTGGCTTCAAGGCGATCCGCCAGTTCGCCAACCAGATGCCAGACCGGTTCGTGTTGGGCACTGTAGGCGCGAGGTACCTGTTCTGAGGCTCATTTGAAGGGCTGGAGGCTGGAGATTGGGGATTGGAGAACGGAGAACGGAGAATGGAGGGTGAGGGGTGTCTAGCTGAGGGAGAGCACGATGCGGCGGTTGGCTAGACTGGGGTTGATCGGCATACTGCTGGTGGGAACCTGGCTGGTGGTGGCGCCGGTGGGTGCGGCGACGCCGAACCAGGATACCGTGATCCACGTGGTGCAGTGGGGTGAGACGTTGTTCAGCGTCGCCCGACGCTACGGCACGTCCGTGGAGGCCATCTGCGCGGCCAACGGCATCGCGGATTCCACCCGCATCTACGCCGGGCAGCGGCTGGCCATTCCCAGCGCGGGCGCGCTGGCAGTTCCTGCGGCGGCAGGGACCACGCACGTCGTACGCGCAGGTGAGAACCTCTACCGCATCGCGCTGCGATACGGCACCACGGCGCAGGCGCTGGCCGAGTTCAACGGACTCTACAACCTCGACCACGTCGTCGTCGGCCAGACGTTGCGCATCCCCGGCAGCCCGACAGCGCCGACGGTGGCCCACCAACCGGCGCACGCCGCCACGACGCACACAGTCCAACCGGGCGAGACCCTCATCGGTATCGCGGTGCGCTACGGTGTCCCGCTCTGGACGCTGGTGCAGGTCAATTCGATCGCCAGTCCCTCCCGCATCTTTCCGGGGCAGGTGTTGGCCATCCCCCGGGCCAACAGCCTGGCCCCGGCGCCCGCGCTCGCCCCATCTGGCACGGGTGGTGGGAAGCGGATCGTGATCGACCTTTCCGAGCAGCACCTGTACGCCTACCAGGGGGAGGTGCTGGTCTACTCGTTCGTCGCCTCGACCGGGATGCCGGGGGCCGGCACGCGCACCGGGACGTTCCGCGTGCTCGACAAGATCCCCAGCGCGTACGCCTCGACCTGGAGCCTGCAGATGCCGCACTGGCTGGGCATCTACTGGGCGGGGTCGACAGAGAACGGCATCCACGCCCTTCCGATCCTGTCCAACGGCCAGCGGTTGTGGGCGGGGTACCTGGGCACGCCGGTCTCCTACGGCTGTGTTGTCCTGGGCGTCCAGGAGGCGCGCATGCTGTACGAATGGGCAGGGGTGGGGACGCCGGTGGTGATACAGCCCTGAAGAATGACCAATGACCAGTGACCAATGACCAATGAAGAATGACCAATGACCAATGACCAATGACCAATGGCTGAGAGAGGTCGTTGGTCGGGTTGGCCGCAAGGGGACTTGCCGAATAACAGATTTTGCATATACTTGCCTTTGGGCGCGAGTTGATCCCTCCCACAACACGAAATACGAGTCACGTGTCCCGTATCCACCAAAGCGAACAGGAGGAACATCGTGTGTACTCAGGAAAGTGCACTGTACGGCGACCTCGTGCTTTATCTGCGCGACCGCGCGGCCGAGTTGCTGGCCGGCGATGGCGGCGGCGTGGAGGCGGAACAGGAGCGGCTGGACAGCATCGTCCGCGACTGGTTCTTCACCCCCCAGGATGGACTTCACGGTTGCGCCCCCCGCGACCTGATCTGGGCGGAGCAAAAGGGAGAGCCCAACCCTATTCACCCCGACCGCCTGGACGAGTTCTTCGAGGACGACTGCCCCGTCTGCCAGGCCATGCACCAGGACGTGAAGGCGGCCGTCGAGGCCGGCGAGGAACCCGGTTGGCAGTGGCACCACGACGATGGTGGTTGCCCACTGATCGCCTACTACGACCCGGAGGGCTGGGACGCGCGCTGGGCCGAGGAGGACGCCGCCTTCGAGCAGTGGCAGGCTGAGCAGGCCGAACGGGAAGCAGGGGCCCCCACTGCGCCAGCCTACGAGCCCCCGCCGGTCGAGTCGGCGGAGGTATCGCCGGAGGAGTTCGTCGCCCGGGCACGCCAGCCGTGGCTCGACCCGGCGCTGCACCACGCCGCCCGTGCGCTGGCGACCCACGTGGATTGCCCCGAGCCCACGCTCTTTGGCCCTCGCTACCGCCGCCTCACCTACGACGAGGCGCTCTCCCTGGCGGTCGGCCTGCACGAGCAGGGGGTGGACGTGGAGGCGCTGCTGGCTCAGATCGAAGCCTTCCCCTACCAGAACGTGGCGCTCGACTGGCTGAGCCAACCGGAGGAGAACGTCGCGGTCACGATTCAGGCTCTGGAGCAGGTGATTGCACCGGACGACGAGGAGGAGGTCGCCCGCTTCCGCCATCACCGCGACTTTATCCTCGCGCTGGCCCGCGTCGTGCGTCCAGGCGCACGTCTCTGGCTCCAGGGCTGGCTCGACGCGGTGGGCAACGGTGCTTTCGCTCGCTCTGGCGGGGAGGAGGTAGACGATGTCTTCTAGATCCACCCGCGCTGTGCAAGATGACGTGATTGGGCAGGCCGCCAAACTGATCGAGGGGGACAGGTGGCGCGAGCACGGCGACCGGCTGCCGTGGGTCTTGTGAGAGGAGGGACGATGGCAGGTCAGGATTTGTTCGAATACGTGTGCGATCGGGTGATCGAACGGCTGGTCGAACGGGTGCCCGGGGCGACCGAGGAGAGCGAACGCGCATGGTTGGATCAGGCGCTCGAAGACTGGATCGGCATGCATCAGGCCCCTGGTGCAGAGGGCCCAGCCGATGACGTGGGCAAGGCGGAAATCGAGTATCGCACGCCGGAGGGAGAGCCACTCCACCGGATGACGGTCGAGTTCGAGGGCGCCGAGCGGGAGCGGACCGAGGACGCGGCCAACGTGCCGGACTATGACCCGCCATCACTGAGGGATTGCCACAGTGCCGATATCGTGCAGTTGTGGATGCGCGCCGCCTACGATCCCTGGCCCGATCTGCCGTTGGAACGGGCGGCGCGAGTGCTGTCCGGGCGCATCGGCTATTCGGTACCTGAGCCGCCGCTGACCCACGAGTCTGTCTGCCTGGGCTGGGCTCACTTCAGCGAGATGGAGGCCCGGGCGCTGGCGTTCGAACTGCACGTCGCTGGCGTGGACATCGAGGCCCTGCTGGGTCAGATCGAGGCCTTTCCCTACGACGACGTCTCGCTGGCGTGGCTCACTGAGCCGGAGCGCTGCATCCACCTGCACCTGACGCTGGTTGAGCAGATGGAGGCGGAGGAACGCGACAGGTATCCAGAGACGCTGGCCCGTCTGCGTCATACCGCCGAGTTCGCCGATCGTATGGCGGCGCTGATCCCGCCGCACATGCGCATCTGGCTGCGTGGCTGGTCCGCGGCCCACACTCATTCCGCCTTCGCTCGGGCGGTAGGGCTGGCCTCGAAGCAGTAGCGCAATGGGCAGGAACGCTTGACGTCGCCGAATTATTGTGGTACTATGTAAAGTAAGTAGCGATCTGGTTGGTGTGGCTCATGAAGAGGAGGTAACCCCATGAAGAGAATCCGCTCCTTGTTGCCCCTGGGCGTGATAGGGTTTTTGGTCGTGCTAGGCCTGCTGGCTAGCTGCTACAGGCCAGCGTCTCCCGACGTGACGGCGACCCCGGCGGCCGGGGCAGAGGGTGCCCCGTCAGAACAGGAACAACTGGCTACAGCGGCTGCCGAATCGACCCGGACGGCCGAGATGGCAGCGGCAACCGCGACGCCCACTGAGGTGCCACCTACGTCCACGCCAACCCCGACCGCGACAGCCGTGCCTCCCGCGCCCGCGACCTCCACGCCGACGCCCACTTCGACCCCGCTTCCCCCGGGCCAGGTGACGCACATCGTCCAGCGGGGTGAGAACCTGTTCCGTATCGCGCTGCGCTACGGCACGACAGTCCAGGCGATCGCCACCGCCAACGGCATCGCCAACCCGGCCCGCATCTATGTCGGGCAGAAGCTGACTATCTCCACGCCGGGCGGCCAGCCTCCCCCGCCTCCTCCGGGCGCGACCACCTACGTGGTACAGCCAGGTGATAATCTGTTCCGCATCGCATTGCGCTACAATTTGAGTTACCTGTACCTGGCGCAGTACAACGGCATCGGCAATCCTTCGTATATCTACGCTGGGCAGGTCCTGCGCATCCCGCCACGCTAGGTACGCTGGCGGGAAGTCACTGCGAAATACGGGCCGCGGGTTATCCCGCGGCCCTTTGCCTATCGGCGATGATCACCAGCCTGCAGAACGACAAGGTCAGGTACGTGCGGGCGTTGCAGAGCCGGCGGCGCGTTCGCCGCCGGGAGCGGCGGTTCGTCTTCGAGGGGGTGCGGCTCGTTGAAGAGGCCGTCCGTGCCGGCGTGCGTCCCGACTTTGTGTTTTACACCGCGCGAGCAGTCGCCGAGGCGCGAGGCAACAGGCTGCTGGCGTCGCTCCGCGAGATGAACGCTCCCTGTGACGCCGTGAGCGAACCGGTGATGGCCGCCTGCTCCGACACCGAAGCCCCCCAGGGCATCCTGGCCGTGATTCCCATCCCCACCTTGCCCCGTCTCGAGCATCCCACACTCACGCTGGTCCTCGACCAGGTGCGGGATCCCGGGAACCTGGGCACTGTCCTGCGCACGGCGCTCGCGACGGGGGTGGAACAGGTGCTGCTGGCGCCTGGCACGGTGGACGCCAGCAACCCCAAGGTGGTGCGGGCCGCCATGGGAGCCCATCTACACCTCCCGATGGCGGCGCTCGGGTGGGAGGCCATCGCCGAAGCGGCGGCCGGGTGCGACGTGTGGCTGGCGGAGGCTGGCGGCGACATGCGCTACACGGCGGTGGATTGGACGCGGCCGGTCGTGCTCATCGTGGGTGGTGAGGCCACCGGGGCCGGGACGCGGGCACGGGCGCTCGCGCGGGGCCGGGTCTCCATCCCGATGGCCGCGGAGGTCGAGTCGCTGAACACAGCCGTGGCGACGGCGGCGATCCTGTTCGAGGTGGTGCGGCAGAGGGCAGTGGGGGCAAACCTTCCCGAAAGCGGCGACCGCAGCGGTCGCTAGGACAAGGATCGGCAATGCCGGAGATGCTGCCAAGAAACGCCGAAATGTCTGTCAGAGAGCTTGTGCTGGCTTTCGGGAAGGTCCCCGCGAGCTTGACAAAAGGAGGTTTTTGCGGCATAATGTAAAGTACAATTGATCGTCGTAAAGGCTGTGACGGAGAGGAGTAGGCGGAGGGAATCCGCCAGGGAGGCAGGGTCAAGGACTGAGAGCCCCGCCCGGAGCAAGCCCGCCGAAGTTCGCTCCCGAGCCGATCCTTGAACGGGCCGTCCGCCCAAGTAGGGGGCTCCGCAAGCCCAGCGTTAACGGGGCAGCCGATCGCGCCCACGAGCGCCGTCGGTGGAACGAGTGGGCTCCATCAGGAGCCAAGTGGGGTGGTACCACGGGAGAAGCGCGCGCTCTCGTCCCTGAGGACGAGGGCGTTTGTCGTTCTGGATGCTCGATGCTGGATGCTGGATGCTCGATACTGGATACTCGTGCGTGAAAGGAGTGCAGGGCGATGCTTGATCAATTGAGACGACTGGAGAAGGAAGCCCTTGCTGCGTTAGAGCAGGTGGAGGACAGCGAGGCGCTGGCAGTCTGGCATAGGCGCTATATGGGCAAGAAAGGCACATCGGCACCCCGCGTCGTCCGCGAGGAGCAGGCCCGGTATATGGGGCACAGCCGCGACTTGGTTGAAGAAGTCTCGCTGACGATGATGTTGCGCTCCGTCGGGGAACTGCCCAGGGAGGAGCGTCCGGCCTCTGGACGGGCTGCCAATGAGCTCAAGGCCAGGCTGGAGGCGGCCTACCAGGCGCGGGCGCAGGTTCTATGCCAGGCAGACATGGAACGAGAGCTGGGGCGGGGAGGGGTGGACGTCACGCTGCCCGGTCGCCCTATCGGGCCGGGCCACCTGCACATCACCACCCAGACGCTGCGCCAGATCTATGCCATCTTTGCCGAGATGGGCTTCCAGGTCTATGAGGCCCCCGAAGTCGAGACCGACGAACTGAACTTTGGGCTGCTGAACATGCCGCCCCATCACCCGGCGCGCGACATGTGGGACACGTTCTGGATCAACGACGGGGTGTTGTTGCGCACGCACACCTCGCCGGGGCAGATCCGTGCCATGCGCGAGCGCTACCCCGAGCCCATTCGCGTCATCCTGCCTGGCAAGTGCTACCGGTACGAGCAGATCACGGCCCGCTCTGAGCACCAGTTCTACCAGGTGGAGGGGCTGGCGGTGGGGCACGCCATCACGATGGCCGACCTGATCGGCACGTTGACCGAGTTCGCCCGCCGCTTCTACGGGCCGGAGCGCCGCGTTCGCATTCGCGGCTCCTACTTCCCGTTCACCGAGCCCAGCATCGAGGTCGACATGGACTGCATTCTGTGCCATGGGGAGGGCTGCCGGGTGTGCAAGGGGAGCGGTTGGCTGGAGATCGCGGGAGCGGGGATGGTCCATCCGGTCGTGCTGGAGAACGGGGGCTACGACCCCGACGAATGGAGCGGTTTTGCCTTCGGGCCGGGCGTCGAGCGACCTGCGATGCTCAAATACAGCATTGACGACATCCGTATGTTCTACGGGAACGACCTGCGGTTCTTGCGGCAGTTCTAAGGTAATGAGGTAAAAGGAGGTAGCCCATGAAAGTCCCTCTTTCCTGGCTCAAAGACTACGTGGATATCACAGTTCCCATCGAGGAACTGGCCGAGCGGCTGACGCTGGCCGGGCTGGAGGTGGAGACGATCGAATACATCGGTCTGCCGGGGGCCGAACTGCCCTGGGACCCGGAGAAAATCGTCGTCGGCCAGGTCCGCGAGGTACGCCCCCATCCCAACGCCGACCGCCTGGTCACGGCCAAGGTGGAATACGGCGGGCCGGAGCCCGAGGTCGT
>DATKTN010000230.1:0-8826 GCA_035531135.1 Anaerolineae bacterium
TGAACCGACTTATTGCGCTTATGGGGTCCGCCAACCCCTGAGAAGCCGCCGAATCCCCCTCTCAACCCATTCGCTTGTCCTCCATGCCCCCTGTTCGCGCATTCCTCATTTACTTGTGCCCTCGACTTATTGCGGAAGCCCTGGACCCGGCGGGTTTGACCGTCCCCCCCACCCATGCTATACTCAGCCCACCTGAGGGCCACGCACCGCGCATCACGTCATTACGCATCACGTTTCACGCATCACGCATCACGCATCACGTTTCACGCATCACGCATCACGTTTCACGCATCACGTTTCACGCATCACGTTTCACGCATCACGTTTCACGCATCACGTTATCACGCATCACGTTTTACACCATGCTCATCGGTGCCTGTAGCGTCGAACTGCATCTCCCTGGCAACGGGTCGCTGAAAGGCAAGCGCAGCATCCTCAAGCCGCTCTTGATCCACCTGCGCCGCGAGTTCAACCTGGCGGCTGCCGAGGTGGCTCACCACGACGTCTGGCAGTCGGCCGAGGTGGCGCTCGTCACCGTCGCCAACGACCCCGGTCACGTCCACGCTGTCCTCGAGCGGGCCGTGCGCTGGATCGAAACGCACCACCCCGAAGTGCAGGTCGTGGACTGGCAGATTGAGATTCTGTAAAGTCCAGATCGAGAGTCGGTGTTGGAACCTGGCGGTGCCTCGGTCGCTTCTTGGGCCGAGCGTGAAACGTGAGACGTGAGACGTCAAGCGTGAAACGTGAAACGTGAGACGTCGAGCGTGAAGCGTGAAGCGTGAGACCTGTGTGTGCTTCAGGTGAGCCCCATCCCCACCAGCAGGGACAGTATGGCCAGGCCACAGCAAAAGATGCCCACCAGCACAAAGCAGCCGATTGCGCTCTTCTGGGCGGCGGCGATTCGGGTGAAGAGAGCGCAGGCGCACGCGATGGCAATCGCAAAGCCCACGGCCACGAGACATAGCACGTCGAGCGCGTTTACCTCCCACATGTTTACCCTCCTGCGCATAGAATCCCCCGCCCTCTACCTCGGGGCAGCGGTCGAACACCGCGCTAGCCCCAGGTAACCATCTCCAGGGTGCAGACCCCTTCCCTCCTTTCTGACTACATCATACCATAGGTGCCGATACACTGCTGGATGTTTCGAGAATGATTATCGAACGGTTCTCCAACGATCGGCGTTAGATTGGCAAAAGAAAAAGGGAGGGGCGTGGTGCCTCTCCCTGATGGGGCTCAGGTTTCTCCAATCACTCGCTTGATGGCGTCTCCAGCCGGTATCCTTGCCCCCTGACTGTGACGATGGTGCGGGGGTTGAGCGGGTCGGGCTCGATTTTCTCCCGCGTCCGCTTGACCAGTTGATAGATCTGGGCGTCGGTGATGCCCTCCTTCAACTGATTAGGCCACACGGCCTGGGCGACCTCGTCCTTCGTGCGGACCACCTCTGGGCGCTGGCACATGAACTCGAGCAGCGCGTACTGGTCCCCGCTGAGTTCTCGCGTGATGTCCTGGCCGTCCAGCCAGATCTGTCGCTTCTCCGCGTCGCACCACAGCCCGCGGCGTGTGGTTTGCCGCCGTTCCTCTGCCTCCCGCTGCACGAACGCACTTAAGACCGGGCTGAAGATGGCGAGATCGCCCCCTTCCCGCTCGACGGCCAGGCCCTTGGCCTCCAGTGCCCGCCGCTGCGCGGTCCCGGGTGCCAGTCTCCCACCGCTGGACAGCGCCAGCAACCCGGCGCGCTCCTCGTCCTCCAGTTCGTCCCACAGCCGCCGGCACTCTTGCTGGATCGGCCGCTGCTCGCTCAACCTGGCTGCCGCGGCCTGCGGGGAGGGAACGGGGCCAGGAGACACCCTGCGAAGGAAACCGTGGATCCGCTCCATGAGGCCCGGATGGCCACCGGCGAGCTCGATGACCAGCGCACCGTGCTCCTGCCGCGGGAGATCCCCCTGCTTCTCGGCCAGGTACGCGACGAACCGCTCCGCGTCCGCACTGTCGAACGGGCGGAGCACGCGGATGGTGGGATGGAACAGCTCCCGAAACTCGTACGTCTCCGCATCCGAGCGCAACTGCTCCAGGTGGCGGGACGTCGCCAGCACGTAGCACAGCCGGTCGCCATATCGGTCCCTGAGGACCCGAAGCTGGCGAAGCGGCCAGGGGGATAGGGCGCGGAAGATGTCGTCGAACTCGTCCAGAACGAGAACCAGCGCAGTCTGCGTCTCCCCCATCAACGCGTGCACGCTCCGGGCGAACAGGGAGCGGATCGCGACGTCGGTGGTGCGGTCCATCAACGCGCTGTACAGCGTCCTCAGTCTGTCCACAGTGGGTTCAGGCCCGTTCGAAGCCTCCATCGCTTCCAGAACGCAGCGCAGGAGCAGTTCGTAAAAGGCCTGTTCGTTGTCAGCGGCCTCGAGGCAGTCGACGAAGACGACGACCGGTGGCTCAGCCCCTGGCTGCGCGCAGAGCTGGCGCACGTCTTCCGTCAACAGCGACCTCAGGAGCAGCGACTTGCCCGTGTTGCTGGGACCGACCACCGAGCAGCACTGGCCCTGGCGGACGCAGCCGACGATGTAGCGCAGGTCATCCCCGCGCACCGGTGCTTCGGGAAAAGCGGTAGGGGGAAAGTCCATCTCGAATACCTGAGCTTAAACGTGATGCGTGAAACGTGATGCGTGAAGCGTGAAACGTGAAACGTGAAACGTGATGCGTGATGCGTGATGCGTGCTCCGTTACTCGCGCACACAGAAGATGATGCCGGCGGTCGCCCGGTGGTGCTTGCCCTCCCGATCCGGGAACTCGACGCGCACCAGGTGGGGCTCGTCGAGGAAGGCGTGGATCGCGCGCTCCAATCGGGCAAAGTCGCGCCGCAGTTCCCACGTGTGATCGGGGTCGGTCGCGTCGTGCAGGACGACAAAGAGCCGGTTGGCGGCGTGGAACCGCCCCTGTGCCGACTGGTGGACGTACAGCCAGCGCGCCAGTTCCTCCGGGTGGGCGCGGGCGTAGGCGACGACGGCGGCGGGCGCCGACTTTGGCGAGACTTGGCCGAGTCTAGTCGAACCGCCCGGTCGAGCCGTTGAGCCAAAGCCCCGGGGCAGGTGTGTCAGTTTGAGGTCGAACCCCTCCCCGTCCAGGTAAAAGTCCACCGTGTGGTGGAAGGGGTCAGGCTCGGGGCGGGTGCGGGCATGGGCCAGGACGATGTCGAGCGCGGCCTGGTGGGTGTGAAAGTTGTACCAGCGGCGGATGACGTACCGGCCAAAGTCGTGGACGGGCAGCCCGACTTCGGCGGCCACGCGCTTCGTCTCGCGGCGCAGCGCGTTCAGCTCCTGGATGCGGTAGATGAAGCGGCTGGCCCGGTCCCACTCGTCTCCCTGGACCCGGCCCCACGGCGGCATTCTCTTGACTTTGAGCAGCTCGCGGCGCACGTCGCCCGGCGCGGCGGGCTTTTGGAAGATGACCACGTACTCGTGCCTGAAGATATAGTACCCGCCGGCAAGCGCGCGGTAGCGCCACAGGTTGCTGTCGCGTCCCTTGCCCAACTCATTTCCGGTGATGTTCTTGACCACGATGGCTTTTGTGCGGAAGCCTGCCCGCTGCATCCGCTCCAGGCAGTAGAAACCCAGGGGGATCAGCTCCCCCTTCTGGTACTTGTCGCCGATGACCAGGACGGCGAATCTCCCGGGCTCGAGCAATTCGAAGCCGTGATGCGCGGTGGTCTCGAACAGGTCGAGAAAAGCTGCCAAACTGGGCGCATTGGACAGGTCGGCGGACTCGTCGGAGAAGGGGATGATGTCGTGGTAGGGCGGGTGCAGGACGAGCAGTTGGACGTGCTCCGCGCCCATCGAGACCAGCGTCTCCCGCACGCGGGTCGCCGTCTCCGCGCGGGTGGAGTCGCCCTGCAGGAGGTGGATGCGGTCGTCCAGCAGCTCCGGAGGGATCTTGGCCCGCACATCCTCCACCAGGTCTGGCTTCAGCTCGACGCCGATCAGCCTCCGGTTCAGCCGCACTGCCTCGATGGCCGAGGTCCCCGAGCCGAGGAACAGGTCGAGCACGACGTCGTTTTCTTTCGTGTAGCGCAGATATGCCTGGGTTGCGATCTGCGGGACAAAGTTGCCGTGGTAGTCGAGCTGGTGGCCGCCGGTCCGGTCACGGGCCTCGATCTGCCACAGCGAATCGGTCCAGACGTGGTCGTATTCCCGCCAGCGGTTGAGGTCGATGTCGGAGTAGGGCGGGGTCTTGGGGCGGCTCATGCTTGCGCCTTCTCCAGGATCTCGTTCAAGATGTCGGCCGCGGTGCAGCCGGTCCGCTGGCTCCTGGCCACCTGCAGATCGCGACGAAAACCGTGCGACAGATCGTCCCCCGTCGCGTAACGGGTGAGCGCCAGCGCGCGGACGCCGTTGGCGATGGCGTAGCGGGGCTCGTGCCGGTCCAGGTCGTCGAAGAAGAACGTGCAACTGGCGTACATCCGCTGCCGGTAGAACTGGGCCTCCAGCAGCGCGAGCATCCGCCGGGCGCCTTCGTCGCCGAGCTGGCCGAGGCCGTGCCCCGCCAGGAAGGCCGGCCCGTCCACCTGGCCCAGCACCACAGCGATGTAATCGTCTCGCAGCGGCCAGGGTTCTACTCCCAACCGTTCCGCCTCGCACACGTACGCCGTGTCCAGGTTACCGGCCAGGTTGTCCACTGCTCGCCGCAACGCCCCCTTCCAGCGGCTGTCGTTGGGCGTGCAGGCGCAGCCAGCGACCCACCGGTCGAGCCGGTGAGAGCAACTCCAGGCGGTGTTCTCGATCACCTCCAGCTCCACCCGTGGTGGATTCTGGCGCAGGTAGGCCCCCAGCGTGGTCGTCCGGTACCCGTGGGCTTCTCCTGCCGAAAGGATACGGTCGAGCACATCTACGCCCTGCCGGTGATGGTGGCCAAAGGTCTCCCCGTCGGTGGTGATGAGCAGCAGCCCATCACTGCGGCACCGCCATTCTACCTGCTCCCGCAGCCAGTCGTCTACGTGAGCCAGGTCTGGCATCGCGAAAGAGAGGGCGTTGGAGAGGTGCCGGTCGCGCACGAAGGCGGCGATCTCCCCGCCGCCGGGCAGCCGCACCCGGTACGGCCCTGCGCCTGCACCCAGGTCGCCGCGTACCTGCTCGTCGGAGAGGATGATGAAACGCACGCCCTCCGCCGCCATCACCTCCAGCGTCTCATAGTCGACCGCCATCTCCGGGAGCCACATCCCCTCCGGCCGATGGCCGAAGCGGTGGGTGAAACTGGCGATGCCCCAGCGGACCTGGCAGATCTTGTCGCGGCGGCGGGCGAGTGGCAGGATGGTGTGGTGGACCGGCTGGGCCAGCCCGTTGCCGGCGGCGTTCGTCTCCCGGTACTGTCGCTCGGCGGCGACGATACGCGCGTAGGTGGCGTGCGCGTGCTCGTCCAACCAGCGGGCGAGCGTGCCGCCCAGGTTAAAGCTGATGCGCCCAAAGTGGCCCGCCTCCGCCAGCGGCGTGTAGCATTCGGCGGCGACGCGCTCGTTCCAGTTGGCGTAGGGTGCGGCGTCCGGCTCCCGCGGGATGCGCCCGGTGAAGGGGTCCATCCGCGGAGGTTGGTAAAAGTGGCCGTGAACACACAGATAGCAATTAGACATCGATGCTATTCTACCATCACCACGACGAAAGTGCAATGGATTTTCTGAGGGGCCAGAGGTCTGGGTGATGCCTTTGCCCGAGTGTCAGTTGCTCAATTCTTGAAAGCAGTGTAGAATAATCTACTATGGAAGTGATGCAAATGTCAAATCGTGAATCCCAAACCCCAAGCCCTGAACACCAGACCCCGGCTCCCGAATCCTGGGTTGCGGGCGTGCGCTTTCAACCTACCGGCAAGGTCTATGGTTTCGATGCCACTGGCTGCGGGGACTTGCGCCCGGGCGACTTTGTGCTCGTCGAGACGGCACGTGGCCAGCAGTTGGGAGAGGTGGTCAGCGTGCAGCCTCTGCGTGAGGGTGAGAACAGGGAAGATCTCAAGCCGGTACAGCGGCGGGCCACCGGCCATGACCTGGCGATTCGCCAGCGCTGGCGACAAAAGGAGGCAGAGGCGCTGGACGCTGCTTGCGAGGCGGCGGCGCAGTTGGGCCTGCCGGTCAAGATCGTCATCGCCGAATACACCTTTGACGGCCAGCGATTGACGCTGCTGTACGTGAGTGACGAGAAAAAGTTCGACGCGGGCGAGTTGGTGCAGCGATTGCAGCGTACGCTGGGTGTGCGCGTGGATCTGCGCCGGATCGGCCCGCGCGACCACGCCAAACTGATGGGAGGCTACGGCGCTTGTGGCGAGTTGCGCTGTTGTTCCCGGTTCCTCTCCGAGTTCAGCCCTGTCTCTATCAAAATGGCCAAGACGCAGGGGGTATCGCTGAACCCCTCGGACATCACGGGGATGTGTGGGCGGCTGCGCTGCTGCCTCGTCTACGAGGAGGAGCAGTACAGGGAGGCATGCCAACTGATGCCCCGGCGCAGGAAGCGCGTGCGGACGCCTCATGGCGAGGGCAAGGTGGTGGACCTGCTGCCGTTGAAGGGTGTCGTCGTCGTCCAGATCGAAGACCGGCGCGTGGAAGTGCCGGTCGAGGACGTGGAGCTGATTTCGCCATAGCGCCAGGGGGGGAGAGGGTCCCGTTGCTGGTTGAGATGCCAGCGAGGGCCGGTCATCGTGTGCCGTGGCCGGCCCTCTTAATTTACGTGGGTGGGCTCGGAGGGAGAAGATGATGTCAGAACACCAGGACTTGAAGGCCGAGGCGGTGGCGCTGCGCGAGCAACTGGTTGCCTGGCGGCGTGACTTTCACGCGCATCCGGAGCTGGGGTTCCAGGAGCACCGCTCGGCTGGCTTGATCGCCAGCCGGCTGCGCGAGTGGGGCTACCAGGTGCAAACGGGCGTCGCGAGCACCGGCGTGGTCGGGCTGCTGGAGGGAAGGCGGACGGGACCGGTTGTGATGGTGCGCTTTGACATGGACGCGCTTCCCATCACCGAGGGAAACAAGGCCGGATACGCCTCGCAGAATCCGGGCGTGATGCACGCGTGCGGCCACGATGCCCACATGGCGATGGGACTGGGCGTCGCTATGTTGATGGCGCAGCGCCGGGACGAGATGGCCGGCACGCTCAAGCTGGTCTTCCAGCCCGGCGAGGAGGGGATGAACGGCGCTGAGGCGATGGTGCAGGCGGGAGTGATGGAGAATCCCCGCCCCGATGCCTTTATCGCCGCGCACGTCTGGAACGACGCGCCGGTGGGCACGATCAACGTCTCGCCAGGTGCAGTCATGGCTGCAGCCGAGAAGTGGACTTGCACCGTGCGGGGGAAGGGAGGGCACGGCGCGATGCCGCATCAGACGGTCGATCCCATCGTCGCCGTGGCACAGATCGTGACTGCCCTACAGACGGTCGTCAGCCGGAACGTCAGCCCGCTGGAGGCGGCGGCCGTGACCGTGGGCTCGGTTCACGGCGGCGACGCGTTCAACGTCATCCCGGCGCAGGTTGACCTGAGCGGCACAATCCGCACGTACAGCCCGCAGGTGCGGGAGACGGTGCTGCGGCGGGTGCGCGAGGTGATCGAGGGTGTGGCGGCCTCCTGTGAGGCGGCGGCCGAGTTGGAAATTACTCTCCTGACGCCGGCGGTGATCAACGACGCCACGGTCGCCAGGGTGATGCGTGCGGCGGCCGGGGCGGTGGTCGGGCCACAGAACGTCTTTTCCGGCGAGCGGACGATGGGCAGCGAGGACGCGGCCTACTTTATGCAAGAGGTGCCGGGCTGCTATTTCTTCCTGGGATCGGCCAACGCGGCGCGTGGGCTGAGCGCGCCCCACCACAACCCGCACTTTGACATCGATGAGGACGTGCTGCCGCTGGGGGTGGCCGTGCTCATGCACGCGCTGGCGCACTACCTGTCGTAAACCTTGCGAAGGTTCCGCAGAGCCTGTGCCATTGAGGTGACTTCGACTCGGAGGTCGCCTCTGGCTGCAGAGCCCCTGCCAAACCTTCGCAAGGTTCGGTATCAACGCACCACAAACGTGCCCTTGAGCAGATCCTGATCCCGCGACGAACTGCCCACCATGACCTCAAACTCGCCGGGCTCGACGACGGTCTCCAGGTCCTGGTTCACCAGCGCCAACTGCTCGTAGGGGACCTCGAGCCGCACCGTCTTCTTTTCGCCCGGTTTCAGGTCGACCCGCTGGAAACCCTTCAGTTCCTTGACCGGCGTGGTCACCGAGCTGTAGACGTCGTTGACGTAGAGCTGCACCACCTCGGTCCCCGCCCGTTCCCCGGTGTTTTCCACGTCGACCTCGACGCGCAGCGTCTCTCCGGCCGCCAGTTCCCTTGTGTGAATTCTCAGGTTGGAGATGGCGAAGCGGGTATAGCTCAGCCCGTACCCGAACGCAAACAGGGGGTCCTTCGGCATGTCGGCATAGTGCTCCACGTGCCAGCCGGGGATCTGGTTATAATAGACCGGCTGCTGCCCCACGTGGTGCGGGAAAGAGATGGTCAGTTTTCCGCTCGGGTTGCGGTCTCCAAACAGGATGCCGGCGATCGACGTCCCTCCCTCCAGCCCGGGGTTCCAGGCCTCCAGGATGGCGTGGGCGTGCTCGGCGACCCAGGGGATGCTCAATGGCTTGCCGTTGATCAGCACGACCACCATTGGCGTCCCGGTCGCGTGGACGGCCTCCAGGAGCTGTCGCTGCCCGCCGGTCAGGTCGAGGTTCGCCCGGTCGCGCCGTTCCCCGGTCAGCGCCAGGTTGTCGCCCACGACGACGATGGCCACGTCGGCCCCGCGGGCGAGTTCCGCTGCCTCGGCGATGCCCGCTGCGCT
>DATKTN010000231.1:0-5114 GCA_035531135.1 Anaerolineae bacterium
GCCAGCACCACCCCCACGTAGAAGAACGTGGCCGTATGCCCGGCCAGGAGCGAGAGCCCCACGGGCACGCCACCCAGGACGGCCCACCACCAGCGCCGCCGGGTCCCCGCCCTGGGCGACATCCCCGCCCAGGGCGACGTCCTCGCCCTGGGCGGCGTCATCGCCCGGTGGCAGGCCCACAGCACCCAGGGCAGCCACGCCTGCGTCATCACCACGTCGCTCTGCCCCGCGCAAGCCCGGACCAGGAAGTAGCCGCTGAGGGCGAAAACGACCGCTCCAAACCACGCCCCGCGCGGGCTGGCATCCTCGCTGCGCAGCCAGGCGATCATCCCACACCCCGCCACCCAGAGGTGCAGCACGAGCAACACGCCCACCACCCGCGTCGGGGGCAGCAGCCCGATGAGCCACACCGGCGGGTAAAAGATCGCGGGCTGGGGATTGGCGAAGAAAGGCAGGCCTGAAGCGGCGTACGGGTTCCACAGCGGCAACTCCCCTCGCCCCAGGCTGTCGAGCACGAACTGCCACCAGGGCAACATGGCGAAGCTAAAATCGCTGCCCACGGATTCTCCCCCCATGTACTGCCCGGGTGGAAGCCAGACCAGGTCCGCCAGTGGCAGGACGACCAGCGCGAGCATCCCGAATGCCACCCCCAACCCCTCTTTGTGTTCGGACGTCCATTGACGCACGCGTCGCAACACGGCTGCGACCTGGTCGACTGTTGACATGTGTTATCTCTCCACCACGAGCGGCCGCAGCCACAACCGATCGCCGCGCAGTTGGCCAGCCTGCGTGATCCGCAACCTCGCTCCATCCGGCAGCGTGTACAACCCGATCGTCAGCGGGTACTCCCCTGCCTCCAAATCGCCGGGCAACGCCAACCGATGGGCCTGTGCAAAGACGTCGCCGGTACGCAGGCTGGCCGAGGTGAGCGCGAGGCGATCCCGCTGCGTGACGATCGCGCCCTCGGCGTCCAGCACGTGCGTGAACTGTGACAACTGGGGCGGCAGATCACCGCGCACGCGCCAGTAGGTCACCAGGTCGAACGAATCACCCGGCTTGAGGGACGAGGCTAACACGCGATATCCGAGGAAATCGACGCCGCCGTGATCGTCGCCGAATCCCACCGGTACCTGGGCCGGCGGGTCCGCACCCCCCACTTCCGGCGCCCACGCGACGGTCGAGCCGGCGGCCACCTCGGCCAGGAGTTGACCCGGCGCTGGCGCCGCGCGGACGATGACGCCAAGCCCGTCGGGTAGAACGTCCAGATCGGTCTCCACGGCGGCCAGGACCTGGGCATACACCGGAAACTGGTCCAGCGCATCGACGTCCGCCGCGTCGGGGAACGCATACCGGGCCGGGCCGTCCATGAGGACCATCGCATCGGCGCAGTTATAGTACCGCAGCTCAAGGTCGGGCCGGTGCAGCAGGTAGCGCACGTGCTGCCAGGCCGGTTTCCACCATGGCTCCCGCTCGTCGATCAAGTGATCGGGCACGCAGATCGCAACCGGCGACGGATCGGCGTCCACCTGCAACTGGTCCGCCACGGCCTTTAACCCCGATTGATGCCAGAACCGCACGCTGCCTATGGCGGGCCAGACCGTGAAGTAATCGCGCACAGTCCACGCCAGGTTGCCGGCGAACAGGAGCGCCAGCGCGACGTTCGTCCAGAAACCGGGTTTTTTCGCCAGCGAAGCGCCAAAAACCCGGTTTCTCCATTCCAGCCACGCCGCGATCGCTATGCCGGGAATGGCAAACAGGACGACCTGGACGCCCAGCGTGCGGGTGTAGTTGGGCGCGGGTTGGCTCAGCATGCCCGGCCCGAGCGACAGAAGGAACCACAGGACGACGAAGGCATATTGGGGCTGGCGCCATCGCCGCAGCGCGACGAGCAGCCCGGCCGCCAGGAGCACCGCGCCGACCGGCTCAAAGATCGGGCGACCGGGGACATCATAGTAGGGCAACGGGTCGCCGACGAAGGCGAACATACCGAGCGTCTTGAGCGAGGTTTCAACCACCGGCGCGGGGTTGCCCTGGCGAAGCTCGACCACTGGCCGGTCGATGTCGAAGAACGCAAGTTGATCGGCGCCCGGGTTCTGGACGAGATACAGGAACAGTGGCAGGACGACGACGGCAGCCACGACCAGCGTGATGGCGATCCCCCCCCACCAGCGCCGCCATTCCGGCCGGTCGACGACTGCGACCCGGTCGACGACTGCGACCCGGTCGACGAGCAGCACGTAGACGCCGAACGCCACAAAGATCGCCGGCAGAACGCGGGCCGCGGTGTAGGCGTTGATCGCCAACCCCAGCGACAGCCCGCTCAGCGCCCACAGCGCCAGCGCGCGCCGCCCCTGCGCCGACCGCGCCCGCCAGAAGCAATAGGCCGCCAGTCCCGCCAGCGGCACTTCCATGACCACGTGCAGCACGATCCGGCCGAACGCGACCGTCCAGAAGACGATCGCAAAACCGGCGAGTGCGGTCAGCGCGACGACCGGCCCCAGCAACCGCCGGGCCAGGGCCCAGATCACGCACGCGCTCACCATGCTCAAAAAGGCCGCCGGCAGGCGCATCGCGAATACGGTATTCTCAGACACCCACAAGAACGGCGCGGCAAAGTAGTAATACAGGACCTCGGCGCCGGTATCCTCGGGAAAAAAGATCGCCACGCGGCCGCCGGCGACGCCTTCGCCCCCGGCGACGCCCTCGGCGATCTTGATGTCCACGACCTCGTCGTTGTGCAGACCGGGCGGGACGCGCGTCAGTGCGACCGTGCGCAGGACGAAAGCGAGCAGCAGCAGCGCGACGACGACGGACCATTCACGTCCGGAGATCCTGTGGGACAAGGCCAATCTCATCCAGCAACCCCGGCGACCTCATCACGCTGCCCTGCCGAAGGCAAGCACGGCATCGGAGACCGCCGCCACCTCCTCGTCACGCAACTCGGGATAGAGCGGCAGCGAAAGGACCTCCCGCGCGGCGGCTTCGGTGGCCGGGAGGTCCCCGGCCTCATAGCCCAGATCCCGGTAGGCCGGTTGGAGATGCACCGGCACGGGGTAATGAATCAGGCTTCCCACGCCCCGCTCGCGCAGAAAGGCGCGCAACTCATCCCGGCGAGGATGGCGCACGACGTACAGGTGATACACGTGCGTCGTATCCTCCGGCTCGCCAGGTGTGCCGACGCCGCTTCCTGCCAGACGCTCGTCGTAGAGCCGGGCCAACGATCGCCGCCGCTGTGTCCACTCCTCCAGGTGACGCAACTTGACGCGCAAGATCGCCGCCTGCAACTCGTCCAGACGGCTGTTCAGCCCCTTTGTGCTGCTGATGTACCGCTCCCGCCAGCCGTACTGCCGCAGCAGCCTCGCCCGCTCCGCCAGTCCTGGATCGTCCGTGACCACCATCCCGCCGTCGCCGCAGGCCCCCAGGTTCTTGGTGGGGTAAAAGCTGAAGGCGGCGATGTGGCCCAGCGAACCGGCACGCTGGCCCCGATAGGACGCACCGTGCGCCTGGGCGCAGTCCTCGACCACGAGCAGGTCGTGCCGCCGGGCGATCTCCAAGATGGACCCAAGGTCAGCGGGGCAGCCGTAGAGATGCACGGGGATGACCGCCCGCGTGCGGGGCGTGATGGCCGCCTCCAGCAGGCCCGGGTCGAGCGTGTAGCACGTGGGGTCAACGTCCACCAGGACCGGCCGGGCGCCGGCCAGCTCGATGGCGGCCACGGTCGCGACGGCGGTGTGGGAGACGGTGATGACCTCGTCGCCGGGACCCACGCCGCAGGCGGCCAACGCCAGGTGGAGCGCGTCGGTGCCAGAGCCCACCCCCACCGCGTGGGCGACGCCACAGTAGGCAGCGAACTCTTGCTCGAAGGCCGCGACCTCCTCGCCCAGGATGTACCAACCACCTTCGAGCACGCGTGTCACCGCGGCTTCGATCTCGTCCTTGATGCTGGCATACTGTCTCTTCAAGTCAATTGGAGGGATCATGTGCAGTCAGCGTTTAGCAATCAGCAGTTAGCAGTTGGCGGTCAGCGGCTACCGGCTGGTCACCAGTAGTGCTCCCGGTACTGGCGGTAGAAGGCGATGGCGCGTTCCAGCCCGTCCCGCAGGGGCACGGTCGGCCGCCAGCCCAGGTGGGCGCGGATTCTGCTATAGTCACCGTGGTAATCGCCGATGTCAATCCGTTTCCGGTCTGCGGGAAAGGGAACGATCCGATAGGAACCACCGCCGTTGACCCGGATGAGCAGCTCTGCCAGATCGAGCAGGTTGATGGGATCGTCGCCCCCCAGGTTATAGATCTGCCCCTCGGCGGTGGGATCAGCGGCGGCCAGCACCAGCGCCTCTACCACGTCGTCCACGTAGTTAAAGTCACGGACCTGCCGTCCGTCGCCGAATATCTGCAACTCTTCATCGTCAACGATCTGGTGCAACCACCAGCCGATGAACGTCTGGCGGGCGTCCTTGACCCGCATGCAGGGCCCGTAGATGTTGGTCATGCGCAGGCTCACCGTCCGCAGGCCGTGCGCGCGGTGGTAGATGATGTGATACCACTCCCCGGCCAGTTTGTTGACGCCGTTGATGTCGGTCGGCTCAAGCGGATGGGTCTCGTCCACCGGCAGGTACTGCGGGCGGCCGTAAATCTGGCGCGTGCCCGCGTAGACGATCTTGACACCGGGGTTGTGCTTGCGGCAGGCCTCCAGAATGGAGAGTTGGCTCCGGCAGTTGATCTCCAGGTCGGTGTAGGGGTCGCGCATGCTGTCCAGGTGACTCACCTGTCCGGCCAGGTTGAATATGACGTCCTGCCCTTGCACCAGGTAGTTCATCCCGTACTCGTCCCGCACGTCGGCGATGTTGACGCGTACCCGGTCCTCGATGCCGGCGATGTTGAACAGGTTCCCGCCATAGTCCGGGATCAGGGAATCGACCAGCAATACCTCGGCCCCCAGTTCGACCAGCCGCCGGGCCAGGTTGCTCCCGATGAAGCCAAGGCCCCCCGTGATGAGCGTGCGTTTGCCGGAGAGTTCGGCTGCCAGGTCGGTCATCGCTGCGCATCCTCCCGGCCCCGCAGATGTTCTTTCCGCACCACCAGTTTCCACCACAGTACCCACAGGTGCCGGGCGG
>DATKTN010000232.1:0-3378 GCA_035531135.1 Anaerolineae bacterium
GAGATCACCGGCGGCAGCACGGCCACCCTCGATGGGCTGACTCTAACCAACGGTCACGCCCAGAAGGGCGGCGGACTGTATGTGTCGGGCGCGTCTCCTACACTCGACAACGTGGTGGTGACGGGCAATGTGATCAGCCCCACAGGCTCCACGTCCCCTGAGTGGGCGTACGGCGCAGGGGTGTACTAGGAGAACGGCACAGTCACCTTGACGGAGTGCGACATCACGTACAACACGAGCTACCCAGGCGCTTCCGACATATGCTTTGGAGGCGGATTGGCGCTGAATTGGATACCGGCTGGGGGAGCAGCCGCTGTCATCGAGGGCACCCGCATCTTGAGCAATAGCAACCCGTCGGATTCCAACCTCCTCGGGGCTGGTTTGTTCCTGGACGCCAACACCCAGGTGACATTCGAAGGGACGGAGAACCAAATAGCCTACAACCAGGCAAGGTCCGGCGGTGGTGTCTACACGTATGGGAACGTGAATCTGCAGGGGGTGCTGATCCTGGACAACTATGCTTCGGTCTATGGTGGGGGCATCTTCGTCGGCTCGGGCTACAACGGAGGAAGGATCGCCAACAACTACCTGGTGGGCAACAACGCGAACCTCAAAGGTGCCTCGGTTCTCGCTATCGACATGGACGTAGAAATCGCGAACAACACCATAGTTGGCGACCTGACCGGTTCTGGCGCTGGGATCGACGTCATCGACGCGGGACCTGGGTTGCTAGAGTTGACCAATAACATCGTGGTTAGTCACACCATCGGCATCAGGAGGAACGACTCTGCTTCCGTGACATTGAGCCACAACGACGTGTGGGGCAACACCACCAACTACAGCGGGCTGTCAGCCGGGAGTGGCGATATAAATGCGGATCCGGAGTTTGTGGATCCGGACAACGGCGACTATCATCTCGCCGCCGATTCGCCATGCGTCAACGCGGGGACATACGTTGAAGGGCTACCCCTCGACTATGATGGGGACTGGCGCACTGGAACGCTTCTCGACATCGGCGCCGACGAGTACGGCAGCGAGTACCTATTGTTCGTTCCAGCAGCTTTGAAGATGTATACGCCGTAAGGCATCTTCGGCCCCTGGGCTGATCTGGTACCGCTAGCGGGTGATCGGCAGCTCGCCCACACTGAGGGCACTTCCCAGAGGCACCAGCGATGGGTACTCGTAGGCACCAGCCACGAGGCTGACGGCGTTCGCGCCCTCGTTCGCTGGGATGGACAGGGCGTGGACGTCCAGCAGCGTCTCCCCGGGCTGCCAGAGGCTCGACGGGTAATACTGCTGCCCAGGGCGATGATCGCTCTGGGAGATGGCTTGCCCGCCCTCGTCCAGGAGATGAACGTAGGTGTGGTAGTCCCGATCGAGCGTCCGCTCCACCCGCCAGTACAGGGAAACTTGGGTCTCGCCGCCAGGTAGGGGCGCAGCCGGAGCCACGTCGTAGCCCACCAGCGTCAGGCTGTCCCCCAGGGCCATCTCCGTGACCTTCTCTGGCTCTCCTGTGATGGCCGGGCCTCTAATCTCCACCAACGGACCGGACGGCTTCAGTCGGTATTTGATCTCCAGCCCGGGCATGGGCTTCACCAGATAGATGGGCCTGTCCACGTCCAGCACACCGTCCAAGACCCGCACCACGTTGGAATACTCGTCCCCAGGCAGCATGAGGGGGAACATGGTCAAGAGATCGGGACGTTGGCCCTCCACGTGCGGGAGATAGAGCAGGGGAGTGATCTCATTGCGGTCATTCGACACCAGGATCGCCCCCTGAGGAATCGGCTGCGCCAGTATCTCCTCCGCCCACTCCCGGGCGCGGTAGTCCCTGCTCTTGTCCACGCTGGGGTAGTTGTTCCAGAACGCACTGAGCGGCAGCAGTGCAAGGAGCGCAAGGAGGAGGTAGTAGCCAGCGCGCCTGCTGACAGAGAACCCACCATGGCCCGCGCTACGGACTACGTCGACCAGCCAGGCCATACCCACGGCGATCCAGAGAGCGAAGATGATGTAGGAAGGCGTGTAGAAGACGTGGATGTCGCCGACGTTGTAGACCAGGGTGAAGCCCAGCAGGGCAGCGTACGAAAGGCCCAGTAAGGCCAGAGTGCTACGCGCGGGCAAACCGGCCAGCCCTAGGACCAGCCTGACCAGGCCTACCACCCCCAACGCCACCCCGGCCAAACCGAACTGCCTCAGGAGCAGTTCGGTGGCTGAGGAGAGACCTTCGAGGAGCGGCGCTTGCACCCCCAGTTCCCCTCTGAACATCTCCCCCATCACGAAGCCCAAGAAACCGCCCAAGGTATTGTCGTACAGGCTCAGCGTGCGGTCCGGCGCCAGCTCCACGTGTAGATAGGGCGTCACCGGCGCACGCCAGGGAATGTACAGGTAGAGCACCTGAGGCACTGCTACCAGCGCCAGCAGAGTGATCAGGAACCTCGCCTTCCGGAAGACCGAGCGGTCGGTCAACCACACGAAGAGGAGACTGGAGGGCAAGAAAAAGATCATCGTGCGGTGGTGGGTGAGGCTGAGACCGTAGATCAGGGCGGCCAGCTCGAGCGTACGGGGAGACCTGGACTCGGACCAACGCAGCAGCAGGAGCAACACGACCACCACGAAGAGGCTGTTCAGCGCGTAGACCTCGGCTCTGAGCGCCTGCGACCAGAAGGTGCGAGACACGGCCAGCGTCAGTGTCGCCAGGATAGCCACGGAACGGGTCTGCGCCTCTGGGCGGCCCGGCAAGGCGGCGGTTAGGACCTTGAGCACGAGGAGGTACGTAAGCCCCACCGCTGCTGCGGCGAAGAGTGCAGAAAGCAGGTTGATCCGATAGGCTGCGTCTCCCAGAGGCAGGAGATGCGACCACAGCCAGCCCACGATCACGTATAGTGGGTATCCCGTAGGGTGAACCACGCCGAGGATGTTGCAGGCCAGCTGGAACTCGGCCGGATCGGCCATCAAGAGCGTGGGCGCCGCGGTCTTGACATAAAGCAGAAGACTGCCCAGCGCCAGAGCGATCCCAACGATGCCGTTCCCGAGGGAGGAGAGGCGGCGAAAGCGGCTCATCGTAGTTCGATGTTGACGTAATCCAGAGCAACCGAGAGGGTGCGGTCGTCGGGATTCTTGCCCACGTGCAGGTAGGAGTTGCCCTCAGCGGAGGCCTCCAGCGCCGTGCCCCGTGCAGCCCCCTTGACGCCGATGATGGCGTGGGAGAGGTGTTCGGTTCCGCGCAGGTCTAGCTCTGCGCCCAGGGAACGCAGGGCCTCGACGGCTTCCTCGGTCAGATTGGCGGCTCCGTCATCCCTGACGGCGACGGCAACGACGTACCCCTCGGGTATGCCGGCCACGAAGTCAACCAGGTCCTGCGACTCGAACTCATTGGCA
>DATKTN010000233.1:0-4134 GCA_035531135.1 Anaerolineae bacterium
CCCTCCATGCCCTGGACCTCAGTGATGGCGACGCACTTGCGGCTTCCATCCCGCATGCGCTCCAACTGGATGACGACATCCAGCGCGGAGGAAATCTGCTCGCGGATCGCCCGGTGGGGCAGTTCCATCCCCGCCATCAGGATCATGTTCTCTATACGGGCCATCGCCTCGCGAGGGCTGTTGGCGTGAATCGTCGTCATGCTGCCCTCGTGGCCGGTGTTCATCGCCTGGAGCATGTCAAACGCTTCGGGGCCTCGGCACTCACCCACGATGATGCGGTCTGGGCGCATCCGCAGACTGTTGATCACCAGGTCTCGAATCATGATCTGGCCCCGGCCCTCAATGTTGGGTGGGCGCGACTCCAGTGTCACGACGTGCTCCTGGCGCAGTTGCAACTCGGCGGCGTTCTCAATCGTGATGATGCGTTCATCATTGGGAATGTGGCCGGAGAGGATGTTCAAGAAGGTCGTCTTACCAGTACCGGTCCCCCCGGAGACGACGATGCTCAGTTTCGCCACGACGCAAGCCTTCAGCAGCTCAACCGCCTCCTCCGTTATCGTGCCCAACTCGATCAATTTATCGACCGTGAGTGGAATCTTGAAAAACTTGCGGATCGTCAACACCGGCCCAACCAGGGAGATCGGCGGGATCACCGCATTCACCCGCGAGCCGTCTTGCAGGCGAGCATCCACGTAGGGAGTACTCTCGTCAATGCGCCGCCCCAGGGGTGCGACGATACGCTCGATGATGCGCATCAGATGCTCGTCGGATTCAAAGGCCGCGTTTGTGCGCTCGATCTTGCCCTCACGCTCGACGTAGATGTTCTTGGCCCCGTTCACCATGATCTCTGTGAGGGTGGAATCGGCCAAGAACGGCTCCAGCGGCCCCAGGCCAAGTATCTCCGCGACGATCTGCTCAAACAGCCGCTGTCGCTCCGGCCGGCTGAGGACAATGTGCTCCTCAGCCAGGATGTTGTTGTACATCTCCTCGATCGTGCGACGCACCTCATCCGTCTGGGTGACATTCATCGTCGGATCTAGATCCGCGATCAACTTGTTTTGGATGCGAGTCTTCAGGTCGAGATAGGCGTCACGAGCGGGAGCTGCCGGCTGGCGGCGCACCCGCATTTCAGTCATCCGCGAAGGTCGCTCGCCTCCCGCAGGATGCTGCGCCGCCGTCTGTCTTTCCTTCTCCTTCTCAATCCGCTTTAGCAATGACATGGTCTCACCTCCCTAGCTACTCGATCATATCGTGCCCCCGACTACCCGAAGACGCGGCCAAACCGGAGACGGCCCGTTCCCGCTGCTACCGCCTCCTGGTGTTCTTCCTCTTGGACCTCGGTCAACGCGCTCCGGACATACTCGGCGAGTTGGAGAACTCCCTGGGAAACGGGCCGGCTCGGATCCCGCATGACGAACGGCACACCATGGTTGACCGCCGCCGCCACCACCTGCTTGTCCAGGGGAATCTGCGCAGCCACGGGTATCAGCGCCGCCTCGATCTGCTCCACCCGGATGCCCATCCGCCGGTCCACGCCGTTGACGACCAGTGCAATCTTGTCCATCGGATAGTTGAGTGTGGTCGCCACCTCGAGGAACAGGCGGGCACTCTTGACGGACGGGATGCTCGGCATCACGACGAGCACAATCAACGCTGCGGCGTCAAAGATCGCCAACGTGACGTCATCGACCCGGCTCCACATATCCACGACGATGGTATCGAACTCCTCGCGCATCAGCCCCAGTATCACTCCAAGTGGCACGCCACTCCCCATCCCTTCATCCAGCGACGTACCGGTCAACAGACTGTCCGCCGCTGCTGGATGGGGCGGCGCCAGCAACACTTTCACCCCCGACCCATGCGGGCTCAGCACACTGTCGAGCATATCGCGGTCCAGTTCGCCAATGTGAGGCGCCAGGTCCGCCATGCTCCGGTTGGCCCGCAGATCAAGCATCACCCCCACATCTCCAAACTGGACACTGGCGTCCATCAGCGCGATCTTCTCACTGTTATCCGCCACCTGCTGCAACGCCATCGCCAGGTTGATCGCGATGGTCGTACACCCAACGCCGCCCTTGGGACTGAAGACGGCAATCACGTGTCCAGCACGTCGGGCGCGTCCTCTCTGGGCCGGAACCGCCGTAGGAGAGACCGGCTGCGCGGGCATCATCGCCGCCCGCGTCTTCCCCATCTCATAGACCCGGCGAATGGTGCCCATCAGCTCGTCACCGGTAGGCGGCTTGGTGAGAAAATCCCGCGCGCCAGCCATCATCGCCCGGCGCAGGTAATCGGTCTCGCCCTGAACGGAGAGCATCACTACTTGTGTCGCCGGCAACTCCCGTAGGATGGCCTCTGTGGCGGCGATACCATCCATGCCGGGCATATTGATGTCCATCAGGACAATGTGCGGACGGAACTCTTTGGCCTGTTCAACGCCTTCTTGACCCGACGACGCCGCACCGACGACCTCAATGCCGACATCGAAAGAGAGCAACTTGCGCAAATTCTCCCTTGTTTCAGCGATGTCATCGACGATCAACACACGGATCCGCTCTCTCGGCTGTTCCACCTTGACCCATCCCTCCACACGACGCCATGAAAAGACACGGGGCGATCATCCTTCAACCCCACTTGCCCCGGAAGCAAGCGCGAAACCCTACCTCGCCTCCCGCCTCTCGGAAAGCTGAACACTACTCCTCTACCGCCTCACCCCCGCCTCCGCCCACCACCTCGGCCGTCACGCCCGATCGCAGTGATCGGAGCGGAGGCGTAAGACCGTATGGCAACTTGGGCGGCAGTTCGATCTCGAAGCGTTCAAAGATGTACTGCAGCGTGACCGAATCGGTGGTGATCTGGCCCGTATCAGCCGATGAGCGCAGCACCAGGTCAATGCTGGCACCAATCTCTCCCGCGTATTTGAGCACCATCGCGTCCTGCGGCGTGACGATCAGCGTCAGCGGCTCGACTGCTGCGCGAGAAGATGGTACAGGCTGCGGCTGCCCCTCGACCTCCTCCGGCTGCTCCTCCTCGACGGGCGGCGCTTCCTCCTCGCCCGGCCAATCACCTATGCGGAGCACAACCGCGTCCTGAACCGTCAGTTGGGTCACCAGGCGCGGTCGCTGATCCCCATTCGGCGTCAAGTTCACCACCCAACTGTTCGGCAGTACCTCCAAGCGCCCCATCACCCCGCCCTGGCAGCCCTCTCCCTCCGGCGGCTGCACACACTCGGCATTGTTGGGCAGCGCGGTCTGAAACTCCTCGTCCAGCTCCACAACCAACAGCGAGACAATCACGTCCACGTGGTCACCCGGCCGGATCGCCCATGCCACGCCGGAGTAGCGGCTCACCGGCAACGCAAAGGCCACCTTCCCTGCGGGGATCTGCAGCGCTGCGTCTGAACCTACAGCGCCCAGATCGCCGGGCGCATCGGTGAGCATGCCATCCAAGATCGGCATATCCAGCACGATATCCACGCGGGCGACGCGACCCAGTACCTCCTCGACATCGGCCAGGGCACCCTCGGGGACCGACGTTTCCGGCCAGGTCGCCGTCTGGACCGCATCACTTGTGATACGGTTGCCGCGTGGGATGTTCTGTGCCGCCACGACAATTTCCCGCATACCCTCAAGCGGGGCAAAGGGCACAGCCTCTTCTCCCTCGGGTGCGACAGAGGGTGGCGTAGACGCAGGCTGTAGCGCGCCCCTCCTCCACAAGATGACTCCCACTGCCACGGCCCCCAGCAGCACGATCAACCCGATCAGGACCAACGTTCGACCGCCGCGCATATTGCCTCCTTATCCTATTGTACCCGCCAGACGGGCTGGTTCGAGCTCAACACCATCTCGCCGAAACACCGCCGCCCAGACCTCACTTCGCACGTCAAAGTCAGAACGCGGGATCAGACACGATGGAGCACTCTGAAAAACGCCCATCTGGCCTCGACGTACCGCTAAAGACCACCCCGCAGGCCTTCACTCTCTGGCCTGACGACACCACCCCCACATAAGATGATACCGTCTTACAACCAAAATGTCAAGTATCACGGGGGAGGCTCCAGCGCTCCCCCAGTGCTTGGCGATCACATCGAGACCATGTGCTGCCGCTGCAACCTCACAAAAAGTCCCGGGCCCTGTA
>DATKTN010000234.1:0-20910 GCA_035531135.1 Anaerolineae bacterium
CGCCAGTCTCCGCCTGGCCCTCAGCGCCCGGGGCGGGGTGCGGTCGAGTATCCCCGGCCTGGTGCTGGAGGAGACGGAGGGGCAGGTGCGGGGGATCCTGGGAGCCGGTGAGGCCAGCCTGGAGGCGCAGGTCGGCGGGCATGCCTCCCTGCGACCTCTGGAGCCAGGGTATCGGCCGGACGAGGAGTTGGACTTTGGCGACCTGGAGGGGTTGGGCGCCCAGATCGAGGCCCACGTCGCCGAGGCGATGTCGGAGATGGAGGCCCGCCTGGATGAGAGCCTGGGGCGCATCGATAGCACCGAGGTCCGCCGCCGGGTCGAGCGCGTGGCGCAGAAGGCCCGCCGCGCGGCCGAGCGGGAGACGGAGCGGGTCCGCCTGCGGACCGAGCGCGCCGAGCGACGCTGGCGGCGGGCCAGCGGTCACCGGGCTCGCCCCAGGCGTACGCCGGCGACCGACGAGGAGCGCATGCGGGTCCTGCGCCTGGTGGAGGAGGGCAAGGTCACTCCCGAGCAGGCCGCCGATCTCCTGTCCGCGCTGGAGGGTCGATGATGGAGTATCCCACGAAGCACACACAACAGCAGGTCAAGTGGAAGATCCCGTTTTTCACCATCTGGACCGGTCAGGCCTTTTCGCTGGTCGGCAGCCGGGTGCTCGAGTTCGCGCTGATCTGGTGGCTCACCCAGTTGACCGGTTCGGCGACCGTGCTGGCGACGGCGACGTTGATGTGGGTCGTCCCCCAGGTGTTCCTCGGCCCCGTCGCTGGCGCGCTGGTCGACCGCTGGAACCGGCGCGTCGTGATGATCGCCGCCGATAGCCTGATCGCGCTCGTCGCGTTGTGGCTCGCCTGCCTGTTCTGGACCGGGTCCATCCAGATCTGGCACGTCTACGCGGGCCTGCTCGTCCGCGCCATCGGCGGCTGCTTCCACTGGCCCGCGATGCAGGCGTCGACCTCGCTGATGGTCCCCGACAGGCACCTGACGCGCGTCGCGGGTCTCAACCAGACGATGCAGGGCGCACTCAACGTGGTCGGGCCGCCGCTGGGCGCCATGTTGCTGGCCCTGCTGCCGTTCGAGGGCATCATGCTGATGGACGTGGGCACGGCGATATTCGCGGTCGCGCCGCTGTTTTTCGTGCACGTGCCGCAACTGGAACGTGCTTCGGAGCCGGAGGATGGCCGCCCGGCGCAGGGCAAAGCGCCGTCCGTCTGGTCCGACGTGCGCGCGGGGCTGCGCTACGTTTGGGGCTGGCCGGGGCTGTTCGCAGTCCTGATCATGGCCACCGTCCTCAACTTTGTCGTGAACCCGGCGTTTTCCCTGATGCCGTTGTTGGTGAAAGGGCATTTCGGCGGCGACGCCCTGCAGTTGGGCTGGCTGGAGTCGAGTTGGGGCATCGGCCTCGTCCTGGGCGGGCTCCTGCTCAGCGCGTGGGGCGGCTTTCGCCGCCGCGTCTACACCTCGCTGACGGGTATTGTCGTGCAGGGCGTGGGCATCATGCTGATCGGCCTGGCGCCGGCGAACGCGTTCTGGCTGGCGGTCGTCGGCATGTTTGTCGGGGGCGTGATGAACGCGCTCGTCAATGGGCCGATGTTTGCAGTGCTCCAGGCGGTCGTCGCCCCGGACATGCAGGGGCGCGTGTTCACCGTCGTCAAGAGCATGGCCTCGGCCGCGTGGCCCTTGAGCCTGGCCGTCGCCGGTCCGGTCGCCGACGTGGTCGGCGTGCGCCCGTGGTACATCGTCGGCGGGGCCATCTCCGTGATCATGGGGCTGGGTGCCTTTTTTGTGCCGGTGATCGTCAACATCGAGCAGAACAACGGGCACAGCGTCGACCTGACAGGTTTGCGGGCTGAAATCTGTCAGGTCTTTGCCGTCGAGGAGAGGGAAACATGATACGCCGTCTTTGAGGTGGTGGAACGTCGTTGCAGAGCCCTCGGCACCCTGGGGTTCCACTGACAGATCTCACCCTTGCGAAAGTTACGGGGAGCTTGGGCGGCAAGACAATTTCCTGCAGGCGCAGGGTGCTTCTGATCTAGCAGCCTGTCGGAGAGAAGTTATTTTGCTGAGAAAGGTCCCACTCAAGCACGGTTTTAAGCTCGAATTCGGGTCTCGCACCCCACTTTTGCTGTAAAAAGCCGCGAATTTAGGGATGGTCTTTTTCACTCCGACAGGCTGCTAGAGCCAACTGCTAAACCTTCGCAAGGGTTCGCCAAGCTTGAGTTGGGAGGTACTGTGGACGAACGACTGCACATTCTGGAATTGATCGAGGCGGGGGAGATCAGCGTCGAGGAGGGCGCGCGCCGGCTGGATGCGCTGGTGCGGCCTCCCGAACCGCCGGAGCCAGCGGCCCCGCCTGCCGCCCCCGCCGCCCGTCCGGCGTGGGTGCGCTGGCTGTGGCAGCCTGTGTTCTGGACCGGCGTCGCGCTGCTCGCGGGCGGCGGGCTGCTCCTGGCCACCGCTTACACCGGCGAGGCCGCCACGGGGCGGCTCGCCTGGGGCTGGCTGATCTTTGCCTCCGGCGTGCTGGGCGTGCTGCTCGGCTGGTGGCTGCAGCGCGCTCACTGGCTCTGTCTGAGGGTGCGGCAGCACGACGGCCCCAACGTCACGTTGGCCCTGCCGCTGCCGCTGGGCCTCATCGCCTGGGGGCTGCGCGTCGCCCGCCCCTTCGTCCCGCAGCTTGAGGGGACAGGGGTGGACGAGGTGATCCTGGCGATGCGGGAAGAAATACGGGATGGCCACCCTTTTGTCGTCGAGGTGAACGAGCGAGAGGGCGGCGAACACGTGCAGGTCTATTTCGGTTAGGGGGTGCAATATGTCGACAGAAAGCGCAGAACGGCAGAAGATCCTCGCAATGCTCGAGGAGGGCAAAATCACGGCGGAGGAGGCGGCCACACTGCTCCGGGCGCTCGGAGGGGGGCAGCGGCGTGCTGCATCGGCAGCCTCGACGCAGGCGGGGGAGCACAAGTTCCTCCGCATCCAGGTGACCGACATGACCACAGGCGCGGCCAAGGTGAACGTGACCGTGCCGATGGGCCTCGTCGGCGCGGGATTGCGCATGGCCGAGCGGTTCGCCCCCGACTTTGAGGGGTTCGACATGCAGGAGCTCCAGGAACTGCTCGCCAGCGGCGTCGACGGCAAGCTCGTCGAGGTGATGGACGAGCAGGACAACGAGCGGGTCGAGATCTATGTAGAGTGATGAGGATAGGCCAAGACCTGACAGGTTTCGGCAAGGGTCAGTGACGGCAACGGGCCACATCCGTGGCGGACCAGCACCTCGTGCCAGTCAATCGCTAAACCTGTCAGGTCTCTCATCCATCGGAGGACACGCACCACGTCGACATCCGACGACCTGGCCTTCCTCGACGCCACCGCCCAGGCCGGGTTGGTCCGGCGGGGCGAGGTGGCGCCACCGGCGAACTCCCCTGTGGCCCGTTCACCGGCGTCCCGTTCCTGCTCGAGGATCTGCTGCCTGTTACCGCGGGGTGCCAATGACCGCCGGGTCGGCTTTCCTGCGCGACTTTGTGCCCGATCACGACAGCAGGCTCGTCGCCCGACTCAAGCGCGCCGGGCTGATCATCCTCGGCAAGACCAACACGCCCGAGTTCGGCCTTCTCCCGACCTGCGAGCCCCGTCTCTTCGGTCCCAGCCGCAACCCCTGGGACACGGAGCGGACCACGGGCGGCTCCAGTGGGGGCGCGGCCGCTGCCGTCGCCGCTGGGCTCGTCCCGATGGCCCACGGCAACGACGATCGGTGCGTCGACCTACCTGCTCGCCGTGCACGCGCTCCAGCGCGCGGCCCGGGACGTCGCCCGGTTCTTTTTCGACCACGACGTGTGGCTCACTCCCACGCTTGGTGAGCCCCCTGTGCCCCTCGGCACCTTCGACCCCTCGCCGGAGAACCCCCTCCAGGGGCTGATCCGTGTGAGTGCCTTCATGCCCTTCACGCCCATCTGCAACGCCACCGGGCAGCCTGCCATGTCGGTCCCGCTCTTCTGGAACGCCGACGGCCTGCCCATCGGCACCCACTTCGTCGGCCGCTTCGGCGACGAGGCTACCCTCTTCCGCCTGGCGGCCCAGCTCGAGCAGTCCCGCCCCTGGGCCGCCCGCCGCCCGCCTGTGTCGGCCCGGGCGGGCGGATAGTGCAGAGGTCTTCCAGCCTCGGGCTTCCCTCCCCGTCAAACCAATCCTCAATCAACCGGTACGAAATCGAGGCCCGCAGTGGCATCCGCAGCCATTCACCCTTCACCCCGCTCCAGATCTCCTCCCGCGAGAACCAGCGCGCGTCCTCTAACTCGCCGTCGCTGAGCGCAATCTCCTTGCTCGCCGCCTCCGCTGTAAACCCCAGCATAATCGAGCTCGGAAACGGCCACGGTTGGGACGAGTGATACGTGACCTCCCGGACCCGGACGCCCGTCTCTTCCATCACCTCGCGCACGACGGCATCCTCCAGGCTCTCCCCCGGTTCGACGAACCCCGCGATCGTCGCGTACAGCCCTTTGGGCCACGTCGCCTGCCGGCCCAGCAGGCACCGCTCCCCGGACGTCACCAGGACGATGATCGCCGGATTCGTGCGGGGAAAGTGCTGCTGCCCGCACTGCGGATTGGTGCACACCCGCAGATGGCCGCCGTCGGCGCTCTCCGTCGGGCTCCCGCAATCCGCGCAGAAGCGCTGCCGATGATGCCAATACGTCATGGCCTTGGCGTAGGCCAGCAGCGCGACTGTCTCCCGTTCCGACCCCGCACCGATCCATCTCAGGTTCCGGAACTCGCCCAGTTCTGCCATTTCTGGAGGCGGCGATCCGTCGCCGGTGTGCAGCCCCACCGCGAAGTAAACCCGGCCCTCCGCTTCGCCCAGCAGGACGATCGACTCTGCCTGAGCGATCAGGCCCCCCATGTCTTGGGGGGCCAGCAGGACCGGCTGCGGGACCGGCCCTTTCGCAAACAGGTTCTTCCCGTTCCACACCGGGATCAGACGGGTGTTGGGGTCCTGCAACCTCTCCGCGACCCACCGGCCGTCCTGTCGTCGATCGGGTATCCGGTCTATGGGGTGTCCGGCAAACCAGTTCCGTGCCGAGCGTCGGTAGTGATCCATGTTAAGCCAGTGCCACCGCCCGTGCCACCGTCCCCTTCTTGCCGGCGTCGACCACCCGCTCGCCCCGGGCCTCGCGCGTCGTGACCGGTGTCTCCTCCCAATCCAGCCGCTGCCGCCGCCCGTCCGCCAGGTAGATGTCGATCAGGCCGCCCTGCCCCATCGCCAGGCCCGCCACGTCGCCACCCGATTTCGTCGCCCGCAGGCACCGCACGCCCTGCGTGCCGCGTCCCTTTACCGGGAACTCGGCCAACCGTGCCCGGTGGGCGTAGCCGGCCGTCGAGACGATCACGACCTCCCACTTTTCCTCGTCAGCCACTGCGTGTTTCACCACCGCTCCGCCCAGCATCCGGTCGCTCTGCTTGACCGAGATCCCGACCACGCCGGTCGCCGTCCCCGTCGCCTGTGGGTTCACCGTGTCCCCGTCGATCCGCAGCACCTGCCCGCTGGCGGTGTAGAACAGGACGTGTGCCCCCTCCCCGGCCACGTCGCCGAACAGGAGCTCGTCCCCCTCGCCCAGCCCCATCACCGTGTCCCACGTCCTGTCCGGTAGCGCCAGGTCACCCACCCGGGTGCGCTTGATCTTCCCGCCCCGGCTGCCCATCACCAGGTACGCGTCTGGCCGCAGCACGCCCACGCCGACGACCCATTCCCCGCCCTCCAGCCCCAGCTCCTTCGCTCCGCCCTCCGCTGGGACAAAGCCCACCGCCCCCCGCCAACCTCGCCCCCGGTTCGTCAGCAGGATCACCTCGTCGCCCGGCTCCGCCCGCACGTGTGCCAGGTGCACGTCGCGCACCGCCCGCGTCGTCAATTCCTTGCTGGGCCGGTAGGAAAAGCCCGCCGCTGTGGTGCGCTGCATCCTGTCCTCGGTCAGCACCAGCACCTGCGTCCCCTCGGGCATCACCAGGTCGGCCTCCGTCGTCACCATGCCGCTGCCGGCCGTCGCCTCCTCCCGCTCCACGATCACCGTGCGCCGAGGCACGGCGAACTGTTCCTTGAGCGCCGTCGTCTCCTTGATGACCACGCCCAGCCGCTTCGCCTGCGAGCGCAGCAACCCCTCCAGGTACTTGATCCGCGCTTTCAGCTCCTTCTCTTCATCCGCCAGCCGCTTTCGCTCCAGCGCGGCCAGCCGCCGCAGTTGCATGTCCAGGATCGCCGTCGCCTGGACCTCGGTGAAGCCGAATTTCTTGATCAGGTTCCCCCGCGCCGTGTCCGCCGTCCGGGAGTGGCGGATCGTCTCGATCACCTCGTCCAGTATGTCCAGCGCCTTCAGCAGCCCCTCGACGATGTGCAGCCGCGCCCGCCGCTTCTCCAGCTCGAACCGGCTGCGCCGTTCGATCACCTCCAGCCGGTGCGCCACGAAATGGATCAGGAGGTCCGGGAGCGACATGTATTCCGGCCGTGTCCCTCCGTTCTCCCCCGTCGGCACCAGCGCCAGGTTGATCACGCCGAACGTCTCCCGCAGTTGGCTGTACTTGAGCACCTGCTTCAGTACCTCCTGCGGGCTGGCCTGCCGCGAGACCTCGATCACCATCCGCATCCCGGTGTGGTCCGACTCGTCCCGCAGGTCGGTCACGCCCGTGATGCGCCCGTCGCGCACCTCTTTCGCGATCTTTTCCATCACCGTCGTCTTGAGCACCCCATACGGTAGCTCCGTGACGACGATGTTCGACTTGCCGCCGCCAATGTCCTCGACCGTCACGCGAGATTGCATCACGACCCGTCCCCGCCCGGTCGTGTACGCCTGGCGGATCGTGTCCACCGGCCCGTCGCCGTCGTCGCGGCAGCGGTAGATGATCCCGCCCGTCGGGAAATCCGGCCCCGGCAGAAACGCCATCAGGTCGTCGACCGTGACTTTGTCGCGCCGCGTCCAGTTCCGCGCCACGTGGACCAGCGCGTCGCACACCTCCCCCAGGTTGTGGGGCGGCATGCGGGTCGCCATGCCGACGGCGATGCCGTCTACGCCGTTGACCAGGAGGTTCGGCAGCACGCTGGGCAGGACCGTCGGCTCCTGGAGTGATCCGTCAAAGTTATCCGTCCAGTCCACCGTGTCCATCTTCAGGTCCTGGAGCATCGTCTCGGCCGCCGCCGTGAGCCGCGCCTCGGTGTACCGCATCGCGGCCGGGCTGTCGCCGTCGATCGAGCCAAAGTTCCCCTGCCCATCCACCAGCGGCACGCCCATCACCCACGTCTGCGCCTGGCGCACCATCGCCAGGTAGACGGAGCTATCGCCGTGGGGGTGGTACTTGCCCAGCACCTCGCCGACGATGCGAGCCGACTTTTTGTGCGGCTTGTCGTGCACCAGCCCCAGGTCGTGCATCCCGTACAGGATGCGCCGCTGCACCGGCTTGAGCCCGTCGCGCACGTCCGGCAGCGCCCGGTCGGTGATCGTCTCCCGTGCGTACCCGATGTACGCCCGCGTCAGGTCGTCCGCCAGCTCCACCGTCTCAATATTTGGGATTTGGGATTTGGGATTTGGAGTTTTGGTCCGTGTCCCAGTCATTCCTCGTCCTCCTCGCCCGCCAGCTCATCATCCATATCGCCGTCTTCGTACCCATTCCCATTGTCGTCCATCATCCCCGCCCCGTCCCAGTACCGCATCAGCCGCTGCCGCCGCCTTCGCGGACTGCCCCCCATCCACAGGGAGACGGCCGCGTTTGCCGCGTGCACCTGGCCCATCGACACCCGCACGATGTGCTTGTTGATCGACGGGTCGTCCCCGTCACCGGGCTGGAACACCGTGTGGCGCAACTGCTCCGGGTTCATCTCGCCCAGCCCCTTGTATCGCTGGATCGTCACCCCCTTCCCCAGCACCGGCTCTTTCAGGCCGGTGCGGGTGGATTTGGCACCCCACTCGGCCAGCACCCGGTCCCGCTCGGCGTCGCTGTACACGTACCGGCTGTCGCTCCCCTTGCGCAGCAGGTACAGTGGCGCGCGCGCCACGTACAGCCGCCCCGCCTCGACCATCGGCCGCATCAGCCGCCAGAACAGCGTGTACAGGAGCGTCTTGATGTGGTCCCCGTCCACGTCGGCGTCGACCAGGATCGCCACCCGCCCGTACCGCATCTGCTCCACGTCAAAGTCCGCCCCCACCCCGGCCCCGATCGCGGCCACGATCGTCTTGACCTCCCGGTTGCTCAGCGCCTTGTTCAGCCGCGCCCGCTCCGTGTTGAGGATCTTGCCCCGCAGCGGCAGGATCGCGTGGTACCGCCGGTCCCGCGCCTGCTTGCACGACCCGCCCGCGCTGTCCCCCTCGACGATGAACAGCGTCGTCTGTCCCGTCGGGCTCCCCTTCGCCACGTCGGCCAGCTTGCCCGGCAGTTCGTCCACCTCCAGCACCGAGCGGCGCATCACCAGCGAGCGCGCCTTCGCCGCCGCGTGCCGTGCGCGCGAGGCCGCCAGGCAGCGGTCGACGATCTTTTTTCCCAGTGGGATCCGCTTCCGGAATCGGCTCAGCAGCGCCTCGTACACGATCGAGTGGACCTGCCCCTGCACCGGATCGGAGCCGAGCTGCGTCTTGGTCTGCGACGTGAACTGCGGGTCGCGCATGCGCACGCTCAACACCGCCGTCAGCCCGGCGATCGTGTCCCTGCCCGTGATCTCGTCCCCCTTCTTTAGCAGCTTTTTCTCGGCGGCGAACATGTTGATCGCCTTCGTCAGCGCCGACCGGAACCCGGCGACGTGCCGGCCCCCGTCCGGCGTCGGGATCGTGTTGACGAAGGACACGATCTCCTCGTCCTCGTCGGTGTGGTATTGGAGCACCACCTCGACCTGCGTGCCGTCTTCTGTGTCGCCCCGAATCTCGATCGGCGCGTGGATCCCCCGCCGGTCCCGGTTCAGGTACTCTACGTACTCGACCAGCCCGCCCCGGTAGCAGTAGGTCCGTTCCCGCTCCTTCCCTTTCGCCCCTTTCGTCTTTCCTTTCTTTCCCCGTTCGTCGGTGATGCGCACCGTCAGGTCCGGTACCAGGAACGCCACCGTCTGCAGCCGCCGGGCCAGCGTCGCAAAGTCGAACTCGACCACGTCCAGAAACTCGGGGTTCGGCAGGAACGCGACCGTCGTCCCCGTCCCGATGCTCCGGTCGCGGTGCTCCTGGATCGCCTTCTTCTCGCCCCGCACCCCGACCTGACCCACCACCTCCTCGGTGTGCGGGTCCAGGATCTGCACCGGCGTCGCCGGCAGCCCTCGCTCGTACCGCTGGCGGTACAGCACGCCGTCCCGCCTCACCGTCACCTCCAGCCACGTCGAGAGCGCGTTCGTCGCCTTGATGCCCACGCCGTGCAGCCCGCCCGACGTCGAGTAGGTGCCCTCCTCGAACTTGGCGCCGGCGTGGAGCTCGGTGAACGCCAGCTCCAGCGTCGGCTTCTCCTTCTCCGGGTGTATCCCCACCGGGATGCCGTCGCCGTCGTCGGAGATGACGATGCTCCCGTCCGGGCGGATTGTGACCTCGAAATAGTCGCACCGGCCCGCCAGCGCCTCGTCCACCGCGTTGTCGGTCACCTCGATCGCCAGGTGGTGCAGCGCCGACGCCCCCCGTCCGCCCACGTACATCCCCGGCCTGCGCTGGATGTTCTCCGGGTACTCTAGGACCTGGATGTCCGCCTCGGTGTATTCTCGCTTCCTCTGCGCCACGTACTCCCCCTATCCATCAGCATAACCGATCAGGAAAACCACACAAGCACTTATTGTACCACGTGAGCGCTTGCTACACAATGCCCACGCTTGCTCGGCTCTCATCGCGTCGGATGTGATGCGTGATGCGTATGCAAGCCCCCTGCGAAGCTGGGGGTCCGTGACAGCTTGCCCAGGCCTCTCTTCCTGGCGGATCGCCTGTAAGTGTGCTGAGAACGATATAGTGGCCAACTGTGGTTGTCCTACGCGGGTATAGAACCTTTGTTCTAATTATACCACCAATTTGATATATGTCAAGTGCCGCCGCGCCCCGGCGATCCCCTTGCCAGAAACCCCATCTTGCGGTAGACTCCTACCTTGGCGGGCCGCACGTTCAGGGTATCCGCAGGGAGAGACCATGTCGCCAAGCTCGAAGCTCACAATGGGAATCGTCCTGATCGTCGGCCTCCTGGTAGCCGTGGCAGCCATCGGCGTCACGGTCTCAGCCCCAACTCCCACGCTCACGCCGACGCCGTCCCCAACCGCCGCGCCCACGCACACGCCGTCGCCCACCGCCACCCCCACGTCCACCCCTACGCCAACGCCGACCTCAACCCCCACGCCAACCGACACGCCGACCCCGACGCCGACGTCCACGCCGACCTCGACGCCCACACCGACCCCCACCCCGGTCCCGACGGACACCCCCACGCCCGAACCCGCCGCGCTTCCTTCTCCGTTGCCGTCACCGGAGGGCGGGCCGGGCAACGGCGGGGGCGAGCCCACGCCTGCGCCGGACTGTTCCGCCGGCCCTGCGCCGCCCCCCTCGACGATCGCCGGGCGGCGGCTGGTCGCCTTCTACGGCGTCCCCATCGGGCGGGGTCTGGGCATCCTGGGCGCGCACGAAGTCGGGACCACGCTGGCGCTCCTGCGCGAGCAGGCCGAGGCCTACCGCCAGGTGGACCCATGCGTGGAGATCGTCCCCGTCTTCCACACGGTGGTCACGATCTCCGACGCCCACCCCGGCGAGGACGGCAACTACAATCACCACCTGACTGCCGAGACGCTCAGGTGGTGGCTCGACACAGCCGCCGCCGAGGGGGTGTGGGTCGTGCTCGATATCCAGCCGGGTCGCAGCCCGCTGGAGATCGAGTTGGGCTTTGTCGAGCCCTACCTGTATGAGCCCAACGTCCACCTGGCCGTTGACCCCGAGTTCATCGTGGGCGAGGATGGCGTCCCCGGGACGAACCTGGGGCGCATCGACGGCGAGGCGATCAACGCGGTGCAGGCCTGGCTCAACGGGATCGCCGAGGGCGCCGGCCAGCACAAGATCCTCGTCATCCACCAGTTCGACGATCGCATGATCGTGAACAAGGAGGCCATCCAGGACTATCCGTTGGTCGACCTGGTGTGGGACGCAGACGGGTACGGCGGCCCGGGGGCGAAGCGCGGCGACTACAACCAGTATCGCGCCGAGCCTGGCTTTGAGTACGGCGGCTTTAAACTGTTCTACGACCTCGACACGCCGCTGATGACGCCGGGGCAGGTGCTGGCGCTGGATCCACCGCCAGCCTTCATCGTCTACCAGTAACCTGAAACCTGAAACGTGATGCGTGAAACGTGAAGCGTGAAACGTGAAACGTGAAACGTGATGCGTGATGCGTGAAACGTGAAACGTGAAACGTGATTACGCATTACGTATTACGTATTACGTGTTCCGTTTCACGCATCACGTGCGAACTACTCGGTGACCGTGAACACCCCCCCATCGCTCCGCCCGAATACCTCCGGGAAGTACATCTCGTAGGCGTGGGTGGGGATCACCCGGTACTCGCCGCTCAGGCTGGCGCGGATGAGATAGGTGTACTCGTACGTGCCCTGGGGCAGGTAGGTGGCGAAGAGGACGGCCTTCTCGTCACGTAGCTCGGTGTGGCTGAACCACCACCAGCCATAGCCACCGCCCCACGGGTCGCGCCGGTCGGTGCGGGTCAGCTCGGGCGCTTCGCCGACGACGCTCGTCGTCTTGAGGCTCTGGTCGACGCCCTCGGCGCCGGCCGGGAACGGGTCCTCGACGACCACATAGTGCAGGTCGTGGGGCGCGATGATCGTCAGCTTCACCTGGATGGCGTCCCCCACCTGCGCCTGGTCCACCGCCCGGCACGTTTCCTTCTCCGGGTCGCAGTCGGCCAGCGTGTACTTGCGGCTGACGACGATGCCCCGGTTGAGCGCGGTCACCTCCTCCACCGGCTTGAAATAGCGCAGGTACATGCTGTAATACAACCGGCCGGTCCCTTTCGCCTGCCCGCCGGGCGCCCAGCGCTCGATGACGACCCGGTTCGCCTCGTCGGCCAGGAGTCGGGCGACCTCGATCTGCAACTTGACCGTCTCGTCGACGTTCTCGCGGTCCACGCTCCCCTCGCCCAACGGGTTGCCGTTGACGACCACGTGCCAGTCGTACGCCCCCTCCAGTTCGCCGGTGGCGACCATCCAGTCGGTGAGCGCGATGACGGCCCACGCGGTCTCCTGTGTCGTCTCCCAGTAGCCCTCACGGCGGGCGGCCATCAGCCAGCGGACAGCGTTCGGAGCCAGTGCGGCGTCCGGGTCCAGCCGCGCCAGCGCGGCCAGCACGATGGCGGTCGACCGGGTGTCGGTGTTCATCGCGTAATAGTCCACCTGCGCTTCCTCCCAGTGCGCGCCGGTGGCGCTGACGATGGCGTCGCTCGTGACGTCGGAGAGCAGCGCGTCCACGCGATCCGGCCTGTCCGGCTCCAGCAGGCCCAGCGCCATCGCCAGGTAGGCCTTGCCAAAGGTGTCGAGCACGTCGCGCCGGTTAAAGAGCGTCACCGTGCGCCCCAGGTCCCCCTCACCGGCCTCGGCCAGCACGTACAGGACGAATGCCTGGCGGTTGGCCTGCCAGTGCTTCTGCAGGTCGCGTGGGCTGCTCAGCTTACCTTGCAGGAATTCCACCGCCCGCTCCGTCACCCCGGCGTCCACCACGAAGCCGGCCCGCTCCGCCTCGACCAGCCCGAGCAATACGTACGCAGTCACGTAGGGGTGGGACTCGTCCGAGACCCACCAGCCCCAGCCGCCGTCGTAATGCTGCTGGTGGTAGAGCCGCTGCAACCCCTCGCTGACCAGCCCTGGCAGCCGCTCCTCCAGGTCCGGTCGATCCAGCCCCAGTTCCTTGAAGGCGCGGTACGTGACGACGTTGGGCAGGAAGCGGCTGACCGTCTGCTCGGTGCACTCGTAGGGGTAGTGCTCCAGGTAGTCGAGCCCGTCTGCCATGCCGGCCGCCAGCGACGGGTCCACGTGCACGGAGAGTTCTCCCTGCGTCGGGTCGAAACTGGGCGGCAGCGCCACTGCCTCCAACTGCTGCCCGTCGGCGTCGAGCAGGCCGGCGGTGGCGACCACCTCGGGCGTCGAGTAGCGGTAGACCGGCAGGGTGATCTCGACGGCGTCGGCCAGGCCGGTCGCCCGCGCGCCAAAGCGCAGCGTGGTTTCGGACACGTCCTCCACCGTCACCGCCCACGCCACCTTCACGTTGTCCCCACCAGGTATGCTGATTTGCTGATTTGCCGATTCGCCGATTTGTTGATTCGCCGATTCGCCGATCTGCAGCCCCCTCGCCTCGAACGCGATCTCCACCTCCAGCGACCGGTCCGTGTTGTTGTGGACCACGGCTGCCAGCTCGGCCTGGTCGCCGACGACAAAGAACCGGGGGGCCACCGGCCGCACCAGCAGGTCCTTGGTGCTCACGATGTCTACGTCGGTCTGGCCGACGAGCGTGCCGGCGGTGACGCCGCGGGCCCCCATGCGCCAGGTGGTGAGGTTGTCCGGAAGATCCACGCTGACCTTTGCATGGCCGTCCGCGCCGGTTCGGAGGCTGGGGTTCCAGTAGGCCAGGTCGGGGAAGCGCCGTCGCACGGGGCCGAACTCCTCGCCGCCTCCGCCACCGCCCAACCCTTTGACCTCCTCCCCCAGCTCCTCGCTGATGCGGTCCCCCGAAAGCGTCAGCCCACTGGCGGTGTTCACGCCCAGTCCCCGCTCGCGCCAGAAATAATTCACAATGTCCGGCCCGGGCCGGTCGGCGAGCGAGAGCACCGCCAGGTCCACCAGGTTGAGCGCCAGCTCGGCCTCGACCGGGTTCCCCGCGCTGTCGGTGACGTTCACGTCATAGGTCACCGCCTCGCCCGGCCGGTAGTGCTCGCTGGGCGGTCTGTCCGGGGCCAGCGCGATGTTCAACTCCTTCTCCGTCGTCTCGATGGGCAGTTGTGCGTAGCCGATCTTGAAACCGGGCAGCGGGTTGGTCTCGTCCACTCCCTTCACGATGACCACCGAGACGAAAACGTTGGGGATGAGCTCCTCCGTGATGGGGATCTCGATCTGCTCCGAGTTCGTCTCCAGCGTCTGGACCCAGTAGTCGTAGATGTGTCCGCGCTCGACGGTGACGAGCGCCTCGACCGGGCCCTGATACGGGTGGGGCACGAGGATGGTCGCCGTGTCGCCGACCTTGTATTGCCGCTTGTCGGCGACCAGCTCGATGCGGTCGTTGTTCTCCCGTCGCCAGTTGACGTACTCACGCCCACTGATCCACATGTAGGTGGAGCTGCGGACCTCGTTTCCTTTGTCATCGCGCCCGCTGGCGATCGCCTTGTAGACGCCGCCCTGCTCGGGCGTGAAGCCCGCCCTCGCCCCGCCGTCGGCGTCCGTCTCCACCGTGGTGGTTAAGACCGGGACGTCCTCGACGACGCCCTCCCAGTAATAGCGGCCATCCTCGGCCTGCTTCTGGACGCTGTACCACTTGTGCTCAGCAAAGACGACGGTCACCTCCTGGCCCGGCGAGGGCTCGCTGGTCCAGTCGACGGTGAGCACGTTGACGCGGGCTTCCCGTCCCGCCTGGCCGACGTACCGCTCGGGCTGCAGGCCGATGTAGTACAGACCCTTGTGGACGACCGCCTCGGTCCGGTTGCTGACCTCCTGGTTGTTGACGTCGGTGACCGTCACCTCCAGCGTGAACCGCTGGCTGGCGATCTGTTCGGCGATGTCCGCCTCCAGGCTGAAGGTGAAGCGGCCCTCGGCGTCGGTCGTGCCCTCCCCGTCGGCGATGCGCTCGCCATAATATCCGCCTCCCCGGCTGCGGCTGTAGTCATAGTCGCTAAAGTCCCACCACCCTTTGCCCTGGTAGTTGAAAAAGTGGTCGGCCGAGAGGACGGCGTAGCGCACCTGGGCGCCGGCGACGGGACCGCCGAAGAAATAGGTCGCCTGGGCAGTGACGTTGATCTCGTCTCCTTGAACGTACTCCGGCCGGTCGGTCTCGACCTCCACCTGGAACTCGGGCTTGCGGTACTCGGCCACCTGGAAGCTGGTGCCGAACTCTCGCTCGGCGTAGGTCATCTGCACGCCGTAGGTGCCCAGCGCCGCTTCCTCGCCCAGGTCGAACTTGTCGTCCAGCGTGCCTACGTCGCTGACGGGCAGCTTCTCCTCAAAGACCTGCGTGCCCTGCGGGTCCCAGATTGCGACATAGACCTCGGCATCTGCCGGCGGTAGGCTATAGTGGGCGTCGTCGTCGCGGCGCAGGATACCCTTGAAGTAGACCGTCTGGCCGGGGCGGTAGATGGGCCGGTCGGTGAAGACGTAGGCGGCGTAGGGGTTGTCGTAACTCTCCACCGGCAGGTCGAACTGCCAGGGCGTGATGCCGTCGTTCCACCCGTTGATCGCGGCAGCAAAATCCTGGTCCGGATCGTCCGGGTCGCCGACGAAGGCAAAGACGGCGGTCCACTGATCCAACGGTTCGTGCGCCCCGTCGGCAAACACGCCGTCCTCGTCCGTCGTCCCCTCGGCCATGACGTTGCCGTACTCGTCCATCACCGTGACGGGCAGGCCCGGTAGCACGTCGCCGGAGCGCAGGTCGGTGGCCCAGGCCAGTTCCTCGGTGGCGCTCGTCTTCAGGCTCAGGTTGTGCCGGGAGACGACCAGCATCTCCTTGCTGGCGCCCGGCACATAGTGTTGCGCCTCGGGGTAGATCGCGCCGGGGACAGCCTGCACCTCCAGGTAATACAGGCCCGGCGACAGCAGGCCGTCCGCACTGCCGGACAGCCGGGTCCTGTAGATGCGGCTTTGGTTCAGCGGCGGATTGACGTCCAGCGTCCACCGCCGGACGAGATTCTCCCCGTCGCCGCTGTAGGTGTTCCAATAGTCCCACGTGCCCTCGTCGTTCCCGTTGGCCCGCAAAAAGTCCTCGGACGGCATCCGGTACAGCGCAAAGCTCACCTGGCCCACGTTGCGCACGGTCACGTAGGCCAGCGTCTCTGTGTACCCGTTGTAGGTGACGATGCGGCCGGGGCTGTGGAGGTAGACCAGCGGGTCCAGCGCGCGGGTGCGCCAGCGGACGGTGCGGTCCGCGCCGAGTTCGTGTCCGTAGCGCCCTCGGACGTCGCCGCTGATCGTCACCGCGTAGTCGGTGTTGGGTTCGACGGGGAAGGAGATCTCGAGCTGGGTGTCGCTATCCCACCAGTAGCTGTAGACGTCCGTCGCCGAGACGGGAGGGCTGATGGTAAAGTTGTCCTCCAGTGATTTGGGGTCCATCGGGCTGGAGAACTCGATCTGCAGCCCGCCCCGGGGGTCGGCCTGCTGGTCGCCGTCGGCGGGATCGGTGCTGACGATGCGCGGATACTCGATCGTGCCAAAGGTCCAACTGTATTGTCGCTCCGTGCCGGCCTGTGCTGTGGCCCCCTGCGCGCTGGCGGCGACACGCGCCAGGTACCTGGCACCAAAGTCGAGTGGCTGGTCCGGGGTAAAGCTCATTGTCTCCACGCCAACCCGCTCCGGCCCTTTGCCGGCGCTCCACGACCACTGGTAGGGTTCGTAGATGCGTCTGTCCGGGAGGACCAAGCCTCCGTCGTGCCACTCGAAGGTGCCCGCGATCACCTCGTCGGTGGCCCGGTTCTTGAGTTCGAAGGCGGCCTCGGCGGAGGCGCGGTCCATCCGTTGGTTGAAGGCGACGTGGATGGTTGGCTCGGGGCTGACATAGATCGTGTCTGCGTCGGGATACGTGGCGACGACGGCCGGCATGACCGTCGTGAACTCCCAGGCAAAGTCGTCGGCCAGCACGCCGCCGGTCGTGTCGGTGAGCCCCGCCGCGATCCGCGCCTTGTAGGTCGTGGCGGGCTCGAGGGCCGCGTCATCGTCGGGGACGAAGCGATAGATGGAGGTGTTGAGCCATTCGCCGCTCCCGCGCACCGGCGGCACGAAGGTGAGCGGCTGCGGCAGGTTGTCCTGGTCCTCGATGGCGGTCAGGGGGACGACCGGCCGGTTGAAGAGGACGGTGACGACGGCGTCGGTGGCGACCTCGGGAGTGCCGTCGGCCGGCTGGACGGCGGCCACTTCCAGGAAGCCGACGGTGGCAAAGTGGAACTGGACCGGTGCGTTCAGCGGCAGGTCCTCCGCGCTGCGGGCGTCCTCCTCGATGGTGACCGTGTACCGGGTGGCCCGCTCAAACCCTCTCCCGGCCGGCCTGAACTGCACGACGCGAGGGCTGCCCCACTTAAAGTCGCCGCCGACGGCCGGTTCGATGATGAAGGCGGCCTGCACCGACTCCCGGTCCATTGGCTGGTCAAAGACCAGTTGCACCGGCGCGTCGAGCGGCTGCTCCTCGCCCCGGGCGGGCATCACCTGGATCACCTGCGGCGGCAGCGGCTCGGGCGGCGGGGTCGGGGTAAAAGTCGGAGCCGGCGTGGGTGTCTTGAATATGGATGGCAGTTGACACTGGCAAGCCAAGACCAACGTGCTGAGGGCAACAAGGAGCGCGATGCGTGGCACGTGTTGCGTGTTGCGTGTTGCGTGTTCTTGGAGCTTCATTTGCGCGTCTCCTTCCATATCTTTGACTCGACTTCTCTGAGGTCGGCAAGATACGTCCTATCTCGTATGGCGCTCAAGACACTCAAGTACTTGGGATAGATCTGTATACGGATTTCGGAAGCCTCATCAAACACTTCCTTGACCTCTTTCACGAGAGCTCCTAGTTCGTCATCGCCAGAAATCTCAAAGATACGCTTGATGCTACCATAGGCATCAACTTGTCTGAAAAAGTTGAACATCCCCCCATCAATTATGGCAAAGCGGTCAGGATACCTGGCAGCAAGCAGAACAGAGGCAGTAGGAATACCCACTCCGTATATTTTGCAAAGTGTCTCAAGTGAAGCGCATACATCATCAGCCTCTTTGATGGCTTCATTTACCATCTCGACAACTGATTCCCAAGATTGACTGGGTCCAAGTGGAGCCTGTGACTTGAAGTTCTTGACTCGCAGGATGAGTTCCAGGTCGTACCCACCTGCTTCTCGAACCTTCTTTGCGATGTCTCTAAATTCCTTCTCAGCAAAATCTGTCACTTTGCCACCTCCTCTCACTCCACGACCTCGATGGTAATGCGGTTCCCCTCAACCTCGCTCCCCTCCACATCCACCCCCACCGCCGTGAAGGCGTGCTCGCCGGCCGTCATCGGCCACAGCGCCTGGTAGGGTGGTTTTGTCAGCGTCGCCAGCGCCTGGCCGTCCACGAGCAACGTCACCTGGCGCAGTGAGACGCCGTCGGCAGGGCGGGCGGCCACGAGAATCTGCTGCGCCGACGCTGGAATCTCCGCCGACAGCCGGTACCGGCTCCCCTGATCAGGGCTCGTCAGAACCAGCGGCCAGATATTTGGGCCCCCAACCCCGCTTCCTGCTTCCTGCCCCTTGCTTCCTGCCTCCTGCCCCCTGCCTCCTGCTTCCTGCCCCCCAATCTCCAATCTCTGATCTCTAATCTCTGCCAGTTGGCCAGGACACAGCGGCGAGTACGCCTCCGGCGATTGAGGAATGTTCTGCCACCGGACCCAGTCCTGCGCCTCGGCGGGGTAGAGCGTGTATCGTTTTCGCGTGGCGAACTCGGGCGGGCAGTTGGGGCCGGCCAGCAGGCCGTTGCGCGCGTCCAGCGTGAACGTCCAGTGCCAGTCGTCGGTTTGAGTAGGCTCGGTGCCCTCGATGAACAGTTCGGTGACCGTGCGAGGACAGCGCGCTTGCTGCCGGTCCAATCTCCAATCTCCAATCTCCATTCCCTCTACTGGCGGCAACCCGCTGTCCGCACACACCTCCATCCGCACCATCCCCGGCGGTTCCACGAACTCGCGCACCGGCTGGCCTTTGAGCAGCGATTCCATCACGTCGTGCCAGATCGGCGCAGCGCCCGTCACGCCGCTGACGTGGTTCATGGGCTCGTTGTCGGCGTTCCCTGCCCACACACCGACGACCAGGTCCGGCGTGTACCCCACCGTCCAGTTGTCGCGCCAGTCGGTCGTGGTGCCGGTCTTGGCGGCGGCCGGGCGGGAGAGCCGCAGCGCGCTCCCCTCGCCGAAGGAGGGAGCGCGGGCGAGGTTGTCGCTCAGGACGTCGCTGATGAGGTAGGCCACCCGCTCGTCCATCACCCGGGGGCCGGGCGCGGCATCCCAGGCTTTCAGCACCTGCCCGCGATGGTCTTTTACGTGGGTGATCGTCACCGGCTCGACCCGCTGGCCGCCGTTGGCAAAGGCCCCGTAGGCGGCCGTCAGCTCCAGCAGGCGGACCTCGCCGCCACCCAACGTCAGCGCCAGCCCAAAGCGATCCGCGTCGTCAAAGGTCGTGATGCCCATCGAGCGCGCCAGCCTCGTCATCTCCTCCAGGCCCACGTGGTCCAGGACCTTGACGGCGATCAGGTTGTAGCTCGAGGCCAACGCCTGGCGCAGCAGCACCGGCCCGTGCCACCGGCGGTCGTAATTCCGCGGGACGTACGGGTCGCCCTCGCGGGTGACGAAGGCGGTGCGCACGTCCACCATCATCGTGGCTGGCGTGAGCGCGTCGGGGCGGGTGGGGTCGAAGGCGGCGGCGTAGGTGATGGGCTTGATCGACGAGCCGGGCTGGCGCCTGGTGACCGCTGCGTTGACCGCGCCGTCGATGCGTGGGTCAAAGTAGTCAGGGCTGCCGACCAGGGCCCGCACTTTTCCGGTATGGGGGTCCATCACCACGACGGCACCGTTGTTCACGTTGCGGGCTGGCTGGCCCGCGCCGGCGTCGGCCAGTTGCGCCAACCGGTAGCGCATGAGGCGCTGGGCCGTGTGTTGCGCGTCTAGGTCCAGCGTCGTGTGGACCTGCAGCCCCTGCGTGTACATCGCTTCCAGTCCGAACTCTTTCTCCAATTGGCCGCGCACGAGCATCACAAAGTGGGGTGCTTCGATGGGGAAGGGGGCCGAGGCAAAGCGCAGGTCCTCCTTCGCCGCCAGGTCGGCCTCTTGCTGAGAGATGATGCCGTGCCTGACCATCAGCCCCAGCACCACGCGCTGGCGCTCTCTCGCGGCCTCGGGGTTCTCCAGCGGGTTGTAACGGGCTGGCCACTGGGGCAGCCCGGCCAGCATGGCGCACTCCGCCAGGTCGAGTTCGGCCGCTCGCTTGGCAAAGTAGGTCCGGGCGGCCGCCTCGATGCCGTACGCCAGGTTGCCATAGTACGTCTCGTTCAGGTACAGCGTCAGGATCTCGTCTTTCCTGTACGTTCTCGCCAGTCGCCAGGCCAGGATGGACTCGCGCAGCTTGCGCTCCAGGCTGACCTCAGCCCGCTCCTGTGGTGAGAGCAGCAGGTTGCGGGCCAGTTGCTGGGTGACCGTGCTGCCGCCCGAGAGAATCTCGCCACCGCGCAGGTTGATCCACAGCGCGCGGACGATGGCCCAAAAGTCGACGCCGGGGTTGCGGTAGAAGCTGGCGTCCTCCGTCGCGACGGTGGCGTCGACGCAAGTCCCCGGCACCTCGGCCAGCGGAACGGGCGTGTGCGCGCCGCCGTGCGGGTCGAGGATCTCGTACAGCAACCGCCCGTCCCGGTCATAGATGCGCGTGGATGGAGCGGCCGCCCGCTCGTACAACCGATCCGGCGAAGGCAGGTCCACCATCATCCAGCGGACCACCCCGACCGCCCCCAGCGCCACCAGCCCGGCAACGACCACACCGCCGCAGGCGATCCGGCCCCAAACGACGCGACGTCGAATCCACTTGACCGACGACATACTTCACGATCTCCATCTAGCATGCGATCCGCAATCACGCATCACGTTTCACGTTTCACGTTTCACTCACGGTGTATAATCCCGCAATATCGACCCCCCGATGAACTCTCGCAGGATCGAGTTGTCCGGGATCATATCGGGGCCGCAGGGCTCGAAC
>DATKTN010000235.1:0-13883 GCA_035531135.1 Anaerolineae bacterium
AAATACAGCGCCACCTGCTTCTTCGACTTCTTCGCCAGCCAGAACTGGCGCATCAGCGGAATCTCCGTCCCACAGGCCGGGTTCTGACAGGGGATGGTCCGTGCCCAGATGTAGCCCACCGGGATAGAACCATCCGGTTCGGGTGGATAGAAATCGGCCAGTTCCTTCCGCGCCTCCTCTAGCACCCAGTCGCCCCACTTTTTCACCGCTTCCAGCAATGGGTTGACGGTGCGTTTGGTCTTGAGGTCAAGTAGACCGTGGCGCAAGTTGTCAATTTGCGCTACAGGCTGGCCGAACTTTTGCGGGTATTCCAGCGTGGCTTTGAGGATGAGGACGGCGACCGGGTTGTAGTCGCTGGCGTAGGTCTCGCAGCCCAGGCGCAGCGCCTCCAGGGGAATGGCCCCACCACCGGCGAAGGGGTCCAGCACGCGAGGGCGGGGCGCGCGACCAGCCTCGATATCCTCCACAGTTACGGTTTCGCCCCGCTCCGCGCTCAACCGTTCGGCGTGGGCCTCCAGGATGTCGCGGCGGGCGCGTTCCAGGAGGGGTACGTTCAGCGAGTTTTCCCACTTGCTCATCTCGACGATGAAATCCTGTCGCTGCTGCCACTCGGTGATGTCGTCGGTAGCGGGGGTCAGGGCAGCGTAGGCAGTGGCGCGGGAGGAGGCGAGGGGCCGCCGCGCCCACCAGATGTGCAGCGTCGAGATGTGGCCGTGGCGGATGCTCTTCTCCTTGGCCGAGATGACGCTGACCTCTTTGACGGGAAACGATTCTTCGATGAAACGGCGGTCGGTCATAGTTGCTCCTCGGAGACCCTAAGGGTTTCTGAAACCCTTAGGGTCTGCTTGTCCTGTCTGGGCTAGCGCTTGCTCCAACAAGTCGGCTATCCTCAGTGCAGCCGCCCAGCGGCGGAGATACACCAGATCGAGCCGCTCCCCCTGCACCTTGAGCACACCCAACACGTCGCGCCACTGGCGGTCCGATACCTCGCCGCCTAAACGAAACCATTCCAATTTCGCCAGGACAGTGTCTTCGGGGCTGGCGACGTGGGCCGTGCGTTCCGGATCGGTGGCGACGACCTGGGCCACGCGGCGCTCGAACTGTGCCTGGTCAAAGGGGCGCTGCTTGCGGACGAAAACGTCCACTTTGAACATCGTGTCCAGGTGGATGACGTTGAAACTGCTGCGACGGCGGATGGCGTCCTGGATGGATTCGGCGTCCACGTAAAAAGCGTCATTCAGGGCCTGGGCCAGGGGTCTTGCGTGCTCGGGACGGAGATCGGCCACCAGGTCGGTGTCCGCTGTCGCCCGGGCCACGCCGTGCACGGCGCTGGCCAGCGACCCGCCGATCAGGTACGGCACGCCCAATGTGTCCAACGCCTCTATGACCAACAACGTTACGGCTATGGGTTCAGACAGCATCGGGGGGCTCCTGCACTTCCAGTGGACCATATACCTGGGCAGCCAGGTCGGGACCGAGCAGCAAGTCGGCCAGGCGACGACGCAACTCCTGGGGGGTGGCCTCGGGGTGGCGTTGGCGCAGCCCGCTGAGGGCCAACGTGCGCACGGTCTGGTTCAGTTGACCCACCATGTGCAACTTGCGCCACGGCGGAGCCTGGCGCAGCATCTCGATCAGCACCGCTTCGGCCTCGGGACGGGTGTCGGAGAAGAGGGGGGCTGTTTGGGGACGTGGATCCGGAAAATCGGTCATACCTTTTCTCCCTTGCCGGTGATGTCGCCCACAGGCACCAGATAGCGCACCTCCACCCGTTCTTCTGGTTGGAGGTTGCTCGCCGGGTCCTGGATGATGTAGAGTTGGGGCTGGGAAGCGGCGTTGAGGACCACGTACAGGTAAAACTCGGAGCTAAAGCGGCTGGCCTTGAACCACTCGTTCTGGGTCAGCGCCACGGGGCCTACCTTGGACCGGGCCTTGACCTCGATGTAGCGCTTCTGGTCCGTCTCCGGGTCGGTAGAGCGAACGTCAAAGCCCAGGTTCTCGGCGGCGACGTCTTCCGGGACGCGGCCCTGCTCTCGCTCGTAGTCCATCGTCACTTCCATCCCCACCCGCTCGATATCCGCGTCCTCCACCATCTCCACGACGACGTCGGCCTGGGAAGCGGGCACCACCCGCACCGCCCCCACAAAACGGGGCATGCCCATCGTCAGGCTGCGCTCCTGGGCGACGGTGCGCTGCAAGATCACCAGCGCCTCCTCGTAGTCGCGCTTTTGCTCTTCCTTGTTGTGGATCGGCAGGTCCACCTTGTCTCCGCGCTCGCGCCGGTCGTAGAGGCCGATCAGGTCGCCATCCAAGCGGAGGATGAGGTGATCCAGGGATTTGACCCCGTACTTTTCCTTGATCCCGGCCTGGTGGTCTCGCTCGGCCTGTAGCTTTTCCCGGTACTCGGCGAGAACAGGCAGCAGCGCACTCAGACACCGTTGCTTGATGGCTTCCAGGTCTGGGGATGGCCCATCGGACGGCTCGCCGCCCTCCGCCATGTCCCACAGGAGCGCCGGGTTGGCGGGGTGGGTCTCGCCAGTGGCCAGGTCGGCGTAGAGGGCAAAGAGCCTGCGCCCGGCCACCTGCCCCAGGCCGTCCTGTACGTTTCCCTCGTAAAAGAGCAGTACCCCGTCCATCCGGCCGTCGGGATCGGTAAAGACAGCGCCCCGCGAGAGGGCGCCGGTCAGTTCCCGTTCCACCCAGGCCAGCAGCGCCTCAAACAGCGGGTGACCGAAGGAAACGAACTCGGCCCTGGCGTGCCAGCGAGCGATCTCCTTATCGAAGGAGACCATCGGATAGCGGTGCTGGAGCGAGCCGTGACGTTTCTTGAAATCGTCCTCCTGGGCGATGCGGCGCACCTCGAAGGGAATAGCGTCCACGGCGAGGAATCCGCCCCCGCGGTCGCGTACTTTTGCGCCGTCGCCGCCGGCGGCCTCCATCGCCTTTTGGAAGAACGCCTGGGTGTACTCGGGGATCAGCCGGTGCTCGCGCGCCCGGTCGGCCATCTCCTGGATGCGGGTGTAATCAATATAGTGGGTGGCGAGGCTTTCCCCCAGGTTCTCCTTCACCCGAGCGATATACTCGTCGTCCACCTCGACGTCCAACTCTGCCAGGATCTCGTCCATACTGCGGGCGCTGGCGGCGGCCTCCAGCAGCAGTTGGGCCAGGTTCTTGCCATAGAGGACCTCACCCAGCACGTCGAACACCTTGTCGTTGCCCAGGGCGTTGCGAATCTCCTGCAACTTGGCAAAGAGCCGCACGAGCACCTGGCCCTCGCGGGTGTCCCCGGCCACCAGGTTAAAGACAAAGACCTCTTTGGTCTGCCCGTAGCGGTGCACCCGGCCCATGCGCTGCTCCAGCCGGTTGGGGTTCCAGGGGATGTCATAGTTGATCATCAGGTTGCAGAACTGGAGGTTGATGCCCTCGCCGGCGGCCTCGGTGGCCACCATCACCTGGGCCTCGTTCTTAAAGATGCCCTCGGCCTGGACGCGCTCTTCCAGGCGCATCCCACCGTGGATGGTGCAGATAGAGTAGCCCCACTCGCGGATGCGCTTTTCCAGGTATTCCAGCGTGTCGCGGGCCTCGGTAAAGACGAGGATCTTGGCGCCGGGGTGTTGGCGGTTCAGGTCGTCGAGCGCCTCCCGGAAGTGGCGCAGCTTGACCTCCTCCCCGCCCTGGATGATGGCGCGAGCCTGCTGGATGAGGGTCTCCACGATCTGAATCTCCCGCTCGAGTTCCTGGCGGTTCTCGGCCACGCTGAGCGTCTCCCAGATCTCTTCCTGCCGCCAACGTTCTTCCTCGCTCAGGTCCTCCACGGCGTCAAAGTCCAGGCTCCCAGCGCCCGGCCGGTGCAGCTCTTGCGCCCCCTTCTGGGCCTCCTGCAAGATGTCTTCCAGCCGCTTCTTGCGTCGCTCCAGGGAGCGATAGAGGGCGTATGTGCTGGAAGCCAGCCGCCGCTGGAGGATGACCAGGGCAAAGGCGACGTTGCGCCGCCGGTCGCGGGTCAGGGCCCGGTTGTATTGCACCTTCACGTAGCGGGAGAGCGCGTTGTACAGGTCTTTCTCCGGCACCGACTCGCGGCCCAGGTCGAAGGTTATGGTCTCCACGTAGCGCGGCAGGAAGAGCGGCTTGCCCTCAAAGTCCTTCATGTCCTCCTTGACGCGGCGGATGAACAGGGGGTTGTCCTGGTTGCGGATGGATTCGGCCAGCATAGCGGTGGTGGCGAAGAAGCCGGGCTCCAGCAGGTCCAGGAAGAGGCGAAAGTTCTCCGGATCGCCCTTGTGGGGCGTGGCGGTCAGAAAGAGCAGATGAGTGGTGCAACGCGAGAGGACTTCCCCCAGCCGGTAGCGGCTGGTCCGCTCCAGTTTGTTGCCGTAGACGTAGGCGCTCATCTTGTGCGCCTCGTCCACGATGACCAGGTCAAAGTGGGTCGAGGCCAGGGAGGGCAGGAGGTCGTCCTGCTTGGCAAAGTCCATCGAGGTGATGATCTGCATCTCCCGCTGCCAGACGTTCTCGCTATAGAGGGCGTCAATCACCCCCCGGTCTATGACGACAAAGTTCTCCTCGAACCGCTCCTTCATCTCCCGCCGCCACTGGTCCTTGAGGTGGCCCGGCACGACGATGAGGATGCGGCGGGCCAGGTGCCGGAGTTTGAGTTCCTTGATGACCAGCCCGGCCATGATCGTCTTGCCCACGCCGGGATCGTCGGCGATGAGAAAGCGGATGCGGGGCAAGCGCAGGACGTAGCCGTAGACCGCCTCGATCTGGTGGGGCAGCGGGTCCACCTTGGAAGTGTTCATCGCCAGCAGCGGGTCGTAGAGGGAGGCGAAGCGATAGCGGCGGGCCTCCAGGCCCAGGAAAACCTGGCGGGGTGAGGCGGCGAAGTCGGTCTCCACGCGGGCGATCTGCAACTGGGCCAGTTCGCCGCGGGGGATCAGTTGGTCCACGTGTTCGCCGGAGCCGGTGGTCGCGCCGACGAGGTGGACGTAGTCGCCCAGGTCCTCGACGAGCTTGACGTCCACCGGCTCGGGCCAGCGTGGACCTTGGACAATGTGGCCGGGTCTGATGTCGGGCATTTGTCTACCTCGCGCTCGGGGCTGATCGCAGACACGAAAAGCCCACCACAACCTCGATATCGGGTGGGCTTCATAGTACCTCGATAATCTTACCTCCAAAGCATTCCTGCTGTCTCTGCCGATGCCCTATCCTCACTCCAGGGGCGAGACGTTGCGTCTGGAGCGCATATAGTGTAGTACGACTTTGCGTAGAAGTCAAATGTTCACAGCGCCGCCGCGGCGACCTCAGCGACGCAAAACCGCCATGACCGTTGCGCAGATCAGGGCGCTCGTTTCGCCGGCAGTCACGCGCCCACAGCGCCAGTCGTCACCAGGGCCGCCGCCACGTCGTGCGGGCGCAGCGTGCAGGCTTGCGCAGGCGGGCAAATTGGAGTAGAATCAAGCAGTCAGCAGGCAGTGAACACGAGTGGTGCCTGTCGCTTGCGTAAACCACCATTTGTGCTATAGTGCATGGGTGTTCGGACAATCCTGATCTGCAAATGAGGGCGGGCAAAGCAATGCGAAAAGGAGGGGCGGTGCATGGCAAAGTCACGCAGTGAGTTGATGGTAGATCGGCTGCGAGACCTGCAGGCCAGCACACCCGACATTCAGGCTTCGGCCATCGTCAGCGTGGATGGGCTGATCATGGCCTCTGCCCTCCCGGCGAATGTGGAGGAGGATCGGGTGTCGGCGATGTCGGCCGCGATGCTCTCGCTAGGCGAGCGCATCGCCAGCGAGTTGGGGCGCGGTGTGCTGAACCAGGTCTACGTCCGGGGGAACCACGGCTACGTCCTCCTGACGTCGGTGGGCGAGGAGGCAGTGCTCACTGTGCTGGCGCGCGAAGGCGCCAAACTGGGCCTCATCTTTCTGGATATGCGGCGGGCAGCCGAGGACCTGACTGACCTTCTGTAGGCACTTTCGCTGGTATGGGGATAGCGAGACAGGGCTGTCGTCGTGGGCTTGGCACGGGCCGTAAATCCATTGTCTTCTTATGTGGGGAGAGTCGCACCCAAGCGACTCTCCCCACTTCTCTTGAGCGTCAGGTGAGGGAATATGCGCAAATACATTTTCTGTACCGGTGGGGTGATCAGCAGTGTGGGCAAGGGGGTGGCGGCGGCCTCGCTGGGCCGGGTGTTAAAGGCGCGGGGTGTGCGCGTCTCGATCCAGAAGCTCGATCCCTACATCAATGTGGACCCGGGGACGATGTCGCCCTATCAGCACGGCGAGGTTTTTGTCACCGACGATGGAGCGGAGACCGACCTGGACCTGGGGCATTACGAGCGTTTCATCGACGAGAGCCTGACGCGAGCGAGCAACGTCACCGCCGGCCAGGTCTACGCGGAGGTCATCGCCCGGGAGCGCCGGGGTGACTTTCTGGGGGGCACCATCCAGGTGATCCCGCACATCACCGACGAGATCAAGCGCCGCATCGCGCTGGTCGATGAGCAGAGTGGGGCTGAGGTCGTGATCGTCGAGGTCGGTGGCACGGTCGGCGATATCGAGGGACTACCTTTCCTGGAGGCGTTGCGGCAGATCCACCGGGACGTGGGCCCCGAAAACACGCTTTACATCCACGTCACGTTCCTGCCCCACGTCGGCGCTACCGGCGAGTTGAAGACCAAGCCCACGCAGCACAGCGTGCGCGAGTTGCGCTCGATCGGTATCCAGCCCGACGTCATCATCGCCCGCGCCGACTACCCGGTGGATGATGCGCTATGCGACAAGATCGCGCTTTTCTGCGACGTCGAACGACGCGCCGTCGTCCCGCTGGTGACGACGCCGGTGTTGTACGAGATACCGCTGATTCTGGAGGATGCCGGGCTGGGCGATTTCGTCGTCGAACAGTTGGGGCTGAACGCGGGAGCGCCGGATCTGAGCGACTGGCGTGAGCTTGTGGACCGCATCCGCGCGCCCAAGTCATCGCTGCCCATTGCCATCGTGGGCAAGTACGTCGAGCTCCACGACGCGTACATCAGCGTGCGCGAGGCGCTCGATCACGCGGCGCTGGCGCACGGGTGGGGCGTTGACGTGCGTTACGTCAGTTCGGAAGCGCTCGAGCGCGGCCGGGGATGGGATGAACTGGACAGTGTGGCCGGCGTCGTCGTGCCTGGCGGCTTCGGCGAGCGGGGCATTGAGGGCAAGGTCGCCACGGCGCGCTGGGCGCGGGAGAGGCAGGTCCCCTACCTGGGGCTGTGCCTGGGCCTGCAGGTGATGATCGTCGAACTGGCCCGTCACGCCCTGGGCAGCGAGAAGCCAAACAGCGTGGAGTTCGATCCCCACACCAGGTACCCTGTGATTGATTTGATGCCCGAGCAGCGAGCGATCGAGGATATGGGGGGCACGATGCGGTTGGGCTTGTATCCCTGCCAACTGGTGCCCGGGACGAAAGCGGCCCTGGCCTACGGCGTATCGGAGGTCCAGGAGCGGCATCGCCACCGCTTCGAGGTGAACAACGCCTACCGTAACCTGCTGGCAGGCGCAGGGCTCGTGTTCAGTGGGCTTTCGCCGGACAGGCGACTGGTCGAGATCACCGAACTGGCCGGTCATCCCTTTATGGTGGGCAGCCAGTTTCACCCCGAGTTCAAGTCCCGTCCCACCCGCCCTCATCCCCTGTTCGAGGCTTTCGTCGCCGCGGCCATCGCCGGATACGAGGCTGGGTGAGGACGGTCATTTCATCTTGCTTGCCAAATCAATGCCTTTGTGTTATGATAGCGCCCGTTGCGCGCCCATAGGCGGGCTTTCCGCTCCCAGCGCTCGGTCTGGGGGCAATCCCACGGAAAGGAGGTATACCGTCCAGTGCGCAGTTACGAGCTGATTTTTATCGTTCACCCAGAGTTGGACGAGGATGATCTGACCGCTGTGTTGGAGAGGGTCACAGGCCTGATCGAGCGCAACAGCGGCAAGGTCTCGAGAGTAGAGCCCTGGGGGTTGCGTCGGCTGGCCTATCCCATCGAGAAGCAAGGGGAAGGCCAGTACGTGTTGATGGAGCTTGAGCTGGAAGCTCAGGGCATGGCGGGGCTGGAGCGTGATCTTGGACTGGTTGAGCCGCTCATGCGTCACCTGATTGTGCGCGTTGAGTGAGCAAGCAGGTCGCTTGAATCGGTTGCCCGGTGGTATCACTTTGCAGTCGTAGGGAGTGAGAACGCCATGGTGAGGGGTCTGAACAAAGTACTGGTGATTGGGAACGTAGGGCGTGATCCCGAGATGCGTTACATTCCCAGCGGGAAGCCTGTGACGTCGTTCAGTGTCGCCACAAGCCGCAGTTGGACGAACTCGGAAGGCGAGCGCCGCGAGGAGACCGAGTGGTTCAACGTGGTGGCGTGGGGCAATCTGGCCGAGATATGCAAGCAGCATCTTCGCAAGGGTCAGCAGGTGTACGTCGAGGGGCGCTTGCAGACGCGCAGTTGGGAAGATCACGAGGGAAGGAAACGGTTCCGCACCGAGTTGGTGGCGAGTGAAATGATCCTGTTGGGGGGCCGCCGCGGTGTTTCGGAGGCCATAGAGGCCACAGGCGTGGGTGAGGAAGAGTTCCCTTTCTAATCGGCTGATTGGCAATCGGAGGTTGGGAAGCTGGTCCTCAGTTTACCAACCTGCCGGCAAGGGAGGTTGAATCGTTGGCAGAGTGGGAGAATTCAGATACGGGGGAGCAGTCCTCGAGAAGAGGGGGGCAGCGCAGAGGGGCGCGGCCCAGCAGGCGGCGTGGCGGCGAGCAGTGGTTCAGCAGGCGCCGGAAAACGTGTCGGTTCTGTGAGGAAAAAACTACTCACATCGATTACAAGCAGGTGGACATGCTGAGGAGCTTTCTGACCGACCGGGCCAAGATCCGGCCACGACGGCAGACGGGAACCTGTGCCAAGCATCAGCGCCGACTTGCCGTGGCGATCAAGCGTGCCCGGCACCTGGCGTTTTTGCCGTTCGTCGTGGAGCCTGGGCGCAGCCGCTAGTGTGTGTGCAGAGGTTGGCAGTCAACTATCAGCAGTTGGCAGGCAGCGATCGGCCACCAGTGGCTATCGGCTTGCGGCCAGTTGCGTCTACGTGAGAGAACAGCATGGCAAAGAAGGCAAAGAAGCATGCATCGAAGGAATTGACGCGTAAACAGCGTTCCCACCTGGAGCAGGAAAGGCGTGTCGAGAGGCTCCTCATCATAGGCGTGGTCGCTGTGGGTGTCCTGGTTGTCGGTGTTCTGGCCTATGGCTTTATCTTCGAGAACGTCGTCAAGGCCCGTGAGGCGGTCGCGACCGTGGGTGGTAGTCCGATCAGGGCGGCCGACTTTCAGGCGCGGGTGCGCTTCTCGCGGATGCAGATGCAGACCGAGCTCCAGTTCTGGCGCGGGCAGCAGTTGACCCTCGATCCGACAGACTCGGAAGCACAGATGTATCTGGAGTACATCCAGGGTAACATCCGTGAATTGGAAAATCAGTTGTCGCCGGCGAACGCGCTGAGCATCGGGGACCAGGCCCTCGATCAGTTGATCGAGGAGGAGTTGGTGCGCCAGGAGGCAGAACGCCGTGGCATCTCTGTCGCGCCGGAGGAACTGCAGCGGGAGATCGAACAGTACTTTGGGTACGATCGGAATCCTGCCACTCCCACGCCAGGTCCGGCCGTCACATTTCCGCTGACGCCGACGGGTGTGCTCACCGCCGCGCCGACATCTACCCCGTTGCCCACGCCAACTCCGATGACCGAGGCGGACTTTCGTCAACGGTACGATACGTACCTGAAGCAGTCACTCAAACCATTAGGCATCTCGGAGCAGCAGTACCGTTCCTGGGCCGAGGCGTCGTTGCTGGTTGAGAAGCTGCGCGAAGAGGTGAAGGCAGAGGTCCCTGCCACGGCCGATCAGGTCAAAGTGCGATACCTGATCGTGGATAGCGAGGAGCGAGCAAGTGAACTGGCGGCCCGGTTGGATGGTGGGGAGGATTTCCAGACGCTGGTGGATGAGCTAGAGGCGGACGAGGAGGTCACCGGGTACGGCACCGAGATGGACTGGTTCCCCAGGAGCATGTTGGAACGCCGTCTGGACGCCGAGTTATCTGACCTGGCGTTTGAGCTGGAGGTGGGGCAGCACAGCGGGCCGGTGCCCAGCCAGGATGGCACGCGCCACAGCATCATCGAGGTGGTCGGCCGCGAGGACCGTGAACTGGATGAACTGGCGCGCGAGTCACTGGGGGAAGATGCGTTTCAGGAGTGGCTCGACGCACAACAGGCCCTGGTGGAGCGCGGAACGTATCAGGATCGCGTGCCGACGGACCCATAGCCTGGAGCCTGCGTGGTAGACGACCCGGCTTTGACGAGAAGCCGGGTTTTTGCTTCATCCCGTGTGCCGGCGGGCCTCGATCACGTTGGGCAGCCGCTCGATCTTGGTCAGGACGCGGCTGAGTTGGGCCATGCTGTTGACCTCGATGGTGATATAGATCGTGGCCAAGTTTTTCCGTGTGTCCTGCTTGACGGCGGAGATGTTGATGTCCTCGGCACCGATGATGTTAGAGATTTCGCTGAGCAACCTGGCCCGGTCGTAGGCCGTGATGTGGATCGTGACCGGGACGGTCTGCGCGTGGGTGCCCCAACTGACTTCAATCAGCCGCTCCGTGTCCTCCAGGCGCAGGATGTTGGGGCAGTCGCGGCGATGGATGGTGACACCCCGGCCGCGAGTGACGTAGCCGATGATGTCGTCGCCCGGCAACGGATGGCAACAGCGGGCCAGCCGGGTCAGCAGACCGCCGGTGCCCTGTACCTGGATGCCCTCGACCGTCGGCACGGGAGGCGGAGGGGCGAGGGGGAATTCCGCCTCCTCGCGGGGGCGCGTGGCGGCGATCCTGCTGACGATCTGCTGGCTGTGGATGTCTCCAAAGCCGACGGCGGCGTAAAAGTCGCCCAGTTCCTCGTAGCCGAAGAGCTGGGCGACGGCCTCGTGGCCGAGCCTCTCTACCCCCAGGCGCTTTAATTCGCGCTCGACGATATCGCGTCCTTGTGCGATGTTCTGTTGCCGATCCTGGCGGCGGAACCACTGGCGGATTTTGTTGCGGGCACGGCTGGTCTTGATCAAGCCCAGCGCGGGGTTCAGCCAGTCGCGGCTGGGCCCTCCGCGTCGAGCGGTCAGGATCTCGACCTGATCGCCGTTCCTGAGCTGGTAATCCAGGCTGACGAGTTTGCCGTTGACTCGCGCTCCCCGGCAGCGGTGGCCGATCTCGGTGTGCACGTGGTAGGCAAAGTCGATCGGTGTTGCGTCGACCGGCAGGTCGATGAGCTTGCCTTTCGGGGTGAAGGTGTACACCCGGTCCCGAAAGATGTCGGTCTTCATCGCATCGACGAACTCGCTGGCGTCGGTGACTTCCTTGCGCCATTCCAGGAGCGAGCGCAGCCAGGCGATCTTGGCTTCGAAGGCCTCGTCCCGTTTGCCGCTTTCCTTGTAGCGCCAGTGGGCGGCGATGCCGTATTCGGCGGTACGATGCATCTCCCAGGTGCGGATCTGTACCTCGAGCGTGTTGCCGTCGTCACCGACGACCGCCGTGTGCAGGCTCTGGTACAAGTTCTCTTTGGGTGTGGCGATATAGTCGTCGAACTCGCCGGGGATGGGTTTCCACAGTCCGTGCACGATGCCCAGGACGCGGTAGCACTCGGGAACGGTCTGGGTGATCACGCGGATGCCGCGAACGTCGTAGACCCGTTGGAACGGGACGCCTTTGCGTCCCATCTTGTTGTAGATGCTATAGATATGCTTGGGCCGGCCGGTGATCTCGGCCTCGATGTCTTCCTCGGTCAGCCTCTGCTTGAGGACCTGGACGTGTCGCTGGATGCCGGCCTCTCGCTCCGGGCGGCGCTCTTTGATGAGGGATGCGATTTCGGCATAGGTGGTGGGGTCCAGGTGACGGAGGCTCAGGTCTTCCAGTTCCCACTTCCATTGCCACACGCCCAGCCGGTTGGCCAGCGGGGCAAAGATCTCTAGCGTCTCGCGGGCGAATGTCTTGCGACGTTCCGGGGGGAGAGGGTCAAGCGTGCGCATGTTGTGCAGGCGATCGGCCAGTTTGATGATCACGACGCGGATGTCCTCCGCCATCGCGATGAACATCTTGCGCAGGCTTTCGGACTCCTGCTCGTCGCGCAGTCTCTCGCCCATCTTGTTAAACCGGTCGATCTGCTCCTGTTCGATCTGCTCCAGTTTGGTCACGCCATCGACCAGGCTGGCGACGTCGGGGCCGAATTCCTGTGCCAGTATTTCCAGATCGACGTCCGTGTCCTCGACCACGTCGTGCAGCAGGCCGGCGGCGATGGTGTCTGGGTCCATCCCCAGGTCAGCCAGCAGGAAGGCCACGGCCAACGGGTGTTGGATGTATGGCCCACCCGTCTTGCGTGTCTGGTCGGTGTGGGCGCGTTCGGCCACGGCGTATGCGCGTTCGACGAGTGCCCGCGCACCGTCGGCTCGTTCGCCGGGTGGGATGCGCTCCAGTATGTCTGAAATGCTGGGGATGCCTTGTCGACTCATCTCCGCTCACGATCCTCCGCTCCCGATTTCAGTATAATGCGGCTGCTGGATTTGTCAATCGTGCGAGTGTGAGGTATAGTCGTGCGCGTGATCGCAGTTGGACAGGGGGTGTGCCATGCGCGTCATCGCGGGCAAGGCGAAGGGGCACCGGCTGAAATCCGTGCCGGGCAAAGGGACACGGCCGATCACGGATCGGGCCAAGTCGGCGCTTTTCAGCATCATCGGCAACGACATTATCGGTTGTCGCTTCCTGGATCTGTTTGCCGGTACCGGGCAGGTCGGGATCGAGGCATTGAGCCGGGGAGCCGTGGGGGCCGTCTTTGTGGAGCGAGCGGGCCAGGCGCTGCGCACCATCCGTGAGAATCTCGCGCACACCCGGCTGGAGGCCGGGGCGCGGGTCGTGCGGGCCGACGTGTTCGATTTCCTGGCCTCTCCCGGGGGGCCAGCGGGCGTGTTCGAGTACGTCTACGTCGCGCCGCCGCAGTACCGGGGCCTGTGGGCGCAGACGCTGCGGGCGCTGGACGCCCACCCGGCCTGGCTGGCCGACGACGGGTGGGCCATCGCGCAGATTCACCCACGGGAGTACGAGGACCTGGCGCTCGAGCACCTGGCGCTCTTTGATCAGCGGTCGTATGGGAAGGTGATGCTCTGCTTCTACCTCGGAAACCCCAGTTTCCGCGAGGTCGAGGAGGGCGGGGAGGCAGATGAGCGGGGAAGATAGGAGGGACGTCATGGGCGAGGATACGTTCGACGTACTGATCCTGATTGGCCGGCCAGCTTCTGGGAAGAGCGAGATCATTGACCTCCTGATGCACACGTCTGCTGAGGCGTCCGCTGAGGACCGGCGACGCAGGTTCCACGTCGGCGACGTGGACGTGCTCGACGACTTTCCCATGCTTTGGACCTGGTTCGAGGAGGACCATATTCTGAGCGAACGGCTCGGGCAGCCGCGGTTGCACACCGGCGCCGACGGCTACTTCAGGTACCCCTACCTGTGGCACCTGTTGATCGAGCGGTTGGGCCTGGAGTATGGCAAGCGGTTGCGCGACGAGCCGGCGTTTCACGACCGCACCACGACGATCGTCGAGTTTTCCCGGGGCAGTGAGCACGGAGGCTACGCGGGGGCGTTCTCGCACCTGGCCAAAGACCTGCTACGCCGGGCCGCCGTCGTCTACGTGCAGGTCTCTTTTGAGGAATCGCTGCGCAAGAATCGCCGCCGGTTTAACCCCGAGCGGCCGGACAGCATCCTGGAGCACTCGTTGCCCGACGAGAAGCTGGCGCGCCTCTACCGGGACGACGACTGGGCCACGTTCGGTCCTGGCGACTCTGGCTTCCTCACCGTGGGATCG
>DATKTN010000236.1:0-2956 GCA_035531135.1 Anaerolineae bacterium
TAGTAGATGGCGATGCGGCCCGTCGGCGCATCACACAGCGCGGCACAGGGGAACACGACGTTCGGCACGTCTCCCGCGCACTCGTACAGCTCCTGGGGCGAAAGGACGTACGGGGCCGTCCGGTACATCACCTTCCATGGCTCGTCGAGGTCCAACAAAGCCGCTCCGGCACTGTACACAAATCCATTGCACGACGTCAGCACGCCGTGATAGATCAGCAACCACCCTTCCGTCGTCTGGATCGGCGTCGGGCCGGCGCCGACCTTGGTGCTCTGCCACCCGCGTTTGGGCTCCATCACGAAGCGATGGTGTCCCCAATGGCACATGTCAGGGCTTTCGCTGTAGAACATGTCCCCCCACGGCGTGTGCCCCCGGTCGCTGGGGCGGCTGAGCATCGCGAATTTGCCGGCGATCTTTATCGGGAACAAGACGCCGTTCCGGTTGTAGGGCAGGAAGGCGTTTTCCACCTGATAATAGCTCTCAAAGTCGAACGTGTACCCCACGCCGATCGTCGGCCCGTGGTAGCCGTTGCACCACGTGATGTGATACCGATCCTCGATCCAGCAGACCCGTGGGTCATATCCATACATCCATTGCCCGATGTCGGGGTCATTCGAGATCCAATGGATCCGTTCGTCGCTGATCTCCCAGTGGACCCCGTCCCTGCTCCTCCCGCTGTGGAGTTGCATGTAGCGTCTCTTGTCGTCGCAGCGGAAAACGCCCGCAAATCCATCCTCAAACGGAACGACAGCGCTGTTAAAGATGCTGTTCGAGCTGGGGATCAAGTCGCGCGGGATGATGGGATTGCGGCTCGATCGCCACACCACGTCGCTGCAACCTGCGGATCTCCCTTCCCAGGGCACGTTGGGCAAGGCTGGCCCGATGATCGTCTGTTTCTTGCTGGTATCTCGCATGATAATGATATTCCTCCTGACAAATTGACAAGACCTGGTCCAGATGGGAGCCCTATGCTCGCCAAAGACGCCAACGAGTTGGCGCATCCATCCCCCTCTGCTCGCGTAGCTCCAGTTATTGTAGCATAGCTGCGTCGGCGGAACAAGCGTGCTATCTCCGCTCAGCCAGTTCCCGGATCAATCTCCGATACACCCGGTAGTTCTCATACGGCACGTACTTGCGCACGCGCCCGTCCACCATCGGCACGTAGCCGCCCTGCTCCAGCAGCGGCGGGACGACCCGCGTCACGGCCGCCTCGATCGCCGCCCGGTCCGCCTCCAGCACCCGCACGTCAATCCCGCCGATGAGCCGCAGATCCCGCCCGTACTCCCGCCGCGCCGCCGCATAGTCCAGGCCCGCCGGGCCGGTGTTGCCGATCCACAGCGCGTTGATCCCCGCCTCCAGCACGACCGGGATCAGCTCCTGCACGTGGCCGTGGCTGTCAAAGATGCACACCTGCACGCCGTGAGCGGCCAGCAGGTCGCACAGCCGCCGGTAGAGCGGCTGCACGAAGCGGCGGAAGACGCCGGGACCGACGACCGGCGCCGTGTTGGACGCGATCGGCTCGTCAAAGATGGCATAGTCAAACTGCACCGCCGCCAGCGCGGGAGTGAGCACCTCGACCAGGAAGTCGGCCAGGAAGGCCGTCATCCCGGCGAGCGTCTCCGGCGCGTCGGCGATCATGTACAGCAGGTCGGTCAGGCTCTCCCAGTCCCCGACCACCAGCGATTGAAAGAACCCCCGGCAGACCCGAATGCCCAGGGGGTGGTCGCGGGCTGCCCAGCGGCGGACGTGGTGGGTCCAGTCGCGCGGGTAACGGCGCGGGCGCGTGGGATCGTACGCCCGCATCCAGCGTTCGACGTCGGCCCGCGTCTGCAGGCGGCCGGTAAAGTCCGGGCGCGGGTAGATGTCGAGTTGGACCTCCTCGCGCACGCCCAGGACCTCCCAGCGGTCCAGGTCGAACACCTCAGACACCGTCCGGCCACGGGGAAAGCCCTCCTGGTACCAGCGGTCCAGCGTCTCCTGCCGGACCGTCTGATCCACGTAGGGCACGTGGTCGGGCGCGCCGTAACGCATCGTCTCCAGGAAGCGCTGCCGGGCGTCCATCATCTGTGTATGCTCCTGCGGCTTTCAGCCGTCGCGCTCCACTTCCGTGCCGCTGGGGTCTTCCTCCCCGGGGAGAAGCGTGAACTCCCAGACACACCAGTACGCCTCGGGGTGGGGGTCGGGCGGACAGGCGATGCAGCGGGTGCGGAAGCGGGGGTCGATCGTGCGGGCGAAATTGGCATATTCCACCAACCCCACCGGTTTACAGGGAAAGTCCGGCAGCCCCTTGCGCTTGCGCGCGGCCTGCACCCGGCAGTCGTTCATCCGAAAGACGATCGTGCGCTCGTCCACGTCGATCGCCTCCTGCACGTTGAGGTGGGCGTAGAGACGGTATTGCAGGGCCTTTTTCAGCGCCGGGATGCCGCCGCCAGGTTCGATCCCCAGGCGACGCATGATGCGCCTGGCCTCGACGACGGTGAACCTTTCCCAGGCGGCCCGATCCAGCTCGATCGCCGTCTCCATGCCGAATCTCTCCTCGGCCGCCAGGAACCACAGCCCGTCGTGAGCCAGCCAGTTCTTGGCGGCGTCCTCCAGCAGGTCGATCAACTCCTCCTGGGAAAGTTGGCGCAGCAGGTCTCGGTTGGACATGGTGCCTGCCTCATTCCGCGAGATTCTGCAGGTGGCTGGTGTCGTTCAACAGGACGACGGTGCAGGTGCCATCCTCGTCCACGTCGAAGACGTTCACCGCGCAGGTGTCCTGCCCCAGCCGCCAGAAGTGATCGTTGCCCAACCCCAGCACAGCGCAGAGCAGCACACGGTTGGCGACGGTGTGCGAGACCAACGCGATTGTTTGCCCCGGGTGGCGGGCGACTACCTCGTCCAGCGCGGCCACGAGCCGGCTGCGCACGTCGTCCAGCCCCTCCCCGCCGGGGAAGTGCATGTCCTGGGGGGCCTG
>DATKTN010000237.1:0-4806 GCA_035531135.1 Anaerolineae bacterium
CTGCTGGCGCTGCGCCTGACGCCGGTGGACGAGGCACTGGCGCAGGCGCTCCCTGCATTGCGTGCGGCCTTTGCGTTCGCCTGCGAGCGGTACGACGCGTTCAAGCGGGAACGGAACGCGCTCGATTTCGACGACCTGGAGCACGGCGCGCTGGCGCTCCTGAAAGAGAACGAGGCGGTGCAAGAGCGCTGGCAAGAGGACATCCGGGCGATCCTGGTCGACGAGTTCCAGGACACCAACGGCCGCCAGCGCGATTTGGTAGCGCTCCTGAACGGGGACGAGGGCAAACTGTTCATCGTCGGGGACGCCAAGCAGTCGATCTACCGCTTCCGGGGGGCGGACGTGGCCGTCTTCCGCGCCGAGCGGGAGCGGATCGAGCGGGAGGGCGGCGCGGCCTTCCCGCTGGATACCTCCTACCGCGCCCACCGGGACCTGATCCAGGGGTTGAACGACCTGCTCCGGCCGGTGCTGGGGGAGGAAGCGGACCCGGACCGGCCCTGGGCGGAGCCCTTCGCGCCGCTGCAGCCCCACCGCGAGGAGCCCGGCGCGGGCTTTGTCCCGCCACACGTCGAACTCCACCTGACGGTGGGGAGCAAGGGTGCGGGCGCGCTGGACCGGGCCGCCGACGCGCTGGCGGCCCGCATCGTGGAGTTGATGGACAGTCGCATCCAGGTCTTGGAGGATGGCCAGCCCCGCCCGCTGGACTATGGGGACGTCGCCATCCTGTGCCGTGCCTCGACCTCATTCAGCGCCTACGAGGACGCGCTGGAACGGGCCGGGGTGCCTTTCCTGACCGTGGCCGGGCGCGGGTTCTACGGCCGGGCCGAGATCCGGGACCTGTTGAACGGGCTGCAGGCGCTGGCCGACCCGACCGACGACCTGGCGCTGGCGGGCCTGCTGCGCTCGCCCGCGTTCGCGCTCTCGGACGCGGCGCTGTACCACCTGTGCCGGGAACGTCACCGGGCGGGGGGAGCCGGTTCGCTGTGGGACGTGCTGCAGGAAGGCGGAGCGGGACTACCCGGGGAGGACGGTCCGCGGGCCGAGCGGGCAGTCCACCTGGTCGCCAAGTTGCACGCCCAGGTGGGGCGGTCGCCCGTCGCCGATTTGCTGAAGGACTTGCTGGACCAGACGGATTACCGGGCGGCGTTGATTCAGGCGGGGCAGTCGCGGGGAGCGCGCAACGTGGCCAAGCTCCTGGCCGACGCCCACGCGAGCGGGATCGTGGGGGTGGGAGAGTTCCTGGAGTACGTGAACAGCCTGCGCGACAGCGGCACGCGGGAGGGGGAGGCGCGCGCCACGGCCGAGGGCGCGGTACAGATCATGAGCGTCCACGCGGCCAAGGGGCTAGAGTTCCCGGTCGTCGTCATCGGCGACGTCACCTACGGCCGACGCGGCGGCGCCGGCGTGCTGATCGACCCCGCGCTGGGGGTACTGCTGCCGCTGAAAGACGAGGACGATACGGAAGCGGCCATCTATCACCTGGGCAGGGTCCGCGCCGATGACCAGGAGGACGCCGAATCGGACCGGCTGCTCTACGTGGCCGCTACCCGCGCCCGCGAGAAACTGATCCTCAGCGGCTGCATCAGCCTGAAGAGAGACGGCACCCCCGGCAAGTTGGGCGGCTGGCTGGGGAAGATCGCCGGGCCGGAGGGACTGGCGCTGGCGGGAACGTCGATCCCGCACGAAGAGGAGGGTGCCAGCGCCCACCAGTTGGACTTGCAGATGGGCCAGACGCCGGTCTCCGGCACGATCTATGAGCCGGGTATTGCATGGGACCACCACCCTCGCGAGATGGAGGAAGAGACCGGGCCGCTGGTGACACTGCCGCCTCCGCTGTTGGCACCGGTGTCCCCGGGGGTAGAGCAGGTGGACGCGCGCACGTCGGAACAGGAGCGCGTGCCGCCACAGCGGGTGTGGCGGGTGGTGCCGGCGGTGAAGCGGCCCCGCGCCCCGGCGCGCGTGATCGGCTCGCTGGTCCACGAGGCGCTGGCGGCGTGGCGGTTTCCAGATCCTTCGACAGGCTCAGGACAGGTTCCTTCGACAGGCTCAGGACAGGTTCCTTCGACAAACTCAGGACAGGTTCCTTCGACTGGGCCAGGGTATAGCTTCGAGCGCTGGGCGGAGGCGCGCGCCCGGGGGTATGGCATCACCGACCCCCGGGAACTGGCCGATGCCGTCCACCAGACTCGGCGGCTGCTGCGCCGCTTCTGTGACCATCCACTTTATCGGGAGATGGACAAAGCCGACAGGCGATTGCACGAGGTGCCCTACAGCCTCGTGGTCGACGGGCGGGTCGAGAGCGGGATCATCGATACACTGTACCTGCGGGAGGGCGGCTGGACCATCGCCGAGTTCAAGACGGACAGGGTGGAGGACAGGGCGGACTTTGAGAGACTGCTGAAACGGGAGGATTACCTGGCGCAAGCGCAGCGCTACGTGATCGCGGTCGAGCGGTTGCTGGGCCAGCGGCCGCGGGTCGTGCTGTGCATGCTCAACTACGCCGCAGGGGTGCACCTGCACTGGGTGGGATAGGACGTCGGGTGGAGGCAGCCAAAGCGCATACGCTCCGCTGACGACGGCAGCGGAAGCGCAGGCGGCCCCTCCGCCGTCGATTTGACACGCTCAGGGCAGTCTTCCAGCGCTGCCGAAAGCTCCACACCAGACCCCACACCAGACCCCACACCAGACCCTAAGGGTTTCGGAAAACCCTTAGGGTCTTCGGATGGGTTCCCCCAAATGGGGGAACATCATTTCACCTATACCGGGGATGACAACGGTGCTTGAGTGGCATATACTGAGTATGTATGGAGGACAGGGTATGAAACCAGCTACTCGGTATCTGAGCCACCTGATCATCATCCTCTTTGCACTGGGGACACACGCTAACCCGGCGCAGGCGCAGGCCGTCCCGCCCGGCATAGATCGTCCAGGCTTTTCTCCATTCGAGTATTCGGCCGGCAGGGTCTTGCATTCCACCTTCCTGACGCTCTTGGCGCTGGCGATTATGTACACCATGGGGCTGACGTTTATGACACTCGAGGTTGAGAGACTGCTCGAACGCACTATCACCCCCATCATACTTGAGAGCTCCGGTGTCGCGGAGATCAACCGAGCGATCGAATGTGATGTCGAGGGGTTCATGAATTCGAACCACGTGAGGTTGATCGGCTATGGGAGCCTGACATTGGTGATCGTCTTGACGATCGTGGGCTTTGTCGTTGAAAAGAGAGGCTTGGTCTCTGTGGGAGGCATCGCCCTCTTCCTGCCCACCTTTGCCTATTTTGCCATCCACATGTCCATGTTCGCCGGCCTGGGGATACTGAAAGCTCTGTGGCTGCCCTTCTGGGGGAACGTGGTGAAATTGGGCGATATCGCCTATCTTCCGTACATGATCCTGGTGTATCCCTTTTCTCTGATTGGCGTAGACATCAGGATGCCTCTGGCCAACGTGCTGTCACGGCTGGGGCTCTTGATCTTTCTCCTGGGCACGCTGGCCTGGTTCTACGCCAGGTTTCAGAAGAAGGGCACGGTTGATTTCTGGATCTATAGGTTCTCGAGGCACCCGCAGTATCTGGGCTGGATCGTCTGGAGCTACGGCCTGATGTTGCGTGCGGCTCAACGCACTGATGTTCCTCTGGCAAACACGAATCCCGGGGCCAGCCTGCCCTGGCTGATCTCGACGCTGATCATCATCTGTGTTGCCTTGTCGGAAGAAATCAAGATGAGCAGAGAACGGGGCGAGGAATACGAGGCGTATCGAACCAGCGCGCCGTTCATGCTCCCACTGCCCAGGTTCGTTTCCATAGTGGTAACGGCCCCGATCATGCTCCTGCTCAAGAAGGATCGACCCGAGAACCGGTGGGAGCTGGTCTTGATCTTTGTGGTCTACGCCGCCATACTCGCCCTGTTGTCGCTCCCGTTTGTCCTGCTGGGCTGGCCCCCAGGCTGTGGGTGGATGGCCTGGCCGTCTTTCAACCTCCCATGAGTTATGTTCTTGCCACGGGAAACAGCGCCTTTGTGGGTGATTGGGTCGCTCAGGTGATACAACATGGTGGATCGGGAGACCATCATTCCCCCATATTGGGGATGACAGCGGCACTTGGGTCGGGTATACTGAGGGGGTGCAGAGGTCCTAATAAAAGCTGGGCAATCCTCGTGGAATTGCCGAGACACGGAGGGCGAGTCAGGCATGAAGACAAGCACAGCATCCCAATCCATCTGGCAGATGCCCATCGGGCTGGGCGCGCAGATCCTCCTCAGCCACGTCGTCGCGGCCGGGGTGGCCATAGCGTTCACCGGAGCGGCGAAAGAGTTCGCCGAAGCGGCGAGAGAGCTCGCCGGACCGGGGCGAGTCGCCATCGCGCTGGTGGCGGCGGCCGTGGCGGGGATGGCGCTCACGTTCACGGTACAGCGCACGCTCTGGCTGGTCAACGCCGCGCTGGCGCGCCTGGAGGGTCCCCGTCCACCGGCGGAGCTTCCAACGCGCTGGCACGGCCCGCTGGCCGGGTTGGTCACGCATCTCAACGCGCTGATGGCCCGCGAGCGGGAGGTCTACGACCTGCGCGAGGGCCTGCTGGCCCAGGCACGCGACGCGGCCGCCCAACAGGAGCGTAACCGCCTGGCGCGCGAGCTGCACGACTCGATCAAGCAGCAGATCTTTAGCATCAGTATGGGCACGGCGGCGGTGCAGGCGCGCTGGGACACCGACCCGCAGGGTGCACGGGAGGCGCTCGGCGACGTGCGCCGCAGCACACAGGAGGCCATGGTCGAGATGAACGCGCTCCTGCAACAGCTCTCCCCCGCCCC
>DATKTN010000238.1:0-5224 GCA_035531135.1 Anaerolineae bacterium
TCACGAAACCAGAGCTCTAGCGCCATCCTAGCGGCCTCCCTTCCGGTGTTTGGTTTGGTCGTTGGTTTGGTTCGGTTCGGTCCCGGTCCTAGCAGCGTTCCCGGTCGCGCCCGGTCGACCAGGGGAGCGCACGAGGCCCGATCGCGCCTCGGCGTAGCGCTGCAGCTCGGGGTCCAGACTGAACACGACGTCGAGCGGTTGCGTGTACCGCCAGGCGCCGCGCCCGTCGACGCGCTCGATCGCGCCCCAGGTGGCCAGCACGCCGCGTTTCGCACGGCGTCCGGATCCGTCGCCGTTCACGTAGCGGGCCCACAGCGCCGTACCACCATCGGGAAAGAGGCGCTGCCAGTCGCGGCGCGTGAGGTGGTCCGGCCACGACGCGCATACCACGCGATACATCTCCCGCACCCACGGCCGCGCGTCCGGTTCCAACGTTTCGGCGTCCTGGTCGTAGGTGGTCACGGCGGCCCGGGTCTTCATGCGGTCGCTCAGCACGTCGATCGCCTTCCCCACCAGGCCGCGTTCCTCGACAGACGAGGGTAGCGCCGGCGGGTCCCGGCGCAGCGGCCGCTTGGTCGTGATAGGAATGAAGCGCGGTTCCGGTTCCGGGCCCCGCACCTGCACCACCTCACGGCGCGATCGCTCGATCCGTTCGGCCCGGCGTGGCCCGGTCCAGTCGGCCGTAGCGTACATGAACACGCCCGCCGTCACCACGCCCAGGACCACGAAAAAGGTGCCCGCCGCCCATGTCCCGGCAGCCAGCCAGTCTAGGCGCGTCCACAGCAGCGCCACGCCGCCCACAGACAGCGCCAGGACAGCGCCTACGCCGAGCCCCGCCAGGATCGGCCACGCCACGTACACCACCAGGTGCCCGTCGTGCCGGTTCGGTTGCTCTGCCATAGTCGGCCTCCCGTGTGGGCACTCCTATACCGGCTCTGCGCCAGATCGCTCTCACCCATTGGGGCGCTTTGTTGGCCCCAACGTTGGGGCCATCGCTTGGCCCCAATATATGGCCCCAAGTCGCGGCTCACTGAGCGCCACTTTCCAGGGCCTTAAGCCGCTCCACGATCTCCTCCAGGGACACGTCGCGGCTGATCCGCAGCGCCCGTGAGACCTCGAGCGAGTCGGCCAGGACCTCGCGCAGGTCCTCGTTGCCCCGTTCGTGCTCCAGCACCCACCACGCCAGGGCAAACGCGCCCAGCTGGGTAGCGCTCGTGCCGTAGTGGTCGGCGAGCTCGCCGAGACGCCCCTTCACCCATTCGGGCACGTCGACCCGCACCCGCACCCGGTCGGCGTCGTAGCGTTGCCGCCACGTCTGGGCTGCCCGGTTGGGCACCGCCTGCTCGAGCTGCCTCTCGACGTCCAGGTCGACCTGCAGGCCGCCCTTGCGCTCGCCTCGCTTGGTCATCGTCGCCCCCCGATGTTGTCTAGGAAACGCTCGGCCACCTTGGCCAGCGCCGCCGTCACCGGCTCGCTCGGCGCAAACTCAAAGAGCGACTGGCCATAGCTGCAGGCTTCGGTCACGCGAACGCTGAGCGGGATTGCCGGCCAAACACTCGCCCCGTAGACGCCCACCAGCGCCTCGAGCTGCTCCCGGTGCTCTATCGTCTGCAGGCGTGCCATGTTGGGCACGATGCCCAAGAGACGCGGGCCGCGTCCGTGCTCCCGTCTCAGGTCCTCACCAGCGTGGGCCATGAAGCCCACACCCTCCAGGCTGAGCCGCTCGAGCTGGGTTGGTATCAGCACGTAGTCGGCCGCAAAGAGCAGCTCCTCAAAGCCCGCCGACCTGCTCGGGGGCATGTCGATCAGCACGTAGTCGGCCATCTCGCCGAGCGGCTGCACTGAACGGGCAACCGTGCTAAATGGTTTCCTGGTCGCCGCCAGGAAAATCATGGCCTCGCCGGTGCGAAAGTTGCCGGGCAAGAGAGCGAGCTGCCACTCGCCGCCGACCGGCCTCATCACGCGCCGCAACGGATCCCCCACCACGAGCAGCCGGAACATGCCGGCGTCGTCCAGGTCACCGTTCAGCAGCCAGCTTGTCAGGTTGCCTTGCGGATCCCCGTCGACCGCGATCACCTTTTGGCCTTGCCGCGAGAGCCAGGCCCCAAGGTGTACGGTGAGCGTGGTTTTGCCGACGCCGCCCTTTTGGTTGGCCAGTGCTACGATAGGCATGGTGCCCCCGTTCTGCTTCCCCTGTCGGAAGCGATAGGCAAAAGAGAGAGGCCGTACTATCTGACCTCCGCCAGGCGCTCGACGTCGATCCGCTTGACCAGCATCAGCCGGTCGCTTACCATCTTGTATTCGATCCGCAATTCGACCTTGGCCAGCTGGCGCACCCGTCGAGGCGTCACGCCCAGCAGCTCGGCCGCCTGTGCGGTCGTGAGCCAGTCACTTAGCCGGTCGGTTGCCCTGGTTCCCATACTCGCTTCCTCTGTGGGCAATTATACCACGAGCCGCTGTCCCCTGTCAACCCCCGCCCAGGCCGTCCGCGATCGCCTCCAGGAACGCCGACGCGCAGCTCGCGGGTTCCAGCCGCGCCACGCGCGGGGCGAGCCAGACGCGCGGCCTGCCGTCCACCACGAGCACGCGCATGACGACGACCGCCGCGCCGCTCGGGGCCCCCTCGATGGCGAGCCGCAGCCGCTTGGCGACGGACTCCCACGAGCGCTCAGGCAGGTTCGCGTAGGCTTCGCTCATCCTTAGTCTCTGCTTCCCCAGCCAACACTTGGAAATACCTCGTCGCCGCAAGGCACATTGCCTGTGCCTGCTCGGGTATAGCGTCTCCTACAATAACCCGGACGCTTTGGGGCGTCTCGTCTTCACTTATCAGAACGACGATTCTGGTCATCTCTCACCTCAATACTAAGTATCGAACGTTCCACGCTACAACCACGGCCCCGATGCCGCACATGATGCCTCGGTAGCTCGCGGCCCAGCGCTCGTGGAAGAGTCCTATGAGCTTTGCCGTAATCACAAAGTACGCTGTCAGCGCGACCTTGCCCAGCGCAAAGCCCAGGAGCCCGTACCGTTCCAGCACAAGCCAGGTGACTGGGTTCATCTCGTTGTGCAGGCCCCCCAGGTAGGTTGTCAGCAGGTCAAGCAAGCTGAGTACAGCGAATATCATGGGCCCGTCCTAGTCAGCCTGTGCCGATAACAGGTAGTGGTCGTTCCCAATCCAGACGTCTATCTTGGAGTTAACGGTTGGTGCACCACTGCGAGCCTCGCCGAGCTGCCACTTGAGGGATCCGTCCGAGTGGTTCCCATCGGTTGCGATCCTGTCGACTATGGCGTCACCCGTAACTGCCAGGACACCGTCCACATCCACCCCAGCGGCCTTTGCCTGTAGGCGAATTGTGCCGTCTATGACGCTGGAGATCGTGGACACGTCCAGCGCGCTCACGTTCAGCACCAGGTCGGCGTACTTTACGCTGTGCCCGGCGTTCACGACCACCTGCGCTATCTTGTCGTCTGGGGATTCCGCGCTCACCCAGATAACCGAGTCGTGGCCCGAGAATGCCGGCTGCTCGACCCAGAACGTGATAGAATCCACATCGCCGTCATAGTATGCCGTTACCCGAGAGATCCAGGTATCCAGCTCGTTCGACCAGAACTTGTACGAGCGCCGCCACGCGTCCTCCTCATCTCCAGCGCGCAACGGAGTCTCGACCACGTCGTACTCGCCGCGCACGATCTCGTTGGCTTGTGCCTCGGTCAACCCCACACGCTGCATGGCCTGCATCAGTTGTTGGGCCTCTGCCCCTGTTGCTTGGATCCCCCGGCGTATGGGCCTCTCGCTTCGCCGTTCCTGTTGCACCTTCGGAGTCGGTCTTATCTTGTCCGGCATTGTACGCTCCTCGTCTTGGCTTTCATGCCTGGTCTGCCTTCGCCGCCAAGGATTCCCGATGGGCCAGGTTGTGGCCGAGCACGTGGTTGATAATCTGGAAGACGGGCCCGCTTCCCGCCACTCCCCACGTCGCCCCAAACGCCTCCCCGATCTCTTCCTTGGTCTTGCCCGCGTCGTGCATCTCCACGATCCGTTCCTGCACTAGTACAGCGCACATGCGGTCATACGTGGCTTGCACATTCGGCGGTACGCCTACCGGCCTAAAGCTTGCCTCTTCCACTGCCATGTTCCCTCTCCTTTTTTCTAGAGGCCCCCGCGGGCCACTGAAGGTTCATCTATCACCCTCGACGCAACGACCATCCTAGCGACAGTCCGCGCGTGTAGGACTTCCTCGTATATCTCTTCCCAATGTTCGTCAAATGCTTCTTCGGTCCCGCCGCTTTCCAGCCACGAGGCCTTCGCCGCTGCCTTGTATGCCTCTTTCTTTCTCTGCCGATCCTCTTCCTGCTGCCGACTATACGCCGCCCTCGCCTCTGCGACTTTCGCCTCGTACTCTGCCGGACCTCGCCCTTGGTCCCTTGCCGGTCCCTTTGCACGCCCTCTTTGCATGGCCCATCTGAGCGCGTCCAGGTCGCCGTGTTCTGTCTCTGTCATTGTGCTTGTCCTTTTTCTTCCACCTTCATATCGGCAAGAATGCAATCTGCCAGGTAAGCTTCCAGGGCCGTCTTGCTCATTTCCACGTCGCTCTCCCCACGTCAACCGGCTCGGCTGCCGTGTCGCCGGTTCCCAGGACCGCCGCCTGTCAAGCCGGGGAAGCCCGCCGGCACATAGCTCTCGATCCAGCTCGGCCCCTCGTCCGCTTGCCCGTCGTCCGGTTCTAGCGCCTCCACGGCCTTCATGGTCTTGTATCGCTGCTCTCGAAATGCCTGTTCCTTGGCGGTGACGGGCTTTGCGAACCATGCCCTCACCTCTCTTGCTTTGTGCGGCATCCACTCCAACAGCAGCCTCTCGCGGCCCTCATAGTCCCAGTACAGCCCCCGTTCCCACACGACCGCCTCATAGTACAGCGCGTCGTGAACGTCCAGGAACAGGCCAGCTTCCTTGTACCGGGCCTCGATCGCTGTGAGTCGTTCCAACACTTCCCTACTTGGTCGCTTCATCTCGCATCCTCTCCTCTAACGCTGTGAGCCGTTCCAGCACTTCCCGAACCCCTACCAAGTCGTAGACCGTCCGTAGGATGCCCAGCGCGGCGCTCGTTTTGGCGCTTGCGCTTGCCTCACCATCGGCTAGAACCAGCCCCAGGGCCTCGACCGCGTCGCCGGCCTTCTCGGCCAGCGCGCTCGTTGCCGCCGCCAGAACCGCGTCCTGCCGCCTGTTCAG
>DATKTN010000239.1:0-5839 GCA_035531135.1 Anaerolineae bacterium
TCACTGAGGTCCAGGGCATGGAGGGGGATGTGATCACCATGTCCGACATCTTTAAATTCGAGTTGGCTGGCTACGAGGACGCTCGGGCGATCGGCGCGCTACGCCCCACGGGGTTGCGGCCCAGGTTCATGGACAAGATCGAGGCGGCTGGCATTCACCTGCCGCCCAGTGTCTTTGGCATGGGGCAACGGATGCGATTCTAGATGTGCCTCAGCTCCTGGCGGGAGTGGAATGACGATCGTGTTCTCTCGATGAGCGACGGTCGTCCACAGGGCTGGATCAAGCTGCAAGGCGTTGCCGGGCAGTGGGGGCTTGGAGGGGAGTGGGTGGAGGGTGAGCGATGGGCTTGTGGATAGTGATGGTGTTGGCGGTGATCGGCCTGGCTGCCGTGGCCGGTGGATTGCTCGTATCTCGCCGATTCAGTCGTTCTCTCATCGATGAGCGATTGGGCATCACGGACAGAGAGGCTGCCGCGCATGATGCAGCCATGGGGGCGCGCAAGTCCCCTCTAGGGGATGCGTTGAACCGTGCACTGGCCAGCCGGGGATTGGGAGCCGACCTGGCGACACAACTGGCCCGGGCGGACCTCAAGATCACCGTAGGGGAGTTCATGGCAGCCACCGTCATCATGGTCGTCGTCGCTGGGGGAGTGACTTACTTCCTGAGGCGGGATATCATCGTCGCCGCCGGGGCGTGTCTGGCGGGCTTTTTTGGTCCCCGCTTTTACGTTGGACTGTTGCGTAAACGCCGATTGAGGGCGTTCGACGATCAACTGGCCGACACGATCAATCTTATGGTGAACGGTATTCGCGCTGGCTACAGCGTGATGCAGGCGATGGAAGCGGTGGCGCGAGAGATGGGGCCGCCGATCGCTGACGAGTTTGAGCGGGTGGTGCAAGAACAGCAACTTGGCTTGACGATGGAGGTCGCGTTGAGCAACATGCTGCGGCGCGTTCCCAGCGCTGACCTGGATATGATGATCACGGCGATCAACGTCCAGCGCGAGGTAGGCGGCAACCTGGCCGAGGTACTGGATTCGATCAGTCATACCATCCGGGAGCGCATTCGGATCAAGGGTGATATTCAGGCCCTTACGGCCTATGGCCGGGGCGCCGGCAACCTGCTCAGCGCTGTCCCGGTCATCTTGTCGGTGGTCATTTATCTCATCAATCCCGACTTTATCTCACTGTTGTTCGATCATCCTTGTGGGTGGATCATGCTTGGCATGGCGGTCCTGGGGATCGTGGTGGGTTACATAATCATTCGCAAGATCGTCGATATCGACGTGTAGGTGCCGGGAGGTATGGGTATGGGAATCGTCATATTCATCGCCTTGGGTTTGTTTGTGCTGGCCGGCCTGGGCCTGGCTGTCTTTGGGTGGGCAAGGTCACGTCAGCCTGGTAGTGCGCTCGAAGATCGTCTGGCGGAGTTTGGCACGCTGGAACGTCCACCGACTCTGGAGGAGATCGAACTATCCCAGCCCTTTAGCGAGCGCATCCTGTTGCCTTTGATCACCAACCTGGCCGAGTTCGCGATGCGCCTGTCGCCGCAGAAGAGCACAGAGGCGTTGCAGCACAAACTTGATCTGGCAGGTAATCCATACAATCTCACCACGTATATGGGCATTCGTGTGTTGGCAGCTTTCCTGTTCGGAGGATTGGGAGTTGCCTTGTTCTTTTTGGGCAAGACCTTGCCCTTCATGCAGCGCATCCTGCTGCCTGCAGTGGGGGCGGGGTTGGGATTCTATTTGCCGGTGTTGTCGCTGGGGGGCAAGATTCGCAAGCGACAAAAGGAGATCATCAAGTCACTGCCCGATGCGCTCGATTTGCTGACGATCTGTGTGGAAGCGGGTCTGGGTTTCGACGCTGCCCTGGCCAGGGTGGCCGAAAAGTGGGACAATGAACTCAGCGTGGCGTTCAATCGGGTACTCCAGGAGGTCCAGTTGGGCAAACTGCGGCGCGAGGCGTTGCGTGATATGGCGGATAGTATGGAGGTCCGGGACGTGTCGACTTTCGTGGCGGCCATCATTCAGGCGGGTCAACTGGGCGTCAGTATTGCCAGGGTGTTGCGCATTCAGTCGGATCAGATGCGCGTGCGGCGGCGCCAACGGGCTGAGGAGATGGCCCGCGCAGCGACGCTCAAGATCCTGCCGCCGGTCGCTTTTCTGATCTTTCCTGCTATTTTGATTGTCTTGCTCGGGCCGGCTGTAATCCAACTGATGACGGTGTTTGGGGCAGGAGGCCTGGGTTTTTAGTGGTCAGGCTCGTACAGACGGTAACACCAGAGATAGGTGCCTGTGTCTGTGTCGGTCATTGAGACGGTCAGTCTGCGCTGGTGCAGTGTTCGCAGTCAGTTCCTTGATTTTCTGTTTCCCCCACGTTGCATCCGCTGTCGCCAGGTGGGCACGTGGCTGTGTGCCGGGTGCCTGGAACAGATCCTTCGTGTTGAGCCCCCTTTTTGCAGCCGTTGTGGCGACGCAGTCGCAGTTGGTGAGCTGTGCGACCGTTGCCGAACATCTCCCTTGCGCATCGAGTGCATGCGGTCGGCGGTCTACTTTGAAGGGGCGCTCCGCGAGGCGATTCACCAGCTCAAGTACCGCGGTCGTACTGCGCTGGCCGGACCTCTGGGTGACCTGATGGCAACGTACTGGTTGCAGAATCCGATGCCAGTCGACGTCCTCGTGCCTGTCCCGCTGCACACCGCCCGCCTGCGCGAGCGAGGATACAACCAGGCGGCGTTGCTGGCCCGTGAGATGAGCCGCCAGGTCGGGTTGGCGGTGGACGAGCAGACGCTGGTCCGGCAGCGTGCGACAGCCCCGCAGGTCGAACTCGATGCAGCGCAGCGGAGGGAGAATGTCCGCGACGCGTTTCATTGCTCCGGAAACGGGCTGGCGGGTAAGCGCGTGTTGTTGATTGACGATGTCTGTACTACGGGTGCCACGCTGGAAGCGTGCGCGATCGCCCTGTACGACGAGGGAGAAGCGCGGGGTGTGCAGGCTCTGACGTTGGCGCGTGCCGGCTATCGGAAGCCTGATTGACCGTCCGATTGCGTCCGTTTACATCAAATCTGTTGGAAGGAGGTAGGTTGTGGAAGTCTCTATCTTTGCCCGAAACCTGGAAGTGACGCCGCGTTTGAGCGAATACGTGGAGCAAAAAGTGGGGAAGCTGGATCGCTACCTGCCCTGGATCGACGATGCGCGGATTGACCTGACCGTGGAGAACACGCGCAGCGCCGCCCATCGTCAGGTCGCGCAGTTGACGGTGCGGGTGCGAGGTACGATCTTGCGGGCTGAGGAACGCACCCAGGACATGTTTGCTTCGATTGACGCGGTATTGGACAAGATGTACCGCCAGATCGCGCGCTACAAAGGCAAGCGCCAGGATCGCTGGCAGGCGGCCGCTGACGTTCTCCCGATCGAGGAGCCGGTGGAGGAGACCCGGGGGGAGATTGTCCGCGTCAAGCGCTTTGACGTCCGGCCGATGTCACCGGAGGAGGCGATCGAACAGATGGAGTTACTGGGCCACAGTTTCTACGTCTTTCTGAATGCGGACGAGGACGCCATCAATGTCGTTTACAGGCGGGAAGACGGTAACTATGGCCTGCTGCAGCCGGAATTCGCCTGAGATGCCGGGGGACGTTGCGGGCGCAGCAGAACTCTCTTGAGGTCCTGTTGCGCCGGAGATGTGGGGCGCAGGTCCGGCCCACAGATCGTGTACACTCAACCAAGGGGGTTCGGTTGACACCGAACCCCCTTTGGGTGGGGGTGAACGAGGAGGGGCTCGTTGGCAGACAAAGTCACTCTACTCCTCATGGTCGGGGGGTGGGGGCAGAGCGCGGTGGAACGAGCGCTGGACGGAGCGCACCGCGCCGCCGCGCGTGATTTGCTGGAATCGTTGCTGCGCACGGGGTCGATCGGCCGGGCTATCGTCGCGACTGACGATCCGGCCTGGGGCGATACGCTGGCTGACCTGCCGGTTGAGGTGGATCTCGATCCGCAAGGGGAACCGTTTCACTTTGGGCGGCGACTGGCCGGATTGATCGAGCGGTATGACGCACAGCGGGTGCTCTACAGCGGGGGGGCCTCGGCTCCGCTCCTGAGCGTTGAGCGCTGGGTCGAGGTGCTGTCCCGGTTGCGCGAGGCGGAGCAGTTGGTGGTGACGAACAACCTACACTCTTGTGATTGGGTTGGATTGGTTCCAGCGCCCGAGATGGCTCCACTGATCGCTCAGGAGGCGAACGATAACGCGGTAGCCTGGGCGATGGCCCACGATGCGGGCCTGCCCGTCGAGCATCTCCCCGCGTCGGCTGCCACGCGCTTCGATCTGGATACACCGGCGGATCTGCTGATCGCGCAGCGACATCCGGGCATCGGGCCACGTCTGCGCCAGTTCCTCGACGGGTTGGGCTGGGAAGCGCGGCAGTTGGACGGGGTGCTGGCCACGATGGCCCGCGAGGGCGGCAGCCTGGCGGTCGTGGGCCGGGTGTCGTCGACGGCCTGGGCGGCCCTGGAGCGGGCGACCCGCTGTTGGGTGCGGGTCTTTGCCGAGGAGCGGGGGATGCGAGCGAGCGGCCGGCAGGAACGGGGGGAGGTGCGCTCGCTGCTGGCCGATTATCTCCAGGTGGTGGGTGTCGAGCGCTTCTTTGACGAGCTGGCGGAGCTGGCCGATGGAGTGCTGTTCGACAATCGGGTGATCCTGGCGGCGCGAAAGCTGTGGCCCTCGACGTTCGACCGCTTCAACTCAGATCTATACCGCTGGAACAGGGTGGCGGAGCCCTTTTTGCGCCGTTTCACCCGGGCAGCGGCGGCGGCGCGGGTGCCGGTGGTGCTGGGCGGGCATGCGGTGGTGGCTGGAGGGCTGATGGCGCTGGTCGAGGCTTTCGAGATGGGGAGAGAGGGATCGTGATGCCAGCGGTCCTCTTTGTGTGCACCGGGAACCTGTGCCGCTCTCCGATGGCAGAGGCGTTGTTGCGGGCGCAGTTGGCCCGCGACGAGGCGCGACGGGGCTGGCACGTTGGCTCGGCCGGCGTCTGGACGACCGAGGGACGGCCGGCGAGCGCGCATGCGCTCAAGGAGATGGCTCGACGGGCGATCGACCTGCACGCGCACCGCTCGCGCACCGTCACCCGCGCACTGATGGCCGAGGCGGACCTGGTGCTGGCGATGACGCGCCGCCACGTCGAAGCGCTGAACGCGGCCTTCCCTGCGTATGCCCACAAGGTGCATCTGCTGAGCGAGATGGCCGGGCCGGCATACGACATCGACGACCCGTATGGGGGCACGCGGTGGGAGTATGCGACCACGGCCAAAGAATTGGAACAACTGATCGAGGCCAGCTACGAGCGCATCGTGGAGCTGGTCGAAGGCGCGGATGCGGGCTAGTGCCCTGTGGCTCGTTCCTCGCGAGATACCCGACTCGGCCTTCATCGCCAACGTCAGCTCCACCTGGTCGCCCGGCTGACTGGCTGACAAATCTCATTCGGACGCAGATTCACGCAGATAAAGTCGCTTCGCTTACACAGGATCGGCGTGGATCGGCGTCAATGCGGCCATCGGCACCAGTCGTATTCGCTAACCGTGCGGCTGGTGTCCTCGTCGCCTTGTTCTTCGACCTGTTCCTGGGGGAAGTATCCGGAGGGTGAACCTGATGTTGCTGAAGCGAGCGATTTTGTGTTTCTCGTGAGTGTGTGCTATACTAAGAGATAACAACAGAACTTGTGTCTCCGCGGAGTCAGAGATCGCTCTCGAGACGACAGAGCGTCTAGAGGTCTCACTGCAGCGCCAGACCGGCCATCGCCAGGATATAGCGAGCTTTGACCTCCTTGTGTAGTCAGTCTGGAG
>DATKTN010000240.1:0-5799 GCA_035531135.1 Anaerolineae bacterium
GGCATACGTCGATCTCAAGAAACACCTGGGCATGGACGTAGAGGAGATCGAGCTGGTCGACTACGTCCAGCAGTTGCCCTACCTGGATGAGAAGCTGCTGGAGCGTTTTGGCGTAGACTTTCGCATGGTCCAGTTGCCGGCCGCCACAGCGCCAGGTCTGAACGTCTTTGAAGAAGGCGACTACTACGCCTTCATCGACCGTTGGGGCTCAAAACTGCACATGCCCAAAGAGGGCGGGCTGTACTTTGACTGGGTCGACTTTCCTATCAAGGAAGCCACCATGGAGGCCCTCGACAACTACACCTGGCCACAACCCGATCCCCCTGCGTACAACGCCCAACTGCGCGAACAGGCCAGGTACCTGTACGAAAACACGGATTATGCCCTGGTCGGCAGTGCCGTCATCGGGGGCGGGATCTTTGAACAACCCGCCAGAACCATGGGCCTGGAGAATTTCCTCATGGCGCTGGTCACCGAGCCAAGGTTTGCCGACCGGTTGATGGACCAGATCACCGAGATCTATATCGAGTCCTGCAACAACTATCTGGAGCAGGTGGGGGAATATCTCCAGGTTTTCACGTATTGGGACGACGTGAGTGGGCAGGATGGGTGGCTCATATCGCCCGATATCTACCGCAAGATGATCAAGCCCAAGCAACGCCGCCTGTTAGAGGCGATCAAGAACAAGACGGACGCTCAAGTCTACTACCATGGTTGTGGGGCTGTCCACGACCTGATCCCAGACCTGATCGAACTGGGGTTCGACATTCTCAACCCGGTCCAAGTCTCGGCGCGTGGCATGGACACGAAGCGACTGAAGCAAGCGTACGGCCAGGACATCGCATTTTGGGGCGGCGGGGTCGACACCCAGCGTGTGCTGCCTTTTGGCACGCCGGCAGACGTGGCCGATGAGGTCAAGCGACGGATCGATGACCTGGCTCCCGGTGGAGGGTTTGTCTTCGCCGCTGTCCACAATATCCAGGCACTTGTCCCCCCCGAAAACATCGTCACCATGTTCGATACGGCGCTCGAGCACGGAACGTATTGACCAGAAGCGACAGCGGGCTTGAACACATAACGAATAGAAGGAGGTATACCTATGAACGCACCAGTGTTAGGTGTCATCGTCAGCAACCGGGGCTTTTTCCCCGACCATCTCTGCAAGACCGGGCGGCAGACGATCCTGCAGGTGTTGGAGGAAGAAGGCATCAAGGCCATCACGCTCACGCCGGAGGATACCACGTTCGGCAGCGTCGAGAGCCTGGCCGATGCCGAAAAGTGCGCCGCGCTTTTCAAGGAACACCGCGAAGAGATTGACGGCGTGCTGGTGACGCTGCCGAATTTCGGCGACGAGCGCGGCGTGGCCAATGCACTCCGCATGTCCGGGCTGGACGTGCCGGTGCTCGTCCAGGCCTTCCCGGACGAAACGGGCAAAATGACGATCGCGGACCGGCGGGACAGTTTCTGCGGCAAGATGTCCGCGTGCAACAACCTGAAGCAGTACGGCATTCCCTTCACGCTCACCACGCTGCATACCGTGGCACCGGAGTCCGAGAGCTTCCACCAGGACCTGCGCCAGTTCGCCGGCACCTGCCGGGTGGTACGCGGCCTGCGCGGCGCAAAGGTGGGAATCCTGGGTGCACGTCCGGCGGCTTTTATCACCGTGCGCTACAGCGAAAAGCTCCTGGAACGGTCGGGCATCAGCGTAGAGTCGCTGGACCTCTCCGAGGCGTTCGGCCGCGTCGGTCGCCTGCAGGATGACGATACCGAGGTCCGCCAGAAGCTGGACGAGATCAAGGCCTACGTGCCGACCGCAGGCGTCCCGGCCGAGTCGCTGCTCAAGATGGCCAAGTTTGCGCTGGTGATGCAGCGCTGGATAGACGAACACGAATTGGTGGCCACGGCGGTGCAATGCTGGACGTCGATGGAAGAGTTCTTTGGCATCGTGCCCTGCACGGTGATGAGCATGCTGAGCAACACGCTGATGCCCAGCGCCTGCGAGACGGACATCACCGGTGCGATCGGGATGTACGCCATGGCGCTGGCCTCCGGCCGGCCCAGCGCCCTGTTGGACTGGAACAACAACTATGGCGAGGACCCCGACAAAGGAGTTGTCTTCCATTGCAGCAACCTGCCCAAGGCGGTCTTCTCCGACGCAAAGATGGACTACCAGGAGATCATCGCCGGAACGGTGGGCAAAGAGAACACCTACGGGACGGTGGTGGGACGTATCAAGAGCAGCCCGTTCACATACTGCCGGGTTTCAACCGACGACGAGTGTGGCGTCATCCGTGCCTACCTGGGCGAAGGGGAGTTGACCGATGATCCCCTGGAGACCTTTGGCGGCTACGGCGTCGTACACATCCCGGACTTTCAGGGGTTGTTGCACCACATCTGTGAGAACGGCTACGAGCACCACGTGGCGGTCAACCTGTCTCAGTGTGCAGGGGCCGTGAACGAGGCGCTGAGCAAGTACATGGGCTGGGACGTTTACTATCACGCGGATAAAAAGCATCCGAGGGACGCGAGTTGATCGCGGAAAAGGAGGTTGATGTGAGCGACCGCAAATATGCAATCGGAGTGGATTACGGCACCGAATCGGGACGGGCGGTGCTGGTTGACGTGGCGACAGGCGAGGAGGTCGCCACGACCGTCCACGCTTACGCCGACGGCGTGATTGACGAGACGTTGCCCGGCACCGGCGAGCAGCTCCCGCCCGACTTTGCGCTGCAGAACCCGGCGGACTACATCGAGGTGCTGCGGGTGACGGTCCCCGCCGTCCTGCGGGAGGGCGGGGTGAACTCGGACGACGTCATCGGCGTTGGCACCGACTTTACCGCCTGCACGATGATGCCCATCGACGAGGCGGGCACGCCCCTCTGCACAAAGCCGGAGTGGCGGGACAACCCCTACGCATGGGTCAAGATCTGGAAGCACCACGCCGCTCAACCCGAGGCCAACCGGTTGAACGAGATCGCGGAGGAGCGAGGCGAGACGTGGCTCTCCCGCTACGGCGGCAAGATCTCCTCCGAATGGTTCTTTCCCAAGATCTGGGAGACGCTCAACAAGGCGCCGGAGGTCTACGAGGCGGCGGACCGTTATCTCGAGGGAGCGGACTGGATCGTGCTCCAGCTCACCGGTGAGGAGCGGCGCAACTCTTGCACAGCAGGCTACAAGGCCATCTGGCACAAGCGACAGGGGTATCCCAGCGACGATTTCTTCGCCGCGCTCGACCCCCGGCTGCGGAACGTGGTGGACGAGAAGCTGTCGCGGGAGATCTATCCCCTGGGGCAGCGGGCCGGGAGTCTCACGCCGGAGATGGCCGACATCACGGGCCTGCGGCCGGGGACGGCGGTGCCAATTGGGAACGTGGACGCGCACGTCTCTGTCCCGGCGGCGACGGTCGTGGAACCGGGACGGCTGGTGGCCATCATGGGCACCTCGATCTGCCACATGGTGTTGGGCACAGAGGAAAAGACCGTCGAGGGGATGTGCGGCGTCGTGGAGGACGGCATCATCCCCGGCTACTTTGGCTTCGAGGCCGGCCAGTCCTGCGTCGGGGACCACTTTGCCTGGTTCGTGGACAATTGTGTGCCCGCGGCGTACGAGGAGGAGGCCAGGGCGCGGGGGCTGAACCCGCACCAGTTGCTGGAGGAGAAGGCTGCCCAGCAAAAGCCGGGCGAGCACGGGCTCGTCGCGCTGGATTGGTGGAACGGCAACCGCTCCATCCTGGTCGACGTGGACCTGACCGGGCTGCTGGTGGGAGCGACGCTGGCCACCAGGCCAGAGGACATCTACCGGGCACTGATCGAGGCCACGGCCTTTGGCACGCGCGTGATCATCGAGGGGTTCGAGAAAAACGGCGTCGCCGTGAACGAGATCGTCGCCTGCGGGGGCTTGCCGGAGCGGAACAAGCTGCTGATGCAGATCTACTCCGACGTCACCGGGCGGGAGATCAGCGTCGCCGCTACGGCCCAGGCGGGGGCCTTGGGCTCGGCCATGTTCGCCGCCGTCGCCGCGGGCAGGGAAGCCGGTGGCTACGACACCATCTTTGAGGCAGCACAACACATGGCGCGCCTGCAGGACGTCGTCTACCGGCCCAACCCGGCCCACACGGCCACCTACGACCAGCTCTACGCAGAGTACCTGAAACTGCACGACTATTTCGGCCGGGGGCCAAATGACGTGATGAAGCGCTTGAAGGCCCTCAAGCAGCAAGTCCTGGCCAGCGGCTAGCACGAGCGCCTGGCGCGAAAGCGGATAAAAAGCATCCGAGCGAGGTTCCATGCTTGAACATCTGAAAGAAGAGGTGTACAGACTGCACCTGGAATTGCCAAAGAATCGCCTGGTGACCTGGACAGGCGGCAACGTCAGCGCCAGGGACCCGGAGACCGGGCTGGTGGTGATCAAGCCCAGCGGCATACGCTACGAAGAACTGCGTCCCGAGCATCACGTCGTCGTGAACCTGCAGGGAGACGTGGTCGAGGGAACGCTCAAACCCTCGTCCGACACGGCCAGCCACCTCTACATCTACCGTCACAGGCCGGACGTCAACGGTGCAGTGCACACGCATTCCCCCTATGCCACGGCGTTCGCCGCACTGGGCCGGCCGATCCCGGTCTATCTGACCGCAATGGGCGACGAGTTTGGCGGCCCCATTCCCTGCGCTGGCTTTGCCCTGATCGGCGACGAGGAGATCGGCCGGCAGGTGGTCGAGCACATCGGCTCGTCACCGGCCGTGCTCCTCAAGCAACACGGGGTTTTCACGATGGGTCCCACGGCCAAGGCCGCGGTCAAGGCGGCAGTGATGGTCGAGGACGTGGCACACACGGTCTGGCTGGCGCTGCAACTGGGCCAGCCGGAGGAAATCCCGCCGGAAGACGTGGCCAAGCTCCACGACCGCTATACCCACGTCTACGGCCAGTAGATAAGACCCTTAGGGTCTCCGGTCAGGCAAGATCCTAAGGGTCTCTTACATTCGCAGATAGACCCGCCATTCGGCCGGCATCTCCCCGGAGGCAACCAGGTAGTTGACGCGAGGCGTCTTGGGCTCCCACCGGAGGCGCATCCCCGCCTCGTGCGGCGTGCGGTTGTCCTTGCGCCCGTTGCACCAGCGGCAGGCGCAGGCGGTGTTGCCCCAGGTGTTGCCCCCACCCTGACTGCGCGGGATCAGGTGATCCACGGAAAAGTCGGCACGGGTGAGAACCCGGCCACGATGCCACTCGCCAACACGAGCACCGCAGTACACGCAGGTGTAGCGGTCGCGGGTGAGGACACTGCGCCGGCTCCACACGGCCCCGCGCTGGGGGACGGTCACATAGTAGCGCAGCCGCAGCACGGAGGGTACCTCGAAAACCGTGCTGGGCGTGTGCAGCCGGGCCGCGACGCCCTCCACGCCCTCGACCACACCCCGCGTCATCAGGCCGACCGCCCGCCGGATGGGGATGATCCGCAGGGGTTCGTATGTCACGTTGAGTAGAAGAACACCGGTTGCCACAGTGAATCGCCTCCCACTAGTATACCACATCTGAGCATTCTTGCCTCTCAAACCTGCGCCACCCTGGCACACATCCGTTTGCCTGACACCCAGACGCCGCTGGCCATAATGACTATGCGAAGGACTGGGCCAATCCCTCCTCAATAACCCTGTAGTGGGGTCGGGAATCGACCGGGATCGATTCCCGACCCCCTCCCCCAAACAGGCCGGTACGGTGCCTCCGGCCTGATCCCCCCACCGTGTCCCGACGACGGCCTCATCTATAGGTATGCTTCGGCGACCTGAACGGCTGCAGGCGACAC
>DATKTN010000241.1:0-3667 GCA_035531135.1 Anaerolineae bacterium
ATGGGCGACTTTAGTGGCAGGATAGGTTCGTAGTGGCGACTTCAGTCGCTCTTTCCGCATCCAGGAAGGCCCGTATTGCCCTCCCAGTCTCCCCCGGTCGCTCCATCGGCACCAGGTGGCCGGCGCCGGCAATGACGGCGAAACGCGCGTGGGGCAGCAGGTGCTCCACGCGCGCCAGGCACTCCGCCCGGAACGTGGCGGAATGCTCGCCGCGCACGATCAGCGCCGGCGTGCGCAAACGCGGCACAGCCTTCCAGGCATCGGTTGGGATGGTAGCGAAGACGTGCGCCTCCCACTCGGGCAGGTAGACCAGTTCCACCTGCCCGCCGGCGCGCTCGCGCGTCCCCGCCTCCACGTAGGCCCACAGGCTGGCCTCGGGCCAGGCAGCAAAGAACGGCTTGCCCCGATAGTGCTCGTAGCAGGCCTGGCGGCTGGGCCAGACCCGCCGCCGGTGCAGGGCCCCCTGCACCAGCGGCAACCGCCGCTCGATCCGCAGCGCGCGCAGCAGCCGCACCGCCCGCAACCGGGCCGGCGGCAGGATGACCGGGTCAATCAGCACGACGGCGCGAAAGAGGTCCGGGCGCTGGACGGCGGCCCACATCGTGAGCACCCCGCCGAGTGAATGGCCCACCCCGACGATGCCGCTCAGGCCCAGGCCATCCAGCCCCTCGATCAGGTCATCGGCCAAAGGGTGCCAGTCCGGGGCGCTCGCCGGCCGGCTGCCCGGCCACAGCGGCCGGGACGGTAGGGCGATGACGTGATAGCGGTCCGCCAACGTCTCCGCCAGCGGGCGATAAGTGGCCGGCGGAAAACCGTTGGCGTGCGCCAGGTGAACGACGGGGCCATCCCCGCCGAAATCGCAGAGCAGATTCAGCCCTTCGCAAGCCATGATCGCGCCTCGTGACGCCGCCAATTCATTCGCGGCCTCGTGGCCGCTGGGATCTGGGATCAGAGTTACACGTTAACGTGTCACTTTCTCGACGGGACACTTGCAGGCGATCCCCTCGTTTGGCCCCTCCGCCCAGCAGCGGTTGGCCGAGATGCAGGCCGACCGCTCCTGCATCCCTGCACGCAGCCGGTTCGGCAAATCCGGCTCGCAGATCAGCGGCCGGCCGAGGGAGATAAAGTCGGCCTCGCCCGCGGCCAGCACCTCCTCCATCACCCGCCGGGAGCGAAAGCCGCCCACCAGGAGAATCGGCAGCCGGGTGAGCGGCCGCGCCTGCCGGGCCAGGGGCCGGAAATACCCCTCGTCCGCCTCGGAGCGGATCCCCGGGCGGGCGTTAATGTTCCGATCTCCTCCAATCCCCCCGCTGATCTCCACCGCGTCCAGCCCCATCCGCTCCAGCGCCGCCACCACCCGCACCCCCTCTTCAGGGGTCAGGCCCCCCTCCACCCCGTCCATCATGCCGAGTTTGATGAACACGGGGTAGTCCGGTCCCACCTGCTCCCGGACGGCCTCGCATACCGCCCGCAAGAAACGCATGCGTCCTTCCAGGTCGCCACCCCATTCGTCGGTGCGGCGGTTGACGAAGGGGGACAGGAACTGGCCGATCAGGTACCCGTGCGCCCCGTGCAGTTGGACCCCGTCGAAGCCGGCCTGGCGTGCCCGGCGGGCGGCCTGCCCGTAGGCCTGGACCAGGAGCGCGATCTCGTCGCGCGTCATTTCCCGCGCGGCCCGGCTCAGGAACGGGGCCTCTATCTTCGAAGGGGCGATCGTCTGGGGCACAGTCTCCCGGCTGCACTGCATCCCCCCATGGTTGATCTGCGCCACCACCCGGCCCCCCTCGCGGTGGACCGCCTGCGCCAGTTCCGCCAGGGCCGGGACCATCTCGTCAGAATGGATGCCGGTCATCTCGGCGTGAGCCTTGCCCGAAGGATGCACGTACATGTGGCCGGTGACGATCAACCCCACCCCACCCCGCACCAACTCCTCGTACAGCGCGCGCAGTTGCGGTTTGGGTCGCCCATCGCCGTCCGCCATACGCTCGGCCGTGGCCGAGCGCACCAGCCGGTTGGGCAACTCGAGCGTCCCGATCCTTCCCGGCGTGAAGAGCACGCTCACGCGCTACCCCCTTCCACCGCCCTCCCCACCCGCTCCCACGCTGCCCTGGCGTCCTCGTACCCCATCTCATACAGCCTCTCGTGATTGTCTAGTACTACAACCTCACTTATGACTTGCGCTTTTCGGCAAGATATGCGATAAAGACCTCCAAGAGCTGGGAGGCAAGAAAGGCCAATGAGTGCAGACGAACTTGAGCAAGTGGAACAGTGGGCCACGGAATTCGAGGACTTCCATGCGCGTTTCGCACCCCTTTTCGCCCGCAGTGAACCGCGCGAGGAAGCTCGGCGGTATCTGCGCGGTTTGCTGGCACCGGTAGAGAGGAAGAACTGCTGGCAGATGGCGGAAATCGTGGGAGAAGACGATCCACAACCGATGCAGCGCCTGCTGTACAGTGCCCATTGGGAGGCGGACGAGGCGCGGGATGAGCTGGAATGCTTCGTCATTGAGCGGTTTGGAGACGAAGGTGGCATCGGGGTGGTAGATGAGACCGGCTTTCTGAAGAAAGGGACGAAGTCGGTGGGCGTCAAGCGGCAGTATACCGGCACCGCAGGGAAGGTAGAGAATTCCCAGGTAGGTGTCCTCCTGACCTACTTCAACCGGCGAGCCTACACCTTTCTGGATCGGCGGCTGTACCTGCCGGAGGATTGGTGCACGGATGAGGAGCGTCGTCGGGAGGCGCAGGTGCCGGACGATGTGACGTTCAAGACGAAGCCGCAGTTGGCGTTGGAGATGCTGGAGCACGCGTGGGCACAGGGGGTGCCGATGGCGTGGGTGACGGGGGATGAGGTGTACGGAGACGCGCCCTACCTGCGGGATGCCGTCGCTGGGGCGGGCAAGAGGTACGTCTTGGCTGTCTCGAGCACGACACCGGTCTGGCAGGAGCGGCCGCCCGTGGAGGAACCGACGAAGGGGCTGCTGGGACGGCCGAGAGAGAAGCCGCGGCTGGCGAAGGGCGCCCCTTCTGGGAAGACTGTGGCGGCGGTGATCACCTCCTTGCCGGGAGAGATCTGGCAGCGACTGACGGTGAGCGAAGGGGAAAAGGGACCACGGACGTACGACTGGGCAGCGGTGCGGATTGTGGAGAGCCGAGATGGATTGCCGGGCCCAGATGGATGGTTGCTGGCCCGTCGCTCCGTTTCCGACCCGACGGATATGGCTTACTACTTGTCCAACGCTCCGCCGGAGACGCCCGTGGTGGCGCTGGCGGAGATCGCAGCGGCCCGTTGGAGTATCGAAACCACCATTGAAGAAGGGAAGGGAGAGGCGGGGCTTGACGAGTATGAAGTCCGTTACTGGCACAGTTGGCATCGTCACGTTACCCTCTCCATGATGGCACACGCCTGGTTGGCTTCGATCCGCCAGGCGGAGGGGGAAAAATCCGCAGGCTCCAGACATGGCCGAGGTGAGCGTTCCCGAGGTGCGACGGCTTCTGGAAGTCGCATTGCCGTTGCCACCTCGTTCTCCCGAACTCTGTCTGGCGTGGTCGCACTGGCGGCGAACCAGACGCCAGCAAGCTCGCCGCAGCCATTACCGGCGGCGCGGCGTTGCATGGCCTGAAACGGGTATCCATAGGAATCGCTCACCATAAGTGAGGTTGTAGTACTA